>CAZYCX010000011.1:0-47661 GCA_964645875.1 uncultured Acidimicrobiaceae bacterium
TAGTGGTAGACGATCCAGTCGCCCTCGCTCACCATGTAAGGCTCGGTCGCCGGGAACGACTTGCCGTTGAGCGTCAGGCCGATCACCCCGGCGTCGTTGAGGACCATCGGGATCTCCCTGGCGACCTCGAGATCCTCGGGGATCTCGATGCCGGAGAAAGTCTCGCCGAAGGGGATCGGGGTCTCACCGATGGTCAGTGGGGCGAACATGCCGTTGGGGACGCTGATCTGGCTGTGGAGATGGGCGTGGTACATCCCGATGGCCGGTCGTTCGGCTTCGAAGGAGTAGGTGAACGTCTCCCCGGGCGCGATCGGATCCTGGGTGTATGGCGCCACCCCGTCCATGGCATTGGGAGTCGAGACGCCGTGCCAGTGGACGTCGGTGCCCAGTTCGGTGAGATTGGTCACGTTTATCTCCACCCGGTCACCCACATCGAGTTTGATCCACGGTCCCGGGACCATCCCGTTGTAGGCCCAGGCATCGACGAACTCGCCGGGAGCGACCTCCCACTCCACTACCGAGGCGGTCAGGTCGAAGACCTTCGTGCCGTCCGCCTTGATCTCCGTGGGCTCGAGGATCTGGTTTCCGATGCCTTCGGTCTCGGCCGGGAACGCGAGCATCGAGTCGATCATCTTCTGATCCATCTCGGCGGGGGTCATGTCGCCGTGCCCGGATACGTCTTGATCTCCCGATCCGGCGGCGTCACCTCCGACCATCAGGCGCGCCTCCATGCCGGCCGCCTGATGCCCGGGGATGTCGCAGAATATGACGTAGGCTCCGGGCTCGAGCTGGCCGACTTCCATCGTGACGGTCTCGCCGGCATTGAGATCTCTCGACCGCGGCCCGTTCTCGAAGACGAGGTTGTGGGCCATCGAGCCGGTGTTGCTGAGCGTGATGGTCAGGTGGCCTGCTGGCACTTCGAGGTCGCCGGTGATCGCCCACTCATTGAGCTCGATGTTGGCGGTCACGGCCCCACCGGCGGCGTCACCCGGAGGCTCTGCGGCCCCGGCCGGCGAGTCGCCGCCCCGGATGGCCGCCACTCCGGCCAGCAGGGCGGTGAGGACGGCGAATACCGCCATCAGCCACAGCGCCCGATCGAACGTCTTCGAATTGTCATTCGCAGCCAATTGGTTCTCCTGGGGGTTTAGGGACGAAGGCCAGCCTCGGCTTCCTCCGTCCGCACGATCTGAACTGGTGGTTTCCAAGAATGGACGATGAACCGGCATCGTGGCAGGGTCGAAAGTCCCGAAGGGTCGAGGACTCTCCGCGGCTCCGTGTGGAAGGCGCTCGCCGATCGGGGTTGCCTCCGTTCCGGAGCGAACGGGTCAGTGGATGAAGGCCGCCACCCAGTCGTTCGCGGGCTCGGCGAGCAGTTCCTCCAGGTGCCCGGTCTGGACGATGGTGCCTTCGCGCATCAGAGCGAGACGGTCGGACAGGGCAACGGCCTCGTCGCGGTCGTGGGTGACGACGATGGCTGTCACCTCCTCGCCCTCCAGAACCTCGCGGGTGTCGGTGACCAGCTTCTGGCGGAGGTTGCGGTCGAGTGCGCCGAGGGGCTCGTCGAGCATGACCAGAGCCGGGCCCGGCGCCAGGGTGCGTGCCAGGGCGACCCGTTGCTGCTCGCCTCCGGACAGGGACTCGACCTGTCTCGAGCCGAAACCCTCGAGACCGACCGCGGCGAGTGCGGCCTCCACCGCCTCTGGATCCTGTCTCCCGGTCATTCTCAGCCCGAAGCCGACGTTGTCGGCCACGGTCATGTGTGGGAACAGGGCGTAGCCCTGGAACATCAGGCCGAATCCGCGCTCGTGGGTGGGGACACCGACGATCGACTTCCCATCCCATCTGATGTCTCCCGTTGCCGGCTCCACCAGCCCGGCAATCGCCCTCAGCAGCGTCGACTTTCCCGATCCCGACGGTCCGAGGACCGCCACCGTCTCTCCGTCGGCCACCTCCAGCGAGACGTTCTCGAGAATCCGCTTGCCGTCGATGACCACGTCCAGATCCACGACCTGGAGCATCAGAACCTGCCCAACTCGCCGAATCGGGCGCGGTCGATGGCCATCACCACGGCGGTGGTGAGCACGGCCAGAACCACCGAGAGCGCCATGGCCATGCCGAAGGACGTCTCCCCTGGTCGGGAGAGCAGCCGGAAGATCATCGTGGGGATGGTCGCCGATCCCGGTCGGGAGACAAAGGATGTCGCCCCGAACTCGCCAAGGGAGATGACGAAGGCGAATGCCGCCCCGACCATTCCGGCCCGGCTCACCAGGGGCAGGTCGATCTCGCGCCACACCCGAAACGGCGAGGCGCCGAGCACCGCCGCCGCCTCCCGGGTCTCGGCCGGGACCGAGCGGAGGGTGGGCACCGTTGACCGAACCACGAACGGGATGGCGACGAGGGCGTGGGCCATCGGCACCAGCCACCGGGAGGCCCGGAGGTCCACCGGCCAGTCGAGGGCGACGATGAAACCGAACCCGATCGTCACCGCCGACGTTCCCAGGGGGAGCATGAGGGTGAGGTCGAACCAATTCGATAGCTGGCCTGATCGACCCGTTATCACCGTGGCGGCGAGGATGCCGATCAGAGTCGCCACCAGGGTGGCCACCACGGCGAACATCAGACTGTTCCCCACCGACGACACCGGTGTCCCCACCACCGGGTTGTCCCGAAACAGCGACTGGTAGTAGGGCCCGCCGAGCGATCGGGACACCAGGACACTCAGCGGGATCGCCAGCGCCACCAGGGTTCCCACGGTGGCCACCAGCACCCCGAGTCGTGCCCTCCCCTTCGGGCGCTTCAGGTTGGTGCCCCGTTCCAGGGTCCACGAGACCGCGGTCCGCTCCTGATATCGGGAGTACCAGTAGAGGGCGCCGGTGACGCCGATCATCTGCACGATGGCGAGAGCGGCTGCCAGCGGGAGATCGAACAAGGTCACCGCCTGCCGGTAGATCTCGACCTCGAGAGTGGCGTAGCGGAATCCGCCCAGGATCAACACCACGCCGAACGAGGTGAACGTGAAGAGGAACACGATCGAGGCCGCCGCGGCGAGGGCAGGGCGAAGTAGGGGGAGGGTGATGCGTTTGAACACTTCCCACTCCGAGGCGCCGAGCACCCGTGCCGCCTCCTGGATGCGGGGGTCGATGCGCGACCAGAGTGTCGACACCGTGCGGACCACCACCGCCACGTTGAAGAACACGTGGGCGGCGAGGATGGCGCCGATCGACTCTCGCCACCCCAGGGCGACGAAGGCGGTTCCCACCACCACCGTGGGCATCACGAACGGCACGGTGGCCAGGGCCATCGCCACCCTTCGTCCCTTGAACTGGTAGGAGGACACGGCCCAGGTGAGCGGGGCGGCGGCGAGGAAGGTCAGGATGGTCGAAACCGTCGCCTGCCATAGGGTGAACCAACCCACCCGGAACAGCCGGGCTTCGACACCGCTGGCACCGACGCTCAGCTCCGACAGCCCGAGGGCGAGGATCCGGACCAGCGGGTAGGCGAAGAAGTAGCCGACGAAGAGAACAGGCGGGGCGGCTACGGCGACCCACCCCCACCTGATCTTTCTCATCAGCCTTCCATCACCCCGATCCACTCGTTGATCCACCGGTCCCGATTGTCTGCGATGTAGTCGGGAGCCAGTCTCGTCGGTGAGGCTGGGATCGTCGTGTGTTCGACGAACTCGTCGGGGAGCCGGGCGTTCTGGTTGGCCGGGAAGACGAACCAGGTCAGGGGGATGTTCTCCTGGAACTCCACCGAGAGCATGTAGTCGATCAACTGACCGGCCGACTCGGGGTACTCGGTTCCCTCCAGGATCCCGGCGTACTCGACCTGGCGGTAACAGCCCGCCTCTATGACCCCTGTCGGGGCCACCTCGGGCGGCTCCTCGGCGAAGATCACCTCGGCGGGAGGCGACGAGGCGTAGGACATCACGATCGAGCTGCCTCCGCCATACCTGGCGAAGTCCGAGTAGTAGGCGGTGTTCCAGTCGCTGACCACGTTGACGCCGGCGTCTCGCATCTGGGACCACCAGTCGAGCCACCCGTCCTCACCGAAGACGTCGACGGTCGCCATCATGAAGGCGAGCCCCGGAGAAGAGGTGGCGGGGTGCTCCACGGTGACGTGGGGAGCGTATGTCTCGGAGGTGAGGTCTGTGAGATCGTCGGGGATGGCGACATCGTTGGCCTCGAACCACTCCTTGTCGTAGTTGAAGCAGACGTCTCCGTAGTCGATCGGTGTCACCAGATCGTCCCCGTGACGGAGGTCCGGGTCGACGGCGTCGATGTTGGCCGACTCATACGCCTCGAAGATCCCTTCGTCGATGCCCCGGGAGAGGAAGGTGTCGTCGACGCCGAACAACACGTCGGCCAAGGGGTTGTCCCGGGTGAGGACGGCCTGGTTGATCAGGGTTCCCGCATCGTCGGAGGCGATCACGTCGACCTCGATGCCGGTGGCCTCGGTGAACGATGCGAATGCGTCGATGCCGTGGGCACCCTCGGCGAACGACTCGTGGGCGATCAAGGTGATCGACTCGGGTGTCTCGGTCTGCCCGGCGTCTCCGCAGGCGGTGAGCACCAGGGCGGTGGCTATGGCGAAAGTGGTCTTGCGTAGCTGTCTCATCGGCTCCTTCCTTGTCAGCCGGGAGCGATGAGCGGTCCGAGATCCCTGCGCCGGCATTACCCGTCTCAGGTTCAAGCGGTCGGAGTCTGTCAGACTCCCTCTCAGCCCGGTATCACCGAGCTCCCGTCACCGACGAGTCTAGGTGGGTGCACACCTATCGCGAACCCTGGGTTGGGAGCCCCGCTCTGCGAAGTCCAGCGCCCTCGGTTGGCGCGAAGCCGGCCAGTGTCAGACCGGCCCGAAGACCACCACCGTGTTGTGGCCGCCGAACCCGAAGGAATTGGAGATGGTCGGTCCCGGCTCCCAGGACCTCACCTCGCGCACGATGTCGTTGAGCGGGATCTCGGGGTCCTGGTTGGTGAGGCCGATGTTGGCGGGGAGCTCCTTGCGGCGGATCGCCTCGACGACGACCACGGCCTCTATCGACCCCGAGGCTCCCAGACCGTGGCCGGTGGAGCCCTTGATCGAGGACACGGCGGGCTGGTCGTCGCCAAACACCCGCTGGATCACCGCCCCTTCGGTCTTGTCGTTGAGGTCGGTCCCGGTGCCGTGGGCGTTGATGTAGACGATGTCCCCCGGCTCCAGACCGGCTTCCTCGAGAGCGAGCCGGATGGCGCGCTCCGCTCCGTCTCCCTCGGGATGGGGTGCGGTTATGTGGTGGGCGTCGGCCGTCGAGGCCCCGCCGAGGAGCTCGGCGATGGGTTTCGCTCCGCGCTTCTCGGCGTGCTCGGCGGTCTCGAGGACGAGCACCGCGGCCCCTTCGCCCATTACGAAGCCATCCCGGTCGACGTCGAATGGCCGGGCGTACCCGGTCGGGGACAGTGCCCGTGCCGCGGCAAACCCATCTCGGGAGGGCTTGCGGGCGGCGGCCTCAGTGCCACCGACGACCGCCACGTCGGCATATCCCCACTGGAGGAGCCTGAACCCGTCGACGATCGCCTGGGCTCCGGCGGCACACGCAACCACCGGGGTGCCGGCCTGGCCTCCGAATCCATACTTGATGGAGATGGCTGCCGCGGCGGCGTTGGCCATCATCATCGGGATCTGGAAGGGGGAGACGCGGGGGCTTTCCTTGTCCGACTCATGGACCAGGGTCTCGAGCGACTCGAGCCCCCCGATGCCGGTGGCTAGTGACACGGTGACCCGGTTGGGGTCGACCTTGAGGTCCCCGGCCTCGTTGAGGGCCTGGTCGGCTGCGACGAGGGCGAACTGGGTGAAACGGTCGAGACGACGGCTCTCTCGCTTGGGGATCCAGGGCTCGGGATCCCAGCCTTCGACCAGGCGGGGAGAGCGAGCGGGCTGATCGGCCAGGCCCTTCCAGAGGTCGTCTATCCCGATGCCCGGCGCTGCGACCGCGCCGATTCCTGTGACTACCACGCGACTCTTGCTCATGGGAGTGATTGTCCTCGATTCATCCGTCCGGGAAGACCGTTCTCTGGAGTTTGCGCATACCCCCGAGCCAACGTTCGTAATCGTTGGCCTTGTTCTGGAAGAATTTCTCCACTTCCGGGTGGGGGAGGATCAAGAATCTCTCTGCTTCGATGCCTGACACTACGGCATCTGCGACCTCGTCCGGTTCCAGGGTGTGGTTGGCGCCCAGCGCCTGGAATGCCTCCGACCCCTCGAGGAGTGGGGTGTTGACGAATTGTGGACAGAGAGCGCTCACCTTGACGCCCTCGTCGCCGTAGGTGATCGCCAGCCATTCGGCGAAAGCCACCGCGGCGTGCTTGGTGACCGAGTACTGGGCTGCCTTCAGGTTGGTGAGGAGCCCGGCCGCCGATGCAGTGGCCAGGAAGTATCCGGAGCCTCGGGCCACCCAGTCCGGAATGAGGTGGCGGGCGGCGTGGACATGGGACATGACGTTGATCTCCCACATCCGATCCCAGCTCGACGGGTCGGACTGCTCGTCGCCGACCATCCCGATGCCGGCGTTGGCGCAGAACAGGTCGATGGGACCGAAGCGGTCCGCGGTGCCTTCGATCAGGGACTCGTTCGAGTCGGCGTCGGCGACGTCGGTGAGGACCGCCACCCCTCCGACTTGCTCGGCGACTCCGGCGGCCGAGTCGAGGTCGATGTCGGCGATGACCATGGCTCTCGGCGTCTCGGCGGCGAAGCGCCGAGCCATTGCAGCTCCGATGCCGCTGCCACCTCCGGTGATGACGATGACCTTGTCCTTCAGGTCCACGAGCGGGAGCCTAGAGCGGTTCCAGCCTGGTCGAGTTGGTGGATAGGGGCACAATGGCCCCCGCACTCAGGAAGCGGAGAGGTCCGCCTCCGCGAGCAGGGTGTTGCCGGCCTTGATCGTGGGGACGAGGCCATTGGCCCGCGGGAGGAGATGTTCGCCGTAGAACCGGGCGGTGGTGACTTTGGCGGCGAGGAACTCCTCGGAGTAGTCCGTGGGCCGGCGCTTGGCCGCCACCGCGGAGACAGCCATCAGCCAGCCCCCCACGACGGTGCCGAACTGGGTGAGATATGGAGTGGCACCCGCGAGGGCATCGTCGAGCTCGCCTTCTGCCAGCCGGCTTCCCAGCCAGGTGGAGGTGTCGGCCAGAGCCTGCAAGGCGGTGGTCAGCTCGTCACGGAAGTCGGCGAGGTCATCGTGGTCGCTCATCTCCCCCAGGACCTGTGTCATCTCGGTGATCATCTCCTCGACGACCTTGCCTTCGTCGACTGGGAGCTTGCGCAAGACCAGGTCGATGGCCTGGATCCCGTTGGTTCCCTCGTAGATGGGGGCGATGCGGGAGTCGCGGAAGTATTGGGCGGCACCGGTCTCTTCCACGTATCCCATGCCTCCATGCACCTGGATGCCGAGTGAGGTCATCTCGACACCGAGGTCGGTCAGCCACGCCTTGACGATCGGTGTCAGGAGGGCGAGCCGCTTCGCCTCGCGGTCGCGCTCGTCTTCTGACTCGGAGTGGAAGGA
The DNA here is from genome assembly GCA_964645875.1 of uncultured Acidimicrobiaceae bacterium. Lineage (GTDB taxonomy): Bacteria > Actinomycetota > Acidimicrobiia > Spongiisociales > ZC4RG35 > JANQRA01. The sequence continues at coordinate 7,541 of CAZYCX010000011.1, forward strand.
GCGGTCTGCGGATTGGGCGGTGAAGTAGAGAAGGGCGCGCATCGCCTCGGTATTCGCCTTCATGGTGAGCAGCATGCGGCGGACGTCGGGGTGCTCGACGATGGCCACGCTCTCGGTGGCGGGAGTCCCGATCGGACGGCCCTGAATACGGTCGTGGGCGTAGGCGAGGGCGTGTTGATAGGCGCGTTCTGACAGGGCGAGCCCCTCCATGCCCACACCGACGCGGGCCGCGTTCATCATCGTGAACATGTTCCTCATGCCCTGCATCTCCTCGCCGATCAGATAACCGACGGCACCCTCACCCCCGTCACCGAACGAGATCACACAGGTCGGCGAGGCGTGGATCCCCAGCTTGTGTTCGATGGAGACGATGCGATAGTCGTTGCGCTCGCCGGGATTTCCCTCGCTGTCGAGGATGAACTTGGGCACCAGGAACATCGAGATGCCCCGGGTCCCGGGCGGAGCGCCCTCGGTTCTGGCGAGGACCAGGTGGATCACGTTGTCGGCGATGTCGTGGTCGCCCCAGGTGATGAAGATCTTGGTGCCGAACAGGCGGTAGGTGCCGTCGTCCTGTCGGACCGCCTTGGTGCGGAGAGCACCCACGTCGGAGCCGGCCTCCGGCTCGGTCATGTTCATCGTCCCGGTCCACTCACCCGAGACCAGCTTCTCCAGGTACTTGGCCTTCATCTCGTCGGTGCCGTGGTTGGAGACCGCCTCGACTGCTCCCTGGGTGAGCATGCCCGCCAGGGAGAACGACATATTCGCCGTCTTGAACATCTCCTGGATGACCACGCCCACCGTGTAGGGGAGACCACCGCCACCCCAGTCGGAGGGCAGGTGGGCCGCGGGCCAACCCGACTCGACGAGCTTCTCGTATGCCTCCTTGAAACCGGGAGGGGTGTGGACCTGGCCGTCGTCGTTCAGCGTCGACCCATGCTCGTCGCCGATCCGGTTGAGCGGGGCCATCACCTCGGCGAAGAACCTCCCCGCCTCCTCCAAGATGGTGGACACGGTCGCCGGGTCGGCGTGCTGGTAGCCGTTCAGCTTCGAGATCGACTCCAGCTCGGCCACGTGGTTGAGCGCGAAATTGTGCTCCTCGAGCGGCGGCACGTACTCGGACATGCCCCAAATCGTAGTTGTCAGCAGCCTTCAACCGTTCTGTGAGGGTTTACCGACACACAGTCCACAAACCCTCACAGAACGGTTTCGGGACTACCTCAGCTCAGGATGCGGTCGACCAGGTCGGGGAGCACGTCGCCGATGCCGGCGTCGATCTTGGCGGCGGCGATGTGATCGACTTCGGTGTCACCCCTGTTGATGACGACGATCGGTTTCGATTGCGTGGCCGCGCGCATCACGATGTCGGCCGCCGGCCACACGGACACCGTCGATCCCACGACCAGGACGGCGTCGGAGACCGCCAGGAAGATCCCGGCCTGGCGTACCTCCTCTTCCGGGAGCATCTCGCCGAACATCACGGTGTCGGTCTTGATCATCCCCCCGCACTCCGGGCACTTCGGGTCCTCCTCACCCGCCTCCACCCACCGGAGCACCATCTCGGTCACCCAGCGGGCACCACACGACATGCAGTGGCTGTTGCGCACGTTGCCGTGGAGCTCGGCGACCATGTCGTCGGGCAGACCCGACTGGTAGTGGAGACCGTCGATGTTCTGGGTCACCACTCCGGCGAGACGTCTTGCCTCGTGCAGTCTGAGGATGGCCATGTGACCCCGATTTGGCTTCACCGTGGACCGGGCTCCCCACAGCTCGCCGTCGACGTGCATCCTCCAGCCCTTGACCCGGAGGTCGCGGTTGACCACGTATCGGTCGATGGTGAAGTCGTCGGGGTCCACTTTCGTCCAGAGCCCGTCGGGCCCTCTGAAGTCGGGGATTCCCGACTCCGTGCTGAGCCCGGCTCCGCTGAAGACCAGGATCTGCTCGGCACCGCCCAGGACTTCGGCGGCTCTGTCGATTTGCGGCATCAACCCCTGTCTAGCCGAACCGGCTCCCATCACCACGCTCGACCTCTCCTGTAACCGTTTGCGGAAGGATTCTGCAAACGGTTACAGTCCTCCAGAATCCGGGACCAATTCCTCTGGTCGCGCATGGAGAAAACAGACATCGTCAACGAGATGTCCCCGTGAAATCACGGGCCGATGAGGAGGACAAAATTGAATCGCAGAAGAACCGTATGGCTGGCGCTGGTGGCAGCGTTCGCCATGCTCTTGACGGCTTGCGGATCAGAGAGTGGTGGAGACACAACCACCACAGAAGCCCAAGTCACCACGACCGAGGCACCGACGACGACAGTCGCCGAGACCACTACCACCGATGCCGGCGGTGAAGGGACCACTACCACCGAACCGGTCGTGCGGGCCGATGCCGATCTCGTCATCTGGGCCGACGCCGACAGGGTTCAGGTGTTGACACCCTTCGCCGAGCAGTTCGCTGCCGACAACGGAATCACCGTGGCAGTCCAGGAAGTCGGTTCCGGGGACATCCGTGATCGTCTTATCACCGCAGCACCTGCCGGTGAGGGACCCGACATCATCGCCGGGGCTCACGACTGGCTTGGCCAGCTCGTCTCGGCCGGTGTCGTCACACCCTTGGATATCGGGGCGGTCGAGGACGAATTCACCGAGGCGGCCGTTCAGGCCTTCAACTACGAGGGTCAGATATATGGCCTCCCGTATGCGGTCGAAAACATCGCCCTGGTCCGCAACGTCGATCTCGTCCCCGAGAGCCCGGCCACTTTCGAAGAACTGGTCGACACCGCAATGCAGCTGCGCGAAGAAGGGGAGATCACTCTTCCCCTCGCTCTCCAGGAGAACGGCAACGGCGACCCGTACCACAACTACCCGATCGTCACCGCCTTTGGTGGGTACGTCTTCGGAAGCAACGACGACGGCAGCTACAACCCCGAGGACATCGGCATCGACAGCGAGGGTGGCCTTGCCGCCGCCAGTTACTTCGGTGAGTTGTCCGATCAAGGTGTGATCAGCGTCGACACACTGTACGACGTGATGATCGAGTCGTTCAGCACGGGTCAATCGCCATTCGCCATCACCGGCCCGTGGGCGATTACCGCCTTTGACGAGGCCGGGGTCAACTACGTGGTCGAGCCGATTCCACCGATCGAGGGTGGCGAGCCGCAGCCGTTCATCGGCGTTCAGGGTTTCATGGTGTCTTCGTTCGCGGAGAACCCTCTGATCGCTCAGACCTTCGTGCTCGATGTGATGTCGAGTCAGGAGGCCCAGGAAGCTTTGTTCGAGGCCGGAAACCGGGCCCCTGCGCATATCGCTGCCTATGAGACGGTCGCCGCGGACAATCCCAACGTCGAAGGGTTCGGCGCCGCCGGTGTGAATGGGTATCCGATGCCCGCAATTCCCGAGATGGGCTCCGTTTGGGAGGCATGGACCAATGCCTACGAACTCATCTTCACCGGCAACGACCCTGAGCAGGCTTTCACCGACGCGGCGAATCAGATCCGCACTCTGATCTCCGAGGGCTAACCCTTCAATGAGCGAATCGGGGCCCAACCGCGAGGCGGGGAAGCCCCACAATGGAGCGAGTCGGGGGGCTGATGCCCCCCGACGGCTCTCCTTCACGTGGGCGCTGATAGCCAAGCTGCTCTTCCTGGCAGCGATCAATGCGCTGTTCCTGGCCGGTCTCCCCTCGATGATCGAGAGCAAGTGGTGGACCGGGTTGGCGGTCACTGGCCTGGCCACGGCGCTCATCGACTGGGCTTATCTGTCGAAACGGAGCATCGCGGCCAAGTACCTGATCCCGGGAACGATCTTCGCTCTTGCCTTTCAGGTAGTGCCCGTCATCTACTCGGGCTACATCTCGTTGACCAACTCCTCGGTGGGCCATCGCCTCAGCCAGGAGCAGGCTATAGACCAACTGCAGAGCCGGATATCGAATGTCCCGGAGTCGACTCGATACGCGTTGTCCGTCCTTGCCGACGGGTCCGATCAGATCGCGTTCTATCTGGTCGATGAGCAGGGGAACCAGTTCCTCGGGACCGAGGAGGGCACCGAACCGGTGGGTGACGATCAGGTCGAGGTCGACGCCGGCGGCCGCGTCGTCGGCGTCAACGGATACAAGGTCCTCGGGGTCGGTGAGATCAGCGCCCGTCAGGACGAGGTCCTGTCGCTCGAGGTCCCGGTCGAGGACGGGGTCATCAGAGCGGCGACAGTCACCTCGGCGGCGGTCTATCAGTCTCTCTACACCTATGACGACTCGACCGGCGAGTTGACAGACAACGCCACCGGTTTGGTCTACCAGCCGATTGCCGGGCGCTTCACCGCTCCAGACGGGTCGACTCTCAATCCGGGATGGCAAGTCTTTATCGGCTTCGACAACTATGAGCGTGCCCTCACCAATGAGGCGATCAGGGGCCCTTTCCTCCGCGTGCTCGTCTGGAACTATGTCTTCGCCATCGCCTCGGTGGCTCTCACCTTCGTGGTTGGCCTGGGCCTGGCGGTGACCCTCAACCACCCGACTATGAGAGGCAAGAGGATCTATCGCTCCCTGTTGATCATCCCCTACGCCCTTCCCAGCTTCATGACTGTCCTGGTCTGGGCGGGGATGTACAACCAGGAGTTCGGCATCATCAACCGGCTGCTCGACACAAACCTCCCCTGGTTGCGCGACCCGACCCTCGCCAAGGTCTCCATCCTGCTGGTCAACACCTGGCTCGGATTCCCCTACATGTTCCTTGTCTCGCTCGGGGCGCTCCAGGCAATCCCTGACGAGCTCAAGGCCGCGGCCTTCGTCGACGGTGCCACGGCCCGCCAGGCGTTCCGGGCCATCACATTTCCGATGCTGATGGTCGCAGTCGCCCCGCTGCTCATCGCCGCCTTCGCCTTCAACTTCAACAACTTCAACGTCATCTACCTGCTCAACCAGGGCGGTCCACCGATCCAGGGTTCGGCCACACCGGCCGGACACACCGACATCTTGATCAGCTACACCTACCGACTCGCCTTCGAGTCGGGCTCCGGCGCCCAATGGGGGTTCGCCTCCGCCATCGCAGTGTTGATCTTCTTGATGGTGGCCGGTGTGTCAGCCGTCAGCTTCCGGCGGACGAGAGCCTTGGAAGAGTTGACCTGATGAGCTCGATTCCACAGGCGAGAGACCTGCCCATCACCGCTCCCGAATCGAAAGAGGGAGTTGTTCCCGTTGCCATGGCCCGTCGTCCGTTCCGACGCTGGCTGAGAGAGCTCGGCTGGCGCCATGTGGTGACCTGGGTCGCCCTGGTCTTCGCACTCTTCCCGGTGGTCTGGGTGGTCTCGGCCTCGCTCAACCCCTTCCAGACCCTGACCTCGCAGCGTCTCTTGCCCCAATCGATCAGCTTGGACAACTATGTGGAGCTGCTCGGCGGTTCCACGCCCTACCTCAACTGGTACTTGAACACGATCCTGATCGCCGGGGGGGCTTCCCTGCTGACGACGCTCATGTCTGCGCTGGCCGCTTACGCCTTCTCCCGGATGCGGTTCACCGGTCGCCGCACCGGTCTGCTGACAGTGCTCCTCATCCAGATGTTCCCCCAGGTCCTGGCCTTCGTCGCCATCTTCTTGATCATGGTCCAGGTGGGGAATGTGTTTCCCACGATCGGACTGGGCACGAGGCTGGGTCTGGGCCTCGTCTATCTCGGTGGTGCGTTGGGTGTGAACACCTGGTTGATGAAGGGGTTCTTCGACACAATCCCCAGAGAGCTCGACGAGTCGGCCATGGTCGATGGGGCCGGGCACAATCAGGTCTTCTTCCGCATCATCCTCCCGCTGGTGGCCCCGATCCTCGCTGTCGTGTTCCTGTTGTCGTTCGTCCTGCTGATCAACGAGTTCGTCGTGGCTTCCGCCGTTCTCGGGCAGGGCAATCCGGAGAACTTCACCCTCGCCATCGGGCTGTTCCATTATCTGAGCGATGAGTTCAACCAGAGATGGGGGACCTTCGCCGCGGGCGCCCTGATGGCCGGGATCCCGGTTGTCATCCTCTTCATGTTCCTCCAGAAGTACATCGTCTCAGGACTGACTCAGGGTGCCGTCAAGGGCTGAGCCAACGCCGCGTCTCTCGGACCACGGCATATTCGGGGTCCCGGGTGATCTATCTCCCTGGGACTTCCGTTTCGACCCTGACGATCGCGCCCACCTCGACGCTGCCGGTGACGGCCGCGTACGGCTCCGGTTGTGGGCCGAGCCCGGCATGCTCGATGCTCATCTGGTGCTCCGTTCGACGGAGGGGGTGCTCGCCTACACGATGAGCCCGGTATCCACAGGTGGTCGGTTCACTTTCTGGGAGGTGGTAGCAGGACCATTCGACAAGACCGTCGAATACAGCTTTGCCCTCCGAACCGACGATGGATCCGGTGTCTACCTGGCTCCCAGCGGGGTCACCAGCGCCATCGAGCGACTCGACCGGTGGACGATGACCGTGCCGGAGAGAATCTCCGTTCCGCAATGGTCTCATGGGATGGTCGTCTATCAGGTGTTTCCGGATCGCTTCGCCCGTGCCGGGGAGAGCTCCGTGGGGCTGGTCCCATGGGGATCGGAGCCCACCTCGACGGGCTTTCAGGGCGGCGACCTCGACGGGGTGACCTCCAGACTCGACTATCTGCAGGATCTCGGGGTCGATGCCCTGTATCTCAACCCCATCTTCACCTCTCCCTCCAACCACCGCTTCGACACCACCGACTACTACCAGGTCGATCCACTCCTCGGAGGCGATGAGGCTTTGGAAAATCTGGTGACCGAGAGCCATCGCCGCAACATGAAGGTGATCCTCGACGCCTCGTTCAACCACGTCCATCCGAGCTTCTTCGCGTTCGACGACGTGCTGCGCAGGGGACCCGACTCACCGTACTGGCGCTGGTTTGTCGTTTCGCGTTGGCCCTTTGAGATCCGTTATCGACCCGACCAGATGGCCGACCGGGGATCTCATGCCATCGACAAATGGACACGAGAGATCGGCATACCCGTCCGAGAGGTAGACGGTCCCGGCCCTGCCATCGAGCTCCCTTACGAGGCTTGGTACGACGTCGCCACCATGCCCCGTGTCGATCTCTCCAACCCCGAGGCGCGCAGGTACATGCTCGACGTCGCCACCTATTGGCCGCGGGAGTACGAGATCGACGCGTGGAGGATGGACGTCGCTCGCTATGTCGACTCCGACTTCTGGGTAGACATGCGGAGAGAGGTCCGTTCGGTCTCTTCTGATCTCTACCTGCTCGCCGAGGTGTGGGGAGATGCCTCGGAGTGGCTGCAGGGTGATCGATTCGACGCCACGATGAATTACACCTTTCGCGATCTGTGCCTCCGCTTCTTCGCTCTAGAAACAATGGACGGAGCGACCCTCATCGATGGATTGGCTCGGTTGTGGGCTCAGTACGCCTGGCCCGTCACTCTGGCCAACCACAACCTGCTCGGATCGCACGATCGGGCCCGGTTTCTCACCGAGTGCGGCGGTGAGGTTTGGCGGGCCGTACTCGCTGCGGTGTTCCAGATGACCTTCCCCGGCGCTCCCGGGATCTACTACGGCGATGAGGTCGGGATGGAGGGTGATGACGACCCGGGATGTCGGGCGGCAATGGACTGGGACCAGGCCGGGGTGAGTCATCCGATCTACTCCGCCTATCGAGGACTCGCTCGACTGCGCCAACGAGAGCCGGCGCTGGTCACCGGGGAGTGGCGGGCCGTCTTGGGTCGTGAGGGGGTCGTTGCCTTCTCCCGGGAGCTGGAGGGCCGCCGTCTCGTCGTGGTGATAAATCGAGACTCCGACCCCGTCGATGTGGATGAGATCTCATGCCACGAGCTGCTCTGGGGCGAAGCGTCACTGGCAGACGGAGCGATCTCACTCGGTCCTCGTTCCGCCGCCGTCCTCGCATGAGACGTCTCGGGTTGTGCCTCGTCATCATGGCCTTCGGGCTGGTCGCCTGCACGGAAGACGACATCGCCGCCACGACGACGACGGTCCCGCCGGCTCAGGGCACGGCCTCGGAGAGTGCCACCCCTCCTCTCTACCTGATGCTCTTGTGGCACCAGCATCAGCCGCTCTATCCCAAGGATGCGGACGGAGTCTTCACCCGACCCTGGGTGAGGGTGCATGCCACCAAGGACTATCTCGACATGGCGGCGATGCTCGAGGAACACCCGGAGGTCACGGTCACGTTCAATCTGACCCCGGTGCTGTTGCTCCAGCTGGAGGAACTGGCCGAGGGCGCCAAGGATGCATACTGGGTGGCGTCGGAGATCCCTGCCGCCGAACTGAGCGATGAAGACAAGACTTTCATCGCTTCCCGCTTTTTCGATGTGAACCCGAAAGTGATCGCCCGGTTCCCGCGGTTTCAGGAACTGGCCGACGAGCGCGCCCGGTTCGGCATCGATGAGGTAGTGGACACCTGGAGCTCGGACGACTTCCGCGACCTGCAGATCCTGTTCAACCTGGCCTGGACCGATCCCGACTACCTCGCGGTCGAACCCTTGGCCGGCTTGGTCGACCGAGGTCAGGGCTTTCGAGAGACTGACAAGCCGGTGTTGTTCGAAGAGCATCTCCGCATCATCCGGGAGGTCATCCCCCTTCACGCTCGGCTCTGGCAACAAGGAAGGATCGAGGTAACCACCACCCCCCTCGCCCATCCGATCCTTCCCCTGCTGGTCGACACCGACCTCGCCCTGGTGGGAGATCCCACTGCGGTGATGCCCCGGGACCGTCTCCGCGAGGTGGCTGACGCCGATCTCCAGGTTCGTCTTGGACTGGAGACGGCGAGCCGGCTGCTCGGCCAGACGCCGCAGGGGATGTGGCCGGCCGAAGGTGCCGTGGCCCAGGAGACGATGAACCTCTTCTCCAAGAACGGAGTCAGATGGCTGGCCAGCGGCGAGGACGTGCTGGCCCAGACGCTGGGCGTGGGATCGTTCGAGAGAGACTCCAACGACACGGTGTTGAACGCAGAAACCCTGTACAAGCCCTATTCGGTACAGGTCAACCAGCGTGACCCGGTCGGCATGTTCTTCCGTGACAGCCGTCTCTCCGACATGATCGGCTTCGAGTACTCGGGCATGGATGGGGCGACGGCAGTGCAGGATTTCATGTCCCGGTTGCGAGCCGTTTACGAGTCGGTCGACACCTCCAGTGCGGTCGATGAGGGACAACCCGTCGTCGTCTCGGTGATTCTCGATGGGGAGAACGCGTGGGAGCACTACGAAAACGACGGCAAGGACTTCCTGAATGGCCTCTACGAGGAATTGGCCGGCGCCGAATGGGTAGAGACCATCACTCCCTCCACGTTTCTCGATCGGTTCGGTGAGCCGGCGGAACTCCGGGACGTATATCCCGCTTCCTGGTTCCAACCCAACTTCGCCACCTGGATAGGTGAGGACGAGGAGGCAAGGGCATGGGATTATCTGACGCGGGTTCGCCATGACCTGCGCCGCGCCGAGCAGTCGGGATCCGTATCCGAGGACGAGCTTTCGTCCGCTATGGAGATGATGCTGTTCGCTCAGGGCTCCGACTGGTTCTGGTGGTATGGCGCAGACCAGGACTCCGGCGATGACGGGTACTTCGACGCTGCGTTCCGCGAGCTGCTGGGGCAGGTCTATGACGCCATCGGCCATGAGCGACCTGGCTTCCTCTCTGTGCCCATCATCCCCGAGAGAGCCGTCGAGCCCGACCGCTCTCCGGATGACCTGATCACCATCGAGGTCGATGGGATCCCCGAGTCGGCCTGGGACTCAGCGGGGGAGTACCGCGCCGCTGGGATACGGTGGGCCTTCGACAAGGAGAATCTCTACCTCCGCTTCGACGGACCGGTCGATCGGTTGGCCGAGCTCTATCTCGGTGTCCCCCAAGGCCCCAAGACCGCCACGTCGACGACTGGACAGGTCCTGGGATTCGGGTCGACCCACGTGGTGTTGTTCGAGTCAGGCGGGCCTGTACTCTGCCGCCCCCTCGTCGACCGCTCGCGCCAAGAGTGTCCGGCTCTCGAATGGGGACAAGGCACCGAGATGCTCGAATTGGCCATCCCTCTCGCCGAATTGGGCGCGATCGAGACCGGAGACGTCGTCCATGCCAAGATCGAGGTACCCGACGGCCTGATTCCCACATCCGGTCCGGCGGCGTTCCAGGTTCCGGATGTTTCCGACGTCACTGTGTTGCTGGAAGTCACCGACCCGACCGGCGACGACCACGGGCCGGGCACGTACACCTACCCGGTCGACTCGGTGTTCGTGCCCGGGAGCTTCGACCTGACCTCTTTCTCTGTGGGCACCGAGGGCGATGAGGTTGTGTTCGACTTCGAGATCGCTAGCCCGATCGGCAACCCTTGGGGATCCGCCTCCGGCCTCTCGCTGCAGACATTCGATGTCTACATCGACCTCGACCCGGGAGAAGGGACAGGTGCCCGCCTCGCTCTGCCCGGCAGGAATGCCGCCCTGGAGCAAGGCAATGGATGGGAGTACGCCCTCACGGTGGAAGGCTGGTATCCGGCGCTGTACGCGGCCAACGAGAATGGTTCCATCGAAGAGACGGCGCCGTCGATGTCGGTCCTGGTGTTTGGAGACAGAGGCAGGGTCGTGGTCCGGCTGCCCGCATCTCTGCTCGGCGGGGGAGACCCTTCACTGTGGGGGTTCTCCGTAGCTGTGCTGTCCCAGGAGGGCTTTCCCGCGCCCGGCGTCCGGCGTGTCCGTGATATCGGCGTCGTCGCCGAGCAATGGGTTGGTGGTGGGGCGGCGAACGACGTCAGCCACACTCGCATCTTCGATGTCGCGTGGCCAGAGCAAGGGGTACAGGAGACGTTGTTGTCGGAGTACACCTCGACTACGACTTCGGTCGACGATCTGGATCCAGACGACTTCGCACAGTTGCCGATGCTGCGAGTCAGACCATGACCGCCTGGCGGGGCCAACCATCACAGGAGGCAGGACGATGAACGGAGTGACGATTCGCCAGGTGGCGGAGGAAGCCGGAGTGTCGGTGGCGACGGTCAGTCGCGCCCTGCGCGGGCTTCCCATGGTGGCACCCGCGACCCGGGAGCTCGTCGAGGACGCGGCGAGAAAACTCAACTATGTGCCTGACCCGTACGCGGCCATGCTGTCGGCCAAGCGGGTACACACCATCATCGTCGCGGTGCCTTCTCCCGGGCAGTGGTACTACGCCCAGATCATCGCGAGCGTCGAGGCGGCCGCCTCGGCCGAGGGCTCTGACATCAGGCTCCAGGTCGTGGCCGACGATGTGCAGCGTCAACGCTTCCTCGAGACGATCCCACGACAGCGTCGTATCGATGGAGCCATCGTGGTGGACCTGCCGATGACCGATGCGGATGTGGCCCGCATCCACAGCAGCGCATTGCCGGTCGTGGGAGTCGGACAGCACGTCGAGGGCATCGTCACGGTGGGTATCGACAACGTGCGCGCGGCGTATGACGCCACTTCGTACCTGCTCGGTTTGGGTCATCGGCGCATCGGGGTGTTGGGCGGTATGCCAGATGGCAGTGCCCATCTGTCGATTCCCAGAGAGCGGGAGTTGGGCTACCGACGTGCGATCGAGGAGGAGGCTATCGAGTTCGATTCGCGTCTCGTCGCCCACGGAAACTTCTCGGTCGAGGGTGGTGTCGACGCGACGCGTGAGCTTCTGCGACGCAAGGATCCCCCGACGGCGATCTTCGCATTGTCGGACGAGATGGCGGCCGGCGCCATCCAGGCCTCACGGGAGGAGGGCATCGCGGTGCCGGAAGACTTGTCGATCATGGGATTCGACGATCACACCCTCGCGGTGACTATGGGCCTGTCGACGATCCGCCAGCCGGTCGACGAGCAAGGCGAGGAGGCAACCCGCGCTCTGATCCACGCGGTGGATGGACGACCGTGGACGGAGGATCTCGTCTTGGGACACCGTCTGATCGAACGCGCTACAACCGCCCGAATCGACCGAGGTGACCTGGCCGTTTCGTCACCTCCGGCATCAACCCCTGTCTAGCCGAATCGGCTCCTGAAAGAAGGTCCGCACCGTCGGGTAGGCCAGTTCGATAGTGGGCTGCTCGGCGAATGCCTCCAGGATCGCCCGCCAGACCCGGTCCTCCCGCCCGCGCCGGGTCCTGACCTCGACCAGGAAGCGGGCGGTGAGGAGCACTCCGCTGTCCCGGACGCTGAGATACACGGTGGGCGTCAGAGTCCCCACCCTGATCGAGTAGCGGCGGGCGGTGGCCCGGATCGTGGTCCCCGCAACCCCCTCGACATCCGGCGCGTGGTCGCTGAGGACGTCGAGCATGGTCTGCTCGGCGAGCTTCCAGTCGGATTCGAAGGTGATGAGCACCGGGATCTCGTGCCACACGTAGGCGAACCCCTCGGTGTAGTTGGCCAGTTCCTTGGTGAAGACCAGTCCGTTGGGCACATGGACGAGGCGGCCGGTCGACTGCTCGGCCCCGACCCAACCCCCGACCTCCATCAGCGAGAACCTGAACAGGCGCACGTCGACCACGTCTCCCTTGACACCGTCGATCTCGATCCGGTCCCCCACCTGGAATGGCCGCCGGCTCAGGATGAATGCCCAGCCGGCCATGTTCTTGAGCAGGTCGGAGAGGGCGATGGCTATGCCGGCGGAGACCAGGCCGAGATAGGTGGGGAGGTCGTCGAAGGCGTCGACCCAGATGAAGGCGATCGTGACCAGGAAGACCACGGTGGTCAGGTAGTTGATGATCTTGCCCGCCCGGTAGACACCTTCGGAGTCGTCGACGTTGCGGGCCACTATTCGACGGGCCACCCGACGCAGGACCAGGACCAGGACCAGGGTGACCAGTGTCCAGATGATGTCGGTCAGCGTCCCTACCTCGATGTTGAGCGCTTCTGCGAGACCGGACACCGGTTGATTATCGGCTGGCGGGGTCGAGTTGAGCGGGAATTCGACCGGTAGGCTCCCGTCGGTGCCCGACGAGACCCGACGAGATTATCCAGACACCGACTCCGTGACACTGGGCCACGAGGCCTTGCGCCATCTCGGCTCCCTCAAACCCCCGATCTATGAGACCACCACGTTCGTCTTCGAGACAGCCGAGGACGGCAAGCGGTTCTTCGAGCGCGCCTATGGGGAGCCGGGTGCACCCGACGAGGGGGATCCCGGATACATCTACAGCCGGCTCGACTCACCGAACCTGGCACCGGCGGAAGCCCGTCTCGCCGCCTGGGAGGAGGCGGTCGACGCTGCCATCTTCACCAGCGGGATGGCTGCGATCACAACGGTCTTGCTCACGTTTCTCCGCCCCGGCGACCTCGTTGTCTACTCGCTCCCCACCTACGGCGGCACGGCGACGCTGATGAACGGGCTCATGCGTGACTTCGGGGTCTCGACCAGAACCTTCCGTTCCGACGCCGGCCTCGAGGATCTCGACGCCATGGTGGGAGACGACCGCCTCCGCATGGTCTACCTGGAGACGCCGGCGAACCCGACCAACGAGCTGTTCGACATCGCTGTCGGTGCCGAGCTCGCCGACCGCCACGGCGCCCGTCTCGTCGTCGACAACACGTTCCTCTCCCCGGTGTGGCAGCGGCCCATCGTCCAGGGTGCCGACCTGTCGCTCCACTCCGCCACCAAGTACCTCGGCGGGCACAGCGATCTCACCGCGGGGGCGGTGTGCGGAGGCGCCGACGACATCGCCAGACTGCGTCAGACCCGCTATCAGATCGGGACCACACCGAGCCCCTCGACGGGGTGGCTCCTGGGCAGGAGCCTCGAGACGCTACGTCTCAGGGTGGAACGGCAGGCCGTCAGCGCCACCCGGATCGCTTCCTTCCTCGCCGACCACGAGCGAGTCGCCCGGGTCAGTCACCTCAGCCTGCTCGAGCCGGGTGATCCCCAGCACGACATCTACGAGCGTCAGTGCACCGGCCCGGGGGCCATGATCTCGTTCGAGATCGCCGGGGGCGAGGAGGAGTGCTTCCGGTTCCTGGATGCCATGGAGCTGGTCCGTCTAGCCACCTCCCTCGGCGGGACCGAATCTTTGGCTTCGCATCCGTGGACGATGAGCCCTCCCACCGTCCCCGACGACGAGAAGCGGTCGATCGGGGTGACCCCGGGTCTGATCCGTCTCTCAGTGGGCCTGGAGGACGCCGAGGACCTGATCGCCGATCTCGACGGGGCCCTGGCGTCGATCTAGCCCGTTCTTTGGGTCGTTGTGCCCATGTCAGACCACTCTGCGCGCGAGATAGTCTCTCTCTGTGTTGGGCGTCTGGGTAGGCGCTGGAGCGAGGGAGTTGGCAACGGAGAGAGCGTTGGTCTGCGCCAACTTCGCGGTGTCGGGTGTCCCGAGTCGGCCCCCTCTCGTCGCGTTCGCGCCGCTGTGAAAGATGTAACAGGTGCTCCCTACCCGGAGCTGAGGGGGTGGCTCCACGGAGCCGCCCCCTCCCCTTTCCTTCTCGTACCATCGCCGCGATGGACATCTACGCCCCGGTCTCCGCCCGCATCGCCCACATCGGGGTAGAGGTGGGGGCGGCCGTCGGCGCCGGAGAGTCCCTGCTGGTGCTCGAGGTCATGAAGATGGAGCGTCCGGTGACGGCACCGGAGGCCGCCGTGGTGACCGCGGTCGAGGTGGCCGTGGGAGATGCCGTCGAGGCCGGCGATCTCCTCCTCACGCTGCACGAGACCCCGGCAGATGCCGCGCACGAGCAGGACTCCGACTCGGCTGACCACGACTCGTTGCAGGAGGTCGAGGAACGCCACGCCTTGGTCCTCGACGCGGCCCGACCCGAGGCGACAGCGGCCCGGCACGGCCGGGGGAGACGAACGGTCCGGGAGAATCTGGACGACCTCTGCCACGACTTCGTGGAGTACGGACCTCTGGCAATCGCCGCCCAACGGAGCCGGCGAGATCTCGACGACCTCATCCGCAACACCCCCGCCGACGGGATGGTGGGAGGGGTGGGACGCATCGACACCTCGACCCGCGGTGACGATCGAGCCGTCGTCGTCTCCTACGACTACACGGTGCTCGCCGGGACCCAGGGAGCGCGAAACCACCACAAGAAGGACCGTCTGTTCGCCCTCGCCACCGAGACGGGTCTGCCCGTGGTGCTCTTCGCGGAAGGTGGGGGAGGCCGGCCGGGCGACGTCGACTGGAACGGTATCTCGCTCCTCGATGTCCGCGCCTTCCGTCTCTTCTCGGAGATTCCCGGCCCCACCATCGGGGTCAACACCGGCTACTGCTTCGCCGGCAACGCCGCCCTACTCGGTCAGTGCGATGTCATCGTGGCCACCCCCGACTCGAACCTCGGCATGGGGGGTCCGGCCATGATCGAGGGTGGCGGGCTGGGCCGGTTCTCCCCGAAGGACATCGGTCCAGCCGACGTGCAGGCCCGCAATGGCGTGGTCGACGTCATGGTGGACGACGACACCATGGCCGTGGCCACCGTTAGGAACCTGCTCGGGCTCACGAGAGGGCCTGCTGTCGGGTGGACCGCCCCGGATCAGACCTCTCTGAGGACGATCGTCCCCTCGAACCGACGTCGGCTGTACGACATGCGCCAGGTGGTCGAAGGTCTCTTCGACCTGGGGTCGTTCATCGAGTTCCGGCAGAACTTCGCTCCGGCCGCCATCACCGGCGTCGGCCGGATCGAGGGTCATCCGGTGGGCTTGATTGCCAACGACCCGGCCCATCTGGCCGGCGCCATCGACAACGATGCCGCGGTCAGTTTCGCCCGCCATCTCGAGCTCTGTGACCGTTGGGGTATCCCCGTGGTCTCGCTGTGCGACACGCCAGGCTTCATGGTGGGCCCTGATGCCGAGGCGGAGGGGCTGGTGCGCTCGGCGGGAGATCTGTTCCGCGTCGCCGGGAGGATCTCTGTCCCCATCGGCACCATCGTCACCCGCCGTGGTTTCGGTCTCGGCGCCCAAGCCATGGCCTCCGGCGGTTTCCACGAGCCCCGGTTCACCGTCGCCTGGCCCGATTCCGAGTTCGGCCCGATGGGTCTCGAAGGGGCGGTGAAACTCGGGTTCCGCAAGGAGCTGGAGGCCATCGAGGATCCGGCGGAGCGTCAGGCGGAGCTCGACCGTCGGGTGGAGGCGATGGCCCGGGAGGGGCGGGGGCTCAACGTGGCCACCGCCTTCGAGATCGACGACGTCATCGACCCGGCCGACTCCCGCCGCTGGATCACCACCCTGCTGCTCGGTTAGGCGTTGCTATAGCAACGCTTGGATGGGTCAGTCGTCGCCGACGTGGGTCGGGGGGAGTCCCATGCGTTGGTTGAGAGCGCCTTCCCGGTCCCTGACGATGCGGTGGGCGATCTCCTCGGCGGCGTGGAGTAGCCACATCGCGGTGTGCGAGCCGTCGGAGTAGTCGGCCTCGCCGAAGGCGTCCACCCGGTCCTGTTCAAGGAGCCGCGCCGCCTGTTGGAATTCACGCTGTGAGCCCGGGCGATAGACGGCGTAGGTGCGTCCGCCGTTGGCCTCCACCACCGAGAACACGGGAACGTCCGAAGGCCCGTCGGCGACATAGATCATGTTCTGGAAGGGGACCCGGCGGTCCTCGCGGGCGATCTTGGCGTTGACGTCGATCGACGGGTTCTTGTTGGTGCCTTTGTTGAGCTCGAAGATCGCCCGGGTCTTCGAGGTGTTGTCGATGGTGTAGATGAGTTGGCGGATCTCGCCCTCGGGTGAGAAGAGGTGGCCCTGCTCCTCGCCATAACCGGGAGGGGCGACCAACTCGGTGAACTCGCACGCCCACACGTAGTCGAGCTGGGGGGCCATTGCGGAGCCCAGGATCATCTGACGAAGACCCGTCGACACCACGTAGTGCTCCACGGTGATCTGATGCTCTGCGAACCGCGGTTGTGATTCGATTGTCTTGCGGGCCAGCTCCAGGAACTCTGGCATCCCGGTGTAGAACTCGATCCCTTCTCCGAGCGCCCGCAGGAGCTGATTGCCCAGGCCCGGCATCCGGCCCTCACGCACGTAGGTGAGGATGTGGTTGAGGTAGAGATGGTCACGCTGGATCAGCTTCGAGCCGTGGGAGCGGTAGAACTCCTCGAGCCCGTCGACCTCGGCCCAGAACTCCGCCTCGTCGATGTCGAAGTGACGGAACAACGGCGTTTGCATGTTGCCCGGGATCAGGGTCTTGTCGAAGTCCCAGATCATGGCGATGACGTTCTGGGGGAAGAGTTGACGGTTCATGCCATGTCGAAGGCTATCGAGTTATCCACAGGCTTCAACCGGTCACGAGCGTTTCTGTGTCGATTTGGGGACGTATGGGGGCATGAAATCGACACAGAACGGTCCTGGGTCCGGAGGGTCCGGGAGGGCAGGCTTCAACCGGGGATGAAGCTCAGCCGCACTCTGCGTGAAGGGTTGTCGACATTGGTGTCGACGAGGACGATCGACTGCCAGGTGCCCAGCGCAGGTCTCCCATCGAGCACGGGGATGGTGATCGAGGGGCTGATGAAGGCGGGCAACACGTGGTCACGACCATGGCCCGGGGTGCCGTGTTCGTGACGCCACCGCGACGGGTCGGCGGGCAACAGACGGTCGACCGCGTCGAGGACGTCCGTCTCGCTGCCGGCCCCGGTCTCGAAGATGGCGATCCCGGCGGTGGCGTGCGGCACGAAGACGGACAAGAGGCCGTCGCCCTTGTCCTGGCAGAACGAGGTCGCCTCCGAAGTGATGTCAACCGTCGTCTTGTGACGACCTGTGTCCAGGCTGATCTCGTGGGTGTGCATGAGCCGATTCTACGAATCGACCTCACTCATGCCTGCACTGACTCCTGGTCCGGCGACTCGATGCGGGCCAAGTCCTCGGCCAGTGTCTCCAACGACCGCGCCATGGAGATCAGGGCAATTCCGACCCCCACTCCAGCCACCGCCACGATCAAGACGAGGCCGCGAATCAGCCAGAGACTCCTGTCCACCGATGCGTCGGTCCGGTCGATCACCAGGTCCGCCTCGACCAGAGTCGTCTCATACCGCTCGGTGAGGGTGGTGAATCCCTCCAGGCTCCGGGTGAGCTCCCCCATGGAGTCAGAGAGCTCGCCGGTGTCGGTGGCCAACTGCTCGGCGGAGGGCAGGAGCGATCGGAGCGACTCACTCTGGGCGCGCAGCTCGAAAGGCAACGAGACGAGGGCGACGCTCACGCGGGCCAGCGACTCGCCGAAAGGCTCGTCGGGGTCGTAGTCCACGCCGAAGAGGGCGAGGGTGCTCAGGGTGCTGTCTATGGCGTTGGCGGTCTGTATCGCTGCCGGCATGGTCGCCTGGATCGACTCGATGGTGCTCGGCAATTCCTCGTCGAGGAAGTCGGCCATCTGCTCGATGGACGAAATCGCCCCTTCGACCGTCGTCGATGCGCTGTCGACGCTCCCTGCTGCCGACGCGAGGCTCGCTGCAGTGTCCCTGGCGACCACGTCCACGACTGCGATCGTCTCGTTGATCGCCTCCAGTGCGGACCGCGATACCGAGACGGTGGATCCCAGGTCGTCACCGAGAGACCGGGTCAGCAGCAGGCCCACGATCAAGCCTGTGATGCTCAGAAAGATCACCGCCAGCCCAGTGAATCTGACCAACCCCGTCCTGTCGGGACGCGGCGAAAGGGGTTCTTCAGATGGCATTCAATCGCTCCCCGTACCCCGCGAAGCGCCAGATCAAACGGTTTGCCGACCGGTACGATCGGGTACCCCATCGCCGCATGCCCTCTTCTGCCTTTGCTGTAACGACGTCCAAGTTGACCAAGTCGTACGGGAGCGGTGCCGGTGTCTTCGACATCGACATCGACATCGAGCCCGGCACCATCGTGGGGTTCATCGGGCCCAGCGGGTCTGGCAAGACCACGACCGTGCACCTGCTCACCGGAGTCCTCGCCTCGGACTCTGGCACCGCGGACGTGCTTGGTGAGCGCCCCCTCGCCTTCAGTCGCAACACCAGGGCCCGCATCGGGTACATGCCACAGGACTCGATCCTCTATCCGGACCTGACGCTCCGAGAGAATCTGAACTTCGCCGCCTCCCTCTACGGCGTGCCCTACCGCCGAAAGGACAAGCTCCGCGAGCTCATCGACTTCGTCGAGCTCGAAGGTGCCGTCGACCGTTTGCCTCGGGACGCCTCCGGTGGAGAGAAGCGACGGGTCATGCTGGCATCGGCTCTCGTCCACGACCCCGAGTTGATCTTCCTCGACGAGCCCACCGCCGGAGTCGACCCGGTGCTTCGTCGCAAGTTCTGGGACCGATTCGGTGACCTGGCGAAAGGCGGCAAGACGCTGGTGATCACCACGCAATATGTGGGTGAAGCCGCCTATTGCGACTACGTCGCCGTGCTGGCCGAGGGGCGAATCCTCACCGTGGACACCCCGGAAGGGCTGCGCCGGCAGGCTTACGGGGGTGAGATCATCGAGATGGTCTTCGCCACGCCTCCAGGCTCGGACGACCTGATATCACTGGAGGAGTCGGTGGCCCTGTCGCTCGCGCGCGTGGAGAGAGATCGGGTGCGCCTCGTGGTTGCCGACGCCGACGCCGCCATCCAGACCATCGGGGAATGGGCTGAGCAACGACGGCTCGAGGTCGACAAGACCGAGCCCTATCTGGCTCCATTCGACGATGTCTTCGTAGAGCTGGTCTCCCGGCTGCAGAACGAGGAGGAGACCAGCAATGGCCCATGAACAGACGCTGAGCTCGCGCCTGGTCCGCATCCTCGGCTTCATCCGCAAGGAGCTGTCCAGTGTGTTGCGACAGCCGCGACTGTTGTTGACCCTGGTGGTCGGCCCGTTCTTGATCCTGTTGCTCTTCGGCCTCGGCTATCGGGAAAACCCTGCCTTTCGCACCCTCCTCGTCGTGAGCAGTGAAGAAGCACAGCTCGTCGCCAACGGCGAGGACATGAGTGAGGCCTTTGGTCGGGGCATCGACCTGCAGGGCACCACGACCGATCTCGGTGCGGCGAGGCAGGGATTGCATGATGGTGATGTCGATATTCTGATCGTGGCCCCGGAGGAGCCGCTGGCATCGATCAGGGCCGGAGAGCGTGCGAACTTCGAGGTGATCCATGGGGAGGTGGACCCGGTGCTGCGGGGGAGCATTCGCCTCCTGGCTCGGCTCTCTGTCGACGAGATCAACCGGCGGGTGCTGACCGGGGTGGTCGATGTGGCGCAGACGGAGTCCGAGGATGCTCAGAGCGGAATCGCTGCCCTCCAGGAGAGCTCGTCACAGTTGGTGGCCGCTCTCGAGGAAGGCGACCAGACTGCGGCGGACCGTGAGATCGAAGAGCTCCGCGAGCAGGTCGCTGTTGTCGAGGATGACGCCCGCACCTCGAACAGCCTCTTCGCGAACGTTGCCACGATCCTGGGTGCAGGAGGCGGTCTGTTGTTCGCCGACTTCGACGAAGCACTCACCGATGCCGGCTCCGAAGACGAGGCTATCGCCCTCGCTGCCGCCCGTGAGATCGATGCATCCGTCGGGGAGATCGAGCAACGGCTGGTAGAGGCACAGAACCTCGATCCCGCCCTGCTGGTCAGTCCCTTTGGCGTCGAGGTGACCCAAACCTACGATGTCTCACCTGAACCGGGAATCTTCTACTCCCCGGGAACCCTCGTCTTGTTGGTTCAGCATCTCGCCGTCACCTTTGCCGCGCTCTCCCTGGTCCGTGAGAGGCAACTCGGGCTGACCAACGTGTTCAGGGCCTCACCATTGAGCCCCGGTGAGGCGATTGCGGGGAAATATCTCGGATTCGGCGCGATCGCCCTCGTCGTGGCCGCGGCTCTCACCGGAGCGATGTTTGCCTTCGGTATGAGTTTCAGTGGCTCCTACCTGATGTATGCCGGTGGGCTCGGGCTGCTGATCCTGGCTTCCTTGGGGCTCGGATTCGTTCTCTCTGGGGTGTCGAAGACCGACTCCCAGGCTGTTCAGTATTCGATGATGGTCCTGCTCGTGTCGATCTTCTTCACCGGTTTCGTGCTCCCTCTCGAGCAGCTGGCCGAGCCGGTACAGCTGGTGTCCTACCTGATCCCCGCCACCTACGGGATCCAGGGCTTGCACGACATCGTGTTCCGGGGGGCGATACCAGATCCTCTGATCCTGGTGGGACTGGCTGTGTATGCGGCGGTCATGGCAGTCGCGGCCTGGTTCGTGATGAGAAGGGATGTGACGCTGGTCCGCTGATGCGAGCCGTCCATGAGAAAGGAGAGAGACGCCGGTGCACGGCGCCTCTCTCCTTCTTTTTCTTGCTGGAGATCCGTTATCCGAGCAGTCTCTCGAACTTCGAGCGCAACTCGATCCATGCCGATCGCAGCTCGTCGCTCACCTCGTCTCCGGCCGCTTCGACCTCACTCTGGAACTCGTCCAGTTGGTTTCGCACGGCTTCGGTGTCTACGGCCTGATTGGACGTGATGGACTGGATCGCTGTAGTGAGCTCGGCGTTCAGCTCCGACCAGGCGGTACGAAGCTCATCGGCCGCCTCGGAGTTGGCGAGCTCAGTGTTCACTTCTTCGATGTCCGCTTGGACTTCGGCTACGAGCTCGGCGACGTCCTCCTCGCCGGGTAGCGAGGTAGGCGTCAAGCCTTCCGGCGTGTCGGAGCAGGCAGCGACGGCTACCGCCCCGGCCAACGCCACGATCAGTATGCGGACGGGTCTCATGGGAGATTCCTTTCGTTGGATGGGTGAGTCGCGTACCCCGTCCCGGTGAGGGGCAAACGGTCGGTCGGATCCTCCGCATGGACGGTCAGGCGATCCTCCCTGGGTCGAGGCCCATCGCAGGGATCATCGATGGTGGAGTGGCCGACCTGGTGTCTCCGCGCGTCGGCGTGTTGACCGCGACCGTGCCGCTCCTGGTGGGCTGGTGGGCGATGGGGAACGTCGATGCGGTCGAGACGATCAGCGCTCGTCCCGCGGGGAGAGGCCCGGAGCCTCCTTCTCGATCTCCTCCAGATAACCGGCATCTTCGTTCACCACTGCGATGGCCCCTTCCAGGACCTCCCACACCTGGCCGGCGGGGATCACCACCCCACCCGACGAGTCGGCGTGGATGTAGTCCCCCGGCCAGATGCCCACACCCTGGACGATCACCGGCACGTTGGCCTGGAAGGGGGTCACCACGTCACCACCCCATTTCGTCGCCTCGCCCCGGCAGTAGGTGGCGAAGTCGAAGCCGGCGAGGCGGTCGAAATCACGGAGCCGACCGTCGGCGAGGACCCCGGCCAGCTTCATGTTCTGTACCCGGGAGAGCTTGGTGCCGCCTCCGAGCGAGGTGTCGGGATGCCCGTTGCCGGCAAGCACCAGCACCCGTCCCTGCGGCTCTTCGTCGACTGCATCGAGGAACAGCCGACCGAAGTTGTATTGCTTCGGGTCGAGGGTCGTCTCGCACGAGGGGAAATAGGAGATGGTCACCGCCGGGCCGAAGAGGCGACGCTCCGGGGTCGGTGTGACCAGGTCGAGTAGGTGGGCGCGGTGGCGGTGGAGCCGCCCCATCGCGTCGACCAGGTCGGCGGTGGCGACACGGGCGAGCATTTCTTGGAGAGTGTCGGTCATCGGTCCGGAACCGTAGACGAATACTCCCGACGGACTCGACGCAGGTCACGGAACGAGATCAGGTCGAGGGGTGTATAGACGGATGAGTGAGCAACATGGAGGTACACCGGTGAGACGGCTACTCGTCGTGACCGCGATCCTGATGTCGATCCCAGGGGTCTCCTACGCCGGAGGAGGCGGTGTCGATTCCTCGGCCTGCGCCGGCTTCGGGGAAGGCACGAACCTGGTCATGCAAGACTCGTGTTTCGCCGGAACGGCCCACTTCGTCCCCGGCGACGGTGTCATCATCGTTGAGAACGACGGTCAGCTGCCCCACACACTGACCGCAGTAGATGGGTCCTTCGACACGGGTTCGGTGGCGGCGGGCTCGTCGGCCGAGCTGGTGATCGGAGAGCCGGGGATCTATCGCGTCTTCTGCACGCTCCACGGAACCGCTCAGGGCGCCGGTATGGCCGGGGTCCTGGTGATCGGTGACGCCGATACGGCACTGGCACAGTCGGCCGGTCCCTCTGAGGCTGACCTGCTGCTCGCCCTCGAGCAACTGGGCGCCGATGGGTCACCCAACCAGCCGCAGATCATCACATTGAACACAGAGGTGGAACCCGCCCAGTTGGTGATCCTCCTCCTCGTCGGGCTCGGAGTCGGTCTCGCCCTGGCAGCGATGCTCGCGGTGCTGCGGCTCCGTATCGCCGATGGCCACCCGGCGACTCTCCCTGTCCCGGAGCGGTCAGTCGAGTCCTGAGCGACGACCGGTCGAAATGGCCGAGCCGGCACTGGGAGATAACGTCGGGCACTGGCCATGGGGACACTGCTCGGACTTCTCGGACTCGCAGGGCTCGTCTTCGGGCTGATCAACCTGGTCCGCCCGATGGGTCGGCTCGGCATATCCACCCGGAAGGGCGCCGGGTCGTTGGTCTCCGCCTCGTTCGGGATGTTCATCCTCGCCGCCGCCGTCACTCCTTCACCCGACCCCGGTGCTGCCGGCGATTCGACCCCGATCACGGCCGCCGGTGCTTCGAGGGAGACCACCACGATCACCTCCAGTGTCCCTGCTGTCACGGTGGGGCCGCCACCGACGACCTCCGGGCCCGCCACGACGGTCGGAACCCACCCGGGGGTCGATCCCGTGTTTGGCCCGCCCACCGCCGGACCGTCAGGAGATCCCTCCGCACCACTGCCTGTCTCGGCCGAACGCGCCACGGTCCTCTCCATCACCGACGGTGACACCATCGACGTGGTCCTGGCCGATGGCAGCCGCGACACGGTGAGGCTGATCGGGGTCAACGCCCCCGAGCGCGCCGAGTGTTGGGCATCCGAAGCCACCATGGTGCTGGAGGCGCTGGTCGCGGTGGGCAGCGAGATCGGGATGACCCTCGACCAGTCGGACCGCGACGGGTTCGATCGGCTGCTCCGCTACCTCTGGGTCGGGTCGATGTCGGTGAACGAAGAGCTGGTCCGGAGGGGAGCCGCGATCAGTCGACGCTATCCGCCCGATACCGGTATGGCCGCCCGGCTCGGTGAAGCTCAGGACCGCGCCCGGGCCGAGGGTCTCGGTATCTGGGCCCCGGACGCCTGTGGCATCGGGTCCGGAGCCGACCTCCGCATCATCGAACTGCGCTACGACGCGGAGGGCAACGACAACGAGAACCTCAACGACGAGTGGATCAGGATCCGCAACCAAGGTGACACCCACGTCGACCTCACCCGCTGGGGGATCAAGGACGAGTCGGCGACGAATCGATACACATTCCCATCGGGATTCTCCCTGGCACCGGGAGAGGTGGTGACCGTCTACTCCGGGTGTGGTGACGATTTCGACACCGCTCTGTACTGGTGCTCCGTGGGGTCGGCGATCTGGAACAACGACGGGGACACCGCCTTCCTGACCGATCCGTCCGGCAACACCCATTACTCCTGGTCGTACTCGGGATAGGTGATGTTCGGGGGCTCAGGCTCCGGATTCGTCCTCAGCGGGGCGTGGCGTCTCCGCTGGGCGTTCGACTGCTGTCTGCCATTCTCCCCGGGCCCAGGCCGTGACGTCGGTGAAGTCGACGGTCCGCTCGTCGATGCTCAAGACGAGGATGTCGTCGGGAAGGATCGAGGTTTCGCCCGTGGGGATGACAGTGTCGCCTTTGCGGAGCACGGCGATCACCAGCATCCCCGCTCGCAGGGGGCTCTGCGCCAGAGTTTGGCCGGCGATACTCAGGTCGGGTGTCACCTTGATCTCGACCAGGTCGATGTCGGATTCGTCGATCGGAAGGGCCTCGGCGATCGACTGCCAGGCAGGAACCTCCGCCTCCAGCCCCAGCCGACGAACCAGGGGCACGGTGGTCGTGCCCTGGATCAGGGTCGAGGTGAGCACCACGAAGAACACGACGTTGAAGATGGTCTGACCCTCGGGGATTCCCGCAGTGGCGGGGAAGGTGGCAAGCACGATCGGCACCGCACCCCTCAAGCCGGTCCACGACAGGACCAGGTTCTCCCGCCACGGCATCTGGAAGGGGAGCATCAACACCACCACGGCGATCGGTCTCGCCGCCAGGATGAGGACGGCCGCCACAGCCAGGCTCTGCCAGGCCACGCCGGGGAGTTGCGAGGGCAAGACGAGCAGTCCGAGGAGGAGGAAGAGGCCGATGTCGGCGCCGTTGGCCAGGCTGGCATGGAAGCTCCGGATCACCCGCCGACGCCGGGGAACGGTGGCCCCGACGACCAGGCCGATGATGTACACGGCCAGGAAGCCCGAAGCCGAGAGCAGGCCCGCGGTCCCGTAGGCGAGCCCGGCCATGCCTGCGGCGACGATCGGGTACAGACCCTCAGAGCGAAGTCTCAGGTTGAGGACCCAGCGCGCCAGCACCCCGATGCCGAGACCCACCAGGATCCCGCCGAACAGCTGCCAGAACCCGAACCACAACCAGTCGGTCACCCCCGCCTCGACACCCGACATCCCGCTGAGGACACCGATGGTGAGGACGATGGCGACGGGATCGTTCGCCCCCGACTCGACTTCGAGGATGCCCGCGATGCGGCGCGGCAGCGGGGCGCGGCGTACCAGGTCGAAAACCACCGCCGCATCGGTGGAGGCGACCACGGCTCCGATCAGGAACGATGTCTGCCACCCGAGCCCGAACACCATCTCCGCGCCTACTGCAGTGATTCCACCGGTGATCAGGACGCCGAATGTGGAGAGCGTGAAGCCGGGCAGTCCCGATTCGCGCAACGCCGTCGGTTTGGTGGTCAGACCACCTTCGAAAAGAATGACGATCAGCGCCACGATGCTGAGATTGCGCACCATCTCGAAGTCGGCGACGTCGACCCAGCCCAGCCCGTCGCTGCCGAAGACCATCCCGATCCCGAGGGAGAGGAGGGCGGCGGGAAGTCGGAGCCGGTCGGAGAGGCCGACCACCAGGACACCGATCACGAGCAGTGCCGCGGCGAAGAAGATGACACTGTCGACTGGCAGTCCAAGGGTCACGTGGCGACTGTACCGATGCTCCAGAGCCAGTCCGGACCACGCGCGACGTCAGGTGCGAGCGGCGCGTGTCCTGGCCGAGTCCCGCGGCTCCGGCTCCGGTGGCGGCGGGGGAAAACGCTGCTCGAAGAAGATGGCGAGAGGCGAGGCGGTGAAGATCGACGAGTAGCTGCCGATGAAGGTCCCGATCAGCAAGGCGAGGGCGAAGTCGGACAGGGTGTCCCCTCCCAGGAAGTAGAGGCTGAAGAGAATGAGCATCGCTCCCATCCCGGTGTTGATCGTCCGGGGCAGGGTCTGCAGACACGCGTCGTTGGCCACTTCGTCGATCGGGTCGTCAGGTTGGAGCCCCATCTTCTCCCGGACCCGGTCGAAGATGACTACCGAGTCGTTGACCGAGTAGCCGATGACGGTGAGGAGGGAGGCGAGGAACACCCCGTCGAACGTCTTGCCCAGCCAGGCGAAGACTCCGATGAGGATGGCGACGTCGTGGGCCATGGCCATCACCGAGGAGAGGGCGAAGGTCCAGCGGAAGCGGAAGGCGAGATAGGCGAGCTGAACGACGAGGGCGATGCCCAGGGCGGTGAGCGCCTTGTTGCGCAGTTCGTCACCGAGGGTCGGTCCCACGAACTGGTCGCGGATGGTGTCCACCTCGCCACCAACGTCGCGGACCGAGCCGAGGATGAACTCCTCTTGCTGGTCGGTGAGCTCTTCGGTGCGGATGATGAGGTTGCCGGAACCGGATTGCTGGAGGCCGGCGCGAGGGAAGCCACCCTCGGCGAAGGTGGCTCGGAGCTCGTCGATGTCGACTTCGTCGGTCGTCGACAACTCGAAGAGGCGCCCGCCGACGAACTCCAGGCCGAGGTTGACACCCGACACGACCAAACCCGACAGGGCGAGGGTCATGGCGATCGCCGACACCAGGATCCATCGACGCCAGTTGCCCAGCAGGTTGGGGCGCGTGGTCCTGATCCAGTCCTGGAAGCGGCGCCCGAAGGTCAATCCCATGAGTCGGGCCCGGTCGTCCATGCCGGGGAGCTTGAGCAGGATCTCGAGGAGGACTCGGGTGACTACGAGGGCGGAGAACATCGAGACGATGACGCCGATGCTGAGCGTGACCCCGAAGCCGCGCACCGCCCCCGAGGCGAAGGCGTAGAGCAGGCCTGCGGCGAGCAGGGTGGTCACATTGGCGTCTCCGATCGCCGACAAGGCGCGGGAGAACCCGGCGACGATCGACCCGCCGATGGTCTTCGTCTCGATGTATTCCTCCTTGGCCCTCTCGTAGACGAGGACGTTGGCGTCGATCGCCATGCCGATGGCCAGGACGAAACCGGCGATGCCGGGAAGGGTGAGGGTGGCTCCGATCCAGATGAGGAAGGCGTAGGTGGCGACTGCGTAGCCGGCCAGTGAGATGGCGGCGACGACACCCATCAGCCGGTAGAAGAAGATCATGTAGATGATGGTGAGGGTGGCGCCGATGATCGCCGCCTCGATGCTGGCTGAGATCGCCGCCTCGCCCAGGGTGGGCCCGATCGTCCCCCGCTCGATCACTTCGACGGGAACGGGGAGGGCGCCGGCCTGAATCAAGGCCGCCAGCTCGGCAGCCTCCGCCTCGTCGAACCCGCCGGTGATCAGCGTGCTGCCTCCGGTGATCCCCACTCCGCAGGCGACGTTCAGGGCGACGCCGGGACTGGAGATCACCTCATCGTCGAGAACGATGGCCACCCGTCGCTGTGGAGACGCCGGATCGGCACAGGCGGCGTCAGATGTCAGGTCCGCCCATGCCCGGCCGCCGTCCGAGTAGAAGTTGATGGTGACCACCCATTGGGCCGACCCCTGGCTGTCGAAGAACGGGGCGGCGAGCTCCACCTGCTCCCCGGATACGGCCACCGGGCCGAGCAGGAGGTCCTCTCCACGTTCACCGGGGAGAACGGTGCCTTCCACGTCGTCGGGTACGACACCCGCCGGATAGGAGTCGAGCACGGGATAGAAGTTGAGCTGGGCGGTGCGCCCGATCGTTTCCACCGCCTCGTCGGGATCTTCGACGCCGGGGAGCTCGACGATGATCCGGTTCTCGCCGGAGACCTGGAGTGTCGGCTCGGTGACACCGAGGGCGTCGACCCGCCGTCTGAGGACTTCGAGTGTGCGGGCGGTGACTTCGGAGTCGACGGTGACTTCGGGCGTGTCCTGCGCCTCGAGGAGGACCTGGGTGCCCCCACGAAGATCGAGGCCCAGCCGCACCGACGACTGGGTCATCGCGTAGATGGAGGCACCGAGCACCAGGACGGTGAAGAAGAGCCTCCACTTGGAGATCGTCATAGATCGATCCGGTCAGAGGCAGTCACAGGAAGGGGAGGGTAACTGGCTGTGTCGAGTTTGCCCTCGATCGATGTCAGGCGGTACCCGCGTTGGCCGATTCGCGCTCACCGCCCTCGATTCGACGGTCCGTCTGCCTCGGTAATGTGATCGGCGTGATCGAGAGCGGCTTCCTCCAGATGGCGATCACACTGGTCGTCGCAGTCGGGATCGGGGCTCTGGCGCTGGCTCTGCGTCAGCCGCTGATCGTTGCGTTCATCGCCGTCGGTGTCCTGGTCGGCCCGGCCAGCATGGGTTGGGTCACCCCGGGATCGGAGCTGGAGCTGCTGGCGAGCATCGGGATCGCCGTCCTCCTGTTCCTGGTGGGCCTGAAGCTGGATCCCGGGTTGGTCCGCACCACAGGACCGGTGGCGCTGGCCACGGGTCTCGGTCAGGTGGCGTTCACCTCCCTGATTGGTTTCGCCATCGGTATCGCCCTCGGATTAGACGTGATGTCGGCGGTCTATGTGGCAATCGCTCTGACCTTCTCCTCCACGATCATCATCGTCAAGCTGCTCTCCGACAAGAGGGAGCTCGACGACCTCCATGGACGCATCGCGGTCGGGTTCCTCATCGTCCAGGACATCGTCGTTGTGATCGCGCTCATCGTGGTAACTGCCCTCGGGGATGCCGGGGGCGATGACGTTGGTGCCCGCCTGCTCATCGTCCTCCTCCGGGGCATCGCCTTCCTGGCAGTCCTGCTGGCCTTGATGCGCTGGGTGCTGCCTTCACTGGTGGGCCGAATGTCCCGGAGCCGGGAGTTGCTGGTCCTGTTCGGGATCGCCTGGGCCATCGGACTGGCCGCGGTGGGCGACATGCTCGGGTTCTCGGTGGAGGTGGGAGCGTTCCTCGCCGGGTTCTCTCTGGCCGGTACCCCATATCGGGAGGCGATCGCCTCCCGGCTGGTCAGCCTGCGCGACTTCATGCTCCTGTTCTTCTTCATCGACTTGGGAGCGAAGCTCGAGTTCGACCAGATAGGCGGTCAGATAGGCGAGGCGGTGGTGTTCTCGCTGTTCGTCCTGATCGGGAACCCACTGATCGTCCTCGTGATCATGGGGGCGATGCGCTATCGAAAGCGCACGTCCTTCCTCGCCGGGCTGACGGTCGCCCAGATCTCTGAATTCTCCTTGATCCTTGTCGCGCTCGGGGTGCGAGTGGGCCACATCCAGGAGTCGGTGCTCGGGCTGGTGACGTTGGTCGGACTGATCACCATCGGGATGTCCACCTATCTGATCCTCTACTCGAAGCCGATATACGAGCGGCTGGCGCCGTTCCTATCCATCTTCGAGCGGAAACAACTCCAACCCGGAGAGGCGCACCACGGCGTCGAGGAAGGCGACATCGACGTGATCATCTACGGAGGCGGTCGTCACGGAGCGTTGATCGCCGAGGGGCTCAAGACTCAGGGTGAGCAGGTGCTGATCGTGGACCTCGACCCGGATGCCCTCGAAAGGTGTCGCAAGGGTGGCCTCAACGTGCTCTATGGAGACGCCGAGGACCCCGAGTTCATGCTCTCGATACCTCTCGACCAGGCCTCGTGGGTGGTGAGCACGGTGCGTGGTCTCGACGTCAATCTCGCCCTCCTCCACGGTCTCCGCGCTGCGGGCTACGAGGGAAGGGTGGCGATCACGGCCCACGACCCGCTCGAAGCCACTCGTCTCGAGAACGAAGGGGTCGACGTTGTGGTGGCGCCGTTTGCGGTGGCGGCCGAGCGGCTGATCGAGAACCTGGCCGCACCGGTCAGGGAAGACGGGTCCTGAGGTGGAGATCGAGTCGATAGACGCGGTGACCCTGGCCACCCACGACATGACGCGAGCGGTCAACTTCTACCGCGAACTGGGGTTCGAGCTGCGCTACGGAGGCGCGGGCTCCGAGTTCAGCACCTTCGGTGTCGGGAGCGGGTTCCTCAACCTGATCGCGCAGCCGCTCGACCGCGAGTGGTCGTGGTGGGGCCGGCTGATCATCCACGTGTCCGACGTCGACGCCATGTACCAGCGGGCCGCGGCTCTCGGTCTCACCACCGAGGCCCCGCCCCGGGATGCCGAGTGGGGAGAGCGCTACTTCCACCTCGTCGACCCGGACGGCCACGAGCTCAGCTTCGCCCGGCGGATCGACGACTGAGCTCCGCCTCACACTTTGGCCGGGGAGTGCTGCCAGTTGAGGGTGTGCAGTTGATGGGTCCCTGCCAACCCCTTCAGCTCCACGGTGATGGGGTCGTCGAAGTCGAATTCGGTGCCGCTGACCAGGCCCGCCGTCGTGCTGGAAACCAGGATCTGGCCGGATTCGGCCGCGGCTGCCACCCGGGCGGCCTTGTTGACCGTCATTCCGAGATAGTCGCCGTCGGATTGGACGACGTCGCCGGTGTGGGCCCCGATACGCACCTGGAGGTTCTCTCCGGTCGGGTCCGCGGTCGCCTGTTGGATCTTGATGGCTGCTTTCAGGGCGAGGGAGCCTGATGGGAAGGCGTACATGCCCCCGTCACCCAGGGTCTTCACCACCGAGCCTCCGTGCTCCTCGACGATCTTTCGCGACTTCCCCAGGTGTGACCTGATCACATCCGACCAGGCAACGTCGCCCATCTCCTCGGATATGTGGGTCGAGTCGACGATGTCGGTGAAGAGCAGTGTCAGGGTGCCCGACATCGGCCCTGCCAGCGCCATCAACTCTGGATCGCCTCCGATCGACTCGACCAGCTCGGAGAGACTTCCGGTCAGCTCTACTCCGACTGCTTCCAGGTTGGGAACCGGCGCCGAGAAGTGACTCTGAACGATCTTCCACGAGCCTGCCTCGAGGGCGAAGACCATGGTGCGGCGGAAGACGCTACTCCGGCCGTTCGGGTTGGTTCTCCGCTCGGCGAAAGCCGCCCAGCCGACGTTGCCGTCTTCGAATGCCCTGATCCGGATGAGATCAGACTCCTGAATCGGCCATTCCTGCACCTGAACGTTGGTGACGAGGACGCTCTCGCGCGAGCCCTCGATCCACTCATGCTCATCGCTGCCGACTATCAGCAGATGCTCGGACTCTGACCACAAGCCATTCAGCGTCTCGAGATCACCGCGCTTTCGCGCTGACCAGATTCTCCGCACTATGGCCTCAATCTCGGGAGAAGGCTTCATCGCGGGCAGTAGTCCCCTCGTCTCGTTTGTTCGGTCGTCACGTTAACCGTGTGTCCCGCGCTGAAATCGCGTGTATCGAGACGGCCTCGCAGCAGACGGGGCAGGTCCGACGGCTGTCCAGGGTGCGTCGATCAGCGACCTCAGGTCGCCCCAGACGGTCGCCCTCAGACGTCGGAGGTCTTGCGCTTCAGCCAGCCGTAGATGCCGGTCCCGATCAGGAGCACAACCGCCACGATCGTCAGCCAGAACAGGCCTTCCAATATCGCGCCGAGAATCGCCAGCACCAGCCATACGACAAGGAGTATGAGGATGACGGTGGTCATCAGACAATCATCGCAGGTCGGGCGATGTGGGAGTTTGGACGCCTTCCGCGCTTGGCGGACGCAGCGACACGCCACCACGGGCCGTCCGCAGCTTTGGGGGACGTAGATTGAGGCGTGTCGTACTCGTTTGAGGAGGTCGTGATGGATTTCGTGCCGCTATTCGAGGGAGAACTCCGCTACACAGCGCTGGAGTCGCTCGACTACGAAGCAGGGGGACAGCTGTATGGCACGATGGTGGGCGAGGTGACAGGCGAGCGCCTCACTGGCTCGTTCCAGCTCACGAACCTCGCCCAGAGACGGTCCGACAATGTGAACTGCCCCACTCTTCGCGGGCTGCTCACCACAGATGATGGCGCCACGGCCTACGTTGAGTGGGATGGTCTGGCAGCACTGCGCCCCGCCGATCAGGCGCGGGTGTTCGTAACCTCGATCACGTTTCGAACCGGTGACTCGCGTTATAGGTGGCTCAACACGGTGGTTGGAGTCGTAGAGGGCGTCCTGGATTCCGTGTCCGTAGGCGGAAGCGCTCGCCTTCGTGCATACACCTGCCAAGCGACGATCTAGGTCTTCCAGGTCTACGA
Source organism: uncultured Acidimicrobiaceae bacterium (assembly GCA_964645875.1). Taxonomy (GTDB): domain Bacteria; phylum Actinomycetota; class Acidimicrobiia; order Spongiisociales; family ZC4RG35; genus JANQRA01. Next base: position 39,857 of record CAZYCX010000011.1, read on the forward strand.
CGTCGTGGGGCTGGCGGCGTGAGAGAGGCGTACGCTTTCCGCCAGCAGTCAGCCTCTCAGTCCAGGAGGATCCGCAATGACCAGCATCCGCGCCGCGATCGAGAATGCCATCGGCTATCTCAGCGAGCATCCCGAAGCCGCCCGTTACACCGACTCGGTTGTCCGGGCTTCTCTGGGTGAGTCGCTCAGAGTTGATGTGGAGGGACCCAACCGCGAGCGCATCGTCACCGACATGCCCCGAGGCGTTGGTGGGCTGGCGGAGCATCCCACACCAGGCTGGCTCTTCCGAGCTGCAATGGCATCCTGTGTCGCCTCCACCGTGGCCATGGAGGCGGCACGGGAGGGCATCGACCTGAGCTCGCTCGACGTCGAAGTCGACAGCGAGTCGGACGATCGGGGGATCCTCGGCATGGATCCGAATACCTCTGCCGGCCCGTCCTCGATGAGGATCCGAATCACGGCTGCCGCCGCCGGTGTGGATCCGCAACGACTTCGAGAGGTCGTGACGACAGGTGCCGGCCGTTGCCCCGTCTGTGATGCCACCAAGCGATCGGTGGACGTCAACGTGGAGATCGGGATCGAGTGACCCGAGTCGATTGAGCTCAGACTTCAGAGGCTTTGCGCTTCATCCAGCCGTAGATGGCGGTGCCAATGAGGAGCACGATGCCCACGACAGTCAGCCAGAAGAGCCCTTCCAGGACCGCCCCCAGGATTGCCAGCACCAACCAGACGACGAGCAGGATCACGATGACTGTGGTCATGAATCAATCATTGCACATCGGGCATGCTCGTGGGTCCCGTGGGAATCGACCCAGGGGTTAACAGCCCGATTCGGCTACTTCTGGCTGCCAGGGCCGACAGCCAAAAAGCCGTCTTTAGCTGGGAGTATCCTCTTTCTGCCCCTTACCACCGTACGTGGGTTCTGACGTCTGTTGCGGCCCAAATGCGGCCCAAAGCTCCCCAAGCGACGAGTACCGACAGCATCCTCACCGAGCGGGCGCTGGACGAGGGGCAACGACTAGGAGATAGGTGCCAACCACGAGTTCTTCGCCTTGGGCGATCACCAACCTGGTGGCTTCGGCCCTGGTGGTATTCACGTTGCTGTTCTTGAAAGGGTCGTTCAAATGTCTTTCGTTGGCGGCGCTTGCGGGGATCCTGTTCGTGGCGGCAGCGAGCCTTGAACGTGGCCGCTGACTCGGCCGAAGCTTGTGCGTCGGGTGGGGAGTGCTGCTGGTTGACCAGGCCGCTCACGACGACTCGCCGCTCTCCGCATGTAAGGCGAGGCAGATGGCCGCCCGCATGCGACCGCTGTCGTCGCTGATGTCGAGGACCGCGGGATCACCGCCGGTCGGGAGGATCTCGTCGCTGTCGTTGGTCGTGTCACGGCCGGGACGCTGCGCGTATGGGGGCGATGCGAGCACTCGGTCGTTGATGGAGTCTGGAAAGTACAGCTGGCTGGTGAAAACGCGACTGTCGGCACGCACGATGACATGGATGTGCACGGTGCGGCCCGGATACCAGCCTGGATAGATCGTCCTGAACTCGACCATGCCAGACTGGTCGGTGACCTGGCGGCCCCGCAGGAACGTCTGGTCGGGCAAATACTTGCCCCGGGGCGCCGTTTCAGCGGCGGCAACAACCGACCGGTCAGGTGGTGGAAAGCCCGAGTACCGGCCAAGCGCGTCGCAGTGCCAGATCTCAACCGTGGCTCCCCGCAGCGGCTCTCCGCGACTGTCGATGAGTCTGATCCCGAGCTGCAGCGCGGCACCGTCGCGGTCTTCGACGACATCACGGCGTTCCGGTTGGGCCTCGCGATGGTACGGGCCTTCGTCCTGCTCGGCCCACAGACGGCACACCGCACAGCCCTCCAGCATCGCCGCCAGCTCGGCATCTATTTGCGCGGCACCACGGCTCACGGGTCAGAGACTCCGGCATCTGGGAACTCGAGTGCATGCCTATTAGCTGGTTCCTCTCGCCTTTTGTTCGGGAGGGGGATCGCTAGGGGCATCAAGACGGCTAGGCCAATGACTGAAGCCACGACCACTGTGGCGATGGTGTCGGGATCGCCGAACCCTGCGTCGTCCACGAGCGCGATCAGCACGCTCGGGGCCTCTTCAGGACCAAGCGTCACCTCCAACGGGACATATTCGACATCTTCGTTTTCGGCGTCGTAGTGAGCGGTTTGGACCAGTGGGCGGTCCTGAACGGGCAGGACTTCGCGGCCAGCTTCCATTGGGTCTCCTCTGGAGCAACTCGGTGTCTCCGCTGCGTCCTTTTTCGAACCTACACACCTGGAATAGTTTCCATGGACGGGCTCTGAGCAGCCTGTCGTAGAAGGCCTCCAGATGATGGGCGCGGAGGCGGCGTATCCGGAGAAGGCCGACTGAGGCGACTGCTCGTCAATCGTTGAGGGCTGCGGCTGCTTGCAGCAGGGTGGAGTGGGTGAGGGCTTGGGGGAAGTTGCCCAGATGCTCGTGGCTGGTGGGATCGATTTCTTCGCCGTAGAGGCCGAGGTCGCCACAGTATTCGAGTAGCTCTTCGAAGAGGGCCTCGGCTTCAATGCGGCGACCGGTCTGGGCGAGGGCCTGGACCAGCCAGAAGGAGCAGGGGAGGAAGGCGCCTTCTCCGCCCGGGAGGCCATCTCGGCCCCGGTATCGGTAGAGGAGCGGTCCGCCTGCTCCGAGACTCTTTCGGACGGCGTCGATGGTGCTGGTGATCCGAGGCGATTCGATCGGCTCTAGGCCGATGGCGGGTAGGAGCAGCAGGGCGGCGTCTAGGTCTTGTGAACCGTAGGCGGCGGTGTATGACCCGATCTGGGAGTCATGGCCCTGGCGGCGGATGTCTTCGCCGAGATGCTGGGCGGCTGCGCGCCAGGCGCTCGAGTGGCGGGGAGAGCTGCCTCGTTTCTCGGCGATCCGGATGGCCCGATCCAGGGCCAGCCAGGCCATGAGCTTGGAGTGGACGTGATGTCGAGGGGTGTCGCGGCGCTCCCAGATGCCGGCGTCGGGGTTCATCCAGTTGGCGGTGACGTGGTCGGCGAAGGCTCGCATCGTCCGCCAGGTTTCGCTGTCGAGATGGTGGCCCCGCCGGGTCAGCTGCCAGGCGGCGTCGAGGACCCACCCGTATCCGTCCAGTTGGTGTTGGGTTCCGGCTCCGTTGCCGATGCGGACGGGTCTGCTCCCGGCATATCCCGGCCAGTCTTCCAGCTCTCGTTCTCGGGGAGCGGGGCGGCCGTCGAGGGTGAAGAGGGCGGGGAGTCTGGGACGGGCGAGACGGCTGGCGTGGAGCAGCCAGGCGAGGAAGCCGAGCGCTTCTCGCTGCTTCCCGGCGTCGAGGAAGGCGGCGATGCCGATGGAAGCGTCCCGGGGCCAGGCGTAGCGGTAGTCCCAGTTGCGGACCCCGCCGATCTCCTCGGGTAGGGAGGTGGTAGGAGCGGCGACGGGTGCTCCCGAGGGCGAGTAGGTGAGGAGTTGGAGGGTGATGAAGCTGCGGACCAGGGCGGGGCGGTGGTTTGGCCCGGTGATGAGGGTGTCTGACCATCGCTGCCATCTCGATTCGTCCCGTTCCGCTTCCGCCACAGCCACGGTCGGCGGGACGAGGAAGGCCGGGCTTTGATGGCTCGCCGACAGGACGACGGTGAGCGGCTGGCCGGGTTGGACCTCGATGAAGGCGGGCTCGCCGGGCCGAAGCTGCGCTTGTGTGTCATGGGTGATGGACATGGCGCGACCGGCCCGCTCCACGACGAGGGCTCCGTGGTGGTGTCGGATCCGGGCGGCCGGCTCTCGGTCGTATCCGAAGCGGGGGGCGATCTCGACTCTGACCCGGATCGGCCGTCCCTGAGCGGAGACACGTCGCACCAGCATGGTGGTGGGGAGCATCCGGCCGGTGACTTCGGCCACCATCGAGTCGGCGAGGACCAACCGTCCACCGTCGACAGCCCACGTTGTCTCCACGGTCGCCGTGTCGCCTCGGTAGCGGCGCCCGGCCGGGATGGCGGGCTCGTCAGCGCCGATGTGGAAGTGTCCCGCCTCGCTCCCGCCGACGAGCCGCCCGAAGACGGGTGGAGAGTCGAATCGGGGAAGGCACATCCAGTCGATGCTGCCGTCGGGGGCGACCAGGGCTGCGGTCCGGGTGTCCCCGATCAGCCCGTAGTCGCCGATGGGGATCCTCCGATCCGAGATCATCGCACCTGTAGGAATAGACCCAGGATTGCCCCATAGACGGCGTGGGCTGCCACTGTGACCAGGGGCGTGCTCCACCCGTAGTTGAGTGCCAAAAGCCCGGGAGGCTCGAGGATGGTTTTCGAGGTGGGTCCGGCCCGTTCGGTGGCCATCCGTGGGTGAATGGTGGGAAGGAGGGGCACCAACACTGCACCGGCCACTGCGGCGTGCGCCACTCCGAAGCCCGCCCCCAGCCACCAGCTTGCCGCGCCCAATTCGGCGAAGCCGGCGGCGTAGAACAGGGCGAAGAACTGGCCCATGACGAGGTGGAGGAAGAACCCGAAGAACCTGGCCCGGTCGGGGTCCCCGGTGAGGAGGGTGCCCAGCATCATGGGTATGTCGAGACGGGTGAGACCGGCCAGCTGAGCCGCCACCAAGACTGTGGTGAGAATGACCGTGGCCACCACCCCAAAGGTTGCCCAACCGCTCCAATCCAACTACCGGCTCCTTTCTCGCGGACCCACTATTTGACCAGGGCGAAGAATTCGGCGCGGGACCGTTCGTCGTGGCGGTGGAGACCGTGAAGGGCGGAGGTGACGGTGCGTGATCCTGAGGCCTCGACCCCGCGGAGGGTCATGCATAGATGCTCGGCGTCGATGACCACCCCGACACCTTTGGGGTCGAGGTGTTGGTGGATCCAGTCGGCCACCTGTTGGGTGAGACGCTCCTGGACCTGGAGCCGCCGGGAGTAGTGCTCCACCACCCGGGCCAGTTTGGACAGCCCGACGATCCGCCTTCCGGGGAGATATCCCACGTGGGCTACTCCTTTGAAGGGGAGCAGGTGATGCTGGCACAGGGAGTGGAAGGGGATGTCCCTCGCAAGGACCAGCTCGTTGTAGCTCTCGTTGTTGGGGAAGGTGGTCGGGTTGAAGGGCCGGGGTGTCAGCATCTCGGCGTAGGCGGCGGCCACTCTGGCGGGGGTGTCTCGAAGGTGATCGTCGTCGAGGTCTTGTCCCAAGGCAGTGAGCAGGTCAGCCACCGCGGCTTCGGCGGCGGCATGGTTGATTTCCACGCTTTTTGTCAGGGGGCGAATGCGCGAGTCAGTTGCCAATGCGGGTCGTTGGGCAGCAGTCAATGGAGCAGCTCCTTGGGTGGGTTGTGTCTTGGCGGCCGAGGGTCATGGCGGGTGGTGTTCCTAGGGTTCGCGGTCATCTGGGTAGGGGGCTGGAGCATGGGGTACCGGTGGGTGCCACAGGCCATCCCCCGGTATCTCCGGGCGAGGAGGAGGATGGCCGTCGAGGCGAGCAGGCTGGAGGCGGCGAGGCTGATGAACACATAGTCCCAGCGGTAGACGGCCAATGCTCCGACCAGGAGACTGCTGGCGAGCCACATGGCCCAGGCTCTGGGGCTGACCCCGGCCGAGCAGTGCTCTTTGGCCAGGTGGCGCACCTGAGGCAGGTAGGCGACGACCGACAACCCGATGCCGACCATCCCCAGAGCCTCGAACATCGACCTCAAGGTCGAGTCCGCGGACGCCGCCGGTGGATGCCTTGGTTTGACGCCGTTTGTGGATGCTTGCGTGGACGGGACGGCTGAGCCGAGGCGGACCTGAGATCCGGATCGTCCGCCGGGCCTTTCGATTCGGTTGATTGATCCGACTCCGGGCTGTGTAAGAGCCCGAGGGCGATGCTCCCGAGCAGTCGGGCGGTGCAGGTACTTCCGAGGACATCGACACTGTTGGCAATGGAGCGGGCGAGGTCTTGGAGGGCCCGGTCTTGATATGGGTCGAGCATGTTTCTCCTTCACGTGGGGCTGGGCCACCCGCCGCCCGGTGGGAGGAGGGCTTGGAGCGGCGGGTGGCTTGGGTGCTGGGGTCAGGCGTGGTCGCGGGCTAGCTGGCCGAGGGCCACGGCTCCGAGGAGCAGACCGAAGTCGCGTAGGGCGATATCCCAGAATCCGCCGGCGAGGGCCAGGGTGATGATGACGACTGCCAGCCAGCCGGCCACCACCCACGCGAAGATCCTGGGACGGAGCCAGACTCCGATCCCGGCGGCGATCTCCACCACTCCGACGATGGCCATGACCGCGGTGCCGGAAACGACGTCGGTGACGAACTCGGGGAGGAACTGGGGCCAGTCCGTCATCAGATTGAAGAACTTGTCGAGCCCGAAGAGGATCGGCGCCACGGTGAAACCGAGACGGAGGATCCGAAAGGCGTTGTGCGAGGAAGTTCTGACCTCGGTGCCTGGGGAGGTGGTGATTGTCATGACTACGACTCCTTTCTAAAGTAGAGGTCCTACGATCTTAGAACTCTCGGGTCTGTATTGTCAATCTGAATGTGTTTTAGAATGGAAGTGCCAATGAGTGAGCAACAATCGGACCGGGCCGATCTGGCCGACAAGACATCACCAGAGGATGACGACCTCGAGGTGTTGTCCTCTCTGGCCGAACCGATCCGGCGGGCCCTCTACGAACTCGTCTCCTCAGCTCCGGAGCCGGTGACCCGGGACGAGGCCGCGGAGGCAGTGGGGGTAAGCCGTCAGGTCGCCGCCTACCACCTGGATCGTCTCGCCGACGACGGGCTGTTGGGTTTCGAGTTCCGGCGGCTCACCGGCCGGGAAGGACCGGGGGCGGGCCGACCTTCGAAGCTGTACCGGCGCTCCGATCAGGTCTATGAAGTGTCGGTGCCTCCCCGCCGCTACCAGCTGGCAGCCCAGATCCTTCTCGAAGTAGTGCGTGCCGCCGACGTCGACGACGCCGCCCTTGCCGAGGTCGCCCGACGCACCGGCTGTCAACTGGGTGGCCACGGCCTGGGAGAGGCGCTGGTTGAAACCGGCTACGAGCCGACCGTCGAGGACGGCGAGACCCGATTTCGTAACTGTCCCTTCCACCTGCTCCGCGACCAGGACCGCGAGGCAACCTGTGGGCTCAACCTGGCGCTCGTCGAAGGAATGATCGAAGGCTCCGGCTCAGACGCCACCGCGGTGCTCGCACCCGAAGACGGCTACTGCTGCGTTCGCCTCCGACCGCCCGTCACCACCTGAGCATCTAAAGTTGATATTATTCAACTTTAGACCTATGGTCGCGGTGGTAAGAGAGTCACGGGTACACCTATCCGACCACCCGGACCTGAATCGAAAGGAGTGGAATGATGGCGGGCGAGACCAAGCTGAGCGGACCCGACCTGGCGGAGGAGGGGATGCCTCTCGAGGCGCTCCACGCTGAGATTCCGAGCGTCGGTCACTTCGACGGGAAGCCCGTGGTTCTGGTGCAGACGCAGGACGGTCCACGCGCCGTTGGCGCAACATGCACCCACTATGGGGGTCCGCTGGGTGACGGTCTCTGCGCTGCCGGTGAGATTCGCTGTCCCTGGCATCACGCCGCCTTCGCCCTGGACACCGGAGAAGCGGTAGGCGCACCGGCCCTCAACCCGATACCGACCTACGCCACCGGTGTCCGGGAGGGTCGCATCTACGTCACCGGACCGACCGAAAAGACGGCGACGGAAGAACCTTTTCCACCCGAACTACCAGAATCGGTCGTGATCGTCGGCTCCGGGGCAGCCGGCGCCGCGGCCGCCGAAAAACTAAGGGCCCACGGTTACGAGGGCCCGATCACGTTGGTGGGAGAAGAGCCGCCGATCGA
>CAZYCX010000012.1:0-47079 GCA_964645875.1 uncultured Acidimicrobiaceae bacterium
TGGAGGTGGCCAAGCGCTGAGCGGCGCTGACCGCTGATGCGCCGCTCGTTCCGAGAAGGAACCGGTGGCGACTCCAAACTTGGACCACCCGGCCCCGACTACCGCGGACTTTGTCCACCCGCGGCCCACGAAGGAGCAATGTCGAGGCTGTTCGATTCGAGTGACCCCGCCGACTATGGCGGGGTCACTCTCATGTTGGGAACCCCTTCGACTCCATCCACTCGTCGTTGAAGATCTTGGACAGGTAGCCGCGGCCCGAGTCGGGCACCACGACGACGACGAGCCGACCATGGTCTTCGGCTGCGACCCGTAGCGCTGCTTCGACGGCCAGGCCCCCCGACCCGCCCGTCAGGATCCCCTCCACCCGGGCCAGTCTCCGAGCCATGGCGAACGAGTCTGCGTCCGTGACCTCGATGAATCGGTCGATCGTGTCGAGATCCACTGTCTCCGGGTAGAAGTCCTCGCCGACACCCTCGACGTAGTACTGATGGATGTTCCCATCGGGTCCCTGGGTGTAGATCGACCCCTCCGGGTCGGCGCCCACCACTTCGATCGAAGGTTTCTTCTCCTTGAGGAACCTGCCTGCGCCGGTGATGGTGCCGCCCGTGCCCACCCCGGTAACGAACCCGTCGATCGTCCCGTCGGTTTGTTCCCAGATCTCGGGGCCGGTGCTCTCGTAATGGGCGCGGGGGTTGGCCGCGTTGAAGTACTGATTCGGTTGGAACGACCCCTCGATCTCTTCGGTGAGACGATCGGCGACGCCGTAGTAGGACTCGGGGTGTCCGGGCCCGTACTGGGTCGGGGTCTCGATCACCTCCACTCCATAGGCACGGAGCAGGTCTTGCTTCTCTTTGGAGACCTTGTCGGGAACGGTGCAGATCACCCGATAGCCGCGCACCGCTCCCACCAGGGCGAGACCCACGCCGGTGTTGCCGGAGGTGGGCTCGATGATCGTCCCGCCCGGCCTGAGCAGACCGTCCCGCTCGGCCTGGTCGATCATGGTCGCCGCGATCCGCTCCTTGATCGACCCACCCGGGTTCATGTACTCGATCTTTGCGACGAGGTTGCCCGGCTCGTGGAGTCTCGAGAGCCGGACCAGCGGCGTGTTGCCGATCGCCGCCACGATGTCTTCACGAATCTCCATAGGCGGGTTCAGCGCAGCTGGTCGTCTTCGGACCGCGAGCTGAACAGGATCACGAACGTCACTATGGCTGCCGCAACGATGGTCAGCGTCCCGGCGAACCAATATTCGCCCTGGAGGAGGAGGGTGTTGGAGAGCACGGTCCGATGATGGCAGATCCGGAGCTGCTCCCTAACCTTGAGACGTGGCCAAGCTCATGGGTTACGCCTGGTTCGTTCTCGTCTTCAATGTGGTGGTCATCCTCCTCGGTGCGCTGGTGCGGGCCACAGGGAGTGGGGCGGGATGTGGGCGGTCCTGGCCGACGTGTCACGGGCAGGTGATCCCCGAGCTCGAAGGTGCCACCGCGATCGAGTTCACCCACCGGGGGGCCAGTGGCATCGCCCTCGTGCTCGTTTTCCTGCTGGCGGCTCTCATCTGGCGCAAGACCTCACCCGGCCATCTGGCTCGGACCGGGGCGGTGCTCTCGGTCATCGCCATCGTCGGAGAGGCGTTGATCGGAGCCATGATCGTTCTTGCCGAGTGGGTGGCCGACGATGCCTCCATGGCCCGGGTGGTGGCCGTGCCTCTGCACCTGGTCAACACTCTCTTCCTGCTGGCGGCTCTGGCTCTAACCATCTTCTGGCTCTCAGGTGGGGGCCGGCTCGACTTTCGCCAGAACCGCAGGGTCACCCAGGCGGTGGTGTTGGGAGGGGCGGCACTCATCCTGATTGCCGCGTCGGGAGCAGTCACCGCCCTGGCCGACACCCTCTTCCCCAAGAGCGGAGTGACCGATATCAGCGATGAGGAGCACTTTCTCACCCGGCTCCGTGTCGTGCACCCGGTGCTTGCCGTGACCGCGGCCGCGATCGGCTGGTGGGTGTCCTCCCGATACGACAAGACGAGGGGATGGGCGGCGACGTCGCTGGTGGTCCTGGTGGCGCTGATGCTGATCACCGGGTTCGTCAACGTCGTCCTGGGGGTGCCCGTCTGGATGCAACTGGTTCACCTCGCTCTGGCCGATGCCCTCTGGGTGGCCTATGTCTTCGCCTCGGCGGGCGCCCTTCAACTGTCGGTCGCCACCGCCTCCCGGCTGTCTCCCAACAGATAACGGGGCCCTGTACCCAGGCCGGAGGCCGCATCGCCCGGGTTGAAGATGGCACAAGACTTCAGCGAGAGGCATCCGCATCCGATGCAGTCGGTCAGCTCGTCACGCAATCCCACCAACTCGGCGATCTGAGCGTCGAGCCGGGTCCGCCACGACCTGGAGAGCCGCTCCCAATCTGCTTTGGTCGGAGTCTTGCCGTGGGGGAGCGTCTCGAGGGCCTCGGCCAGCTCGGCCAGCGAGAGGCCCACCTCCTGGCCGGCTCTGATCAGAGCCACCCGCCGCAGAGTGGCCCGTGGATAACGGCGCTGGTTGCCGTCGGTGCGTTCCGAGGCGATGAGCCCTTTCGTCTCGTAGAAGCGGAGGGCCGAGGTCGCCACTCCGGAGCGAGAAGCCACTTCCCCGATCGTCAGCCAATCCATGGGCCGATTGTAGACGGCGAATATGAAGTTAACTTCAACTACTCGAACACATCTAGTCTCGGCTTCATGTTCGACGAGCTCGGCGACGGTGTGTTCAGGCGGCGGTACGAGTCGCTCGATCTCAATGTCGGGATCGTGATCGGCGACGACGGAGTCCTCGTGATCGACACCAGATCTTCACCGCGTGAGGCTGCCCAGATCCAGGACGAGCTGGCCAAGATCACCGATCTGCCGGTCAGGTGGGTGGTCAACACCCACTGGCATTTCGATCACACCTTCGGCAACTACACGTTCCGACAGGCCGAGATCTGGGGACACGAGCTCTGTCAGATCGCGCTCTCGCAGCGGACCGCTGAGATGAAAGAGTCGGCTCGGCAATGGCTGGGGCCCGAGCGCGCCGAGGAGATCGAGGCAGTGGAGATCGTCCCGCCCCACAAGATCTTCACCGATCAGGCATCTCTTGACATCGGCCGCCGGGTCGAGATGGGTTACTTCGGATTCGGCCACACCGATTCGGACATCGTCGTCTTCGCCCCCGATTCGGATGTCGCCTTCTTCGGCGACCTGGTAGAGGAGGGCGCCCCACCGGTGTTCGGGGATGGATATCCGGTGACATGGCCTCTCACCCTTCGATTGGCGGCCCAGGACCCACCGCGCACCATCGTCCCCGGTCACGGCGATGTCGTCGATCCCGCTTTCGTCCACTCCCAACATGAAGAGCTGGTGGCGGTGGCAGAGTTGTCCACGAGGTTCGTGGAGGGCGAGATCGAGCTCGAAGAGGCAACTGCTTCAGGCCCGTACTCCGAAGAGGTGATGAGATCGGCCCTGCTGCGGGCCCAGGCGGTTGCGTAGCGGGCCCACGGTGACTCGGGCTCAGGCGAGCTGGTCGGCGAGGACCTCTGGATCCGAAGTGGGCAGGTCGCAGACGAAACCACGACAGACGAACGCCCTGGCGTCGCCTTCGGCGGTGCGGCCCTCGAGCAGCGGAACTGTTTCGCTGCCCGCCTCCGACGGGGCTAATGCCACCTCGGGGCGATAGCGCGACCAGTAGACGGCGGCGAGATCACGCCAACCCTCCCCGACGATGGCCAGCTCTCTCGTCGAGGCCGACGAATGGGCGACGGCGAGATGGTGGCCCACCATCGAGGGATATCGGTCGGCGAGCAGTCCGACCGAGGCGAGTGCCGACTCGCTCATCTGTCTCCACTGCTCGTTCGCCGTGAAGAGACTGGCGGTCAGTAACGACTCGGCGGCCAGCGCATTACCCGAGGGCAGCGGGTTGTCGGTGACGTCGGTGGGCCGTTTCACCAGGTCGTCAGCGTCGTCGTTGGAGTTGCTGTAGAACCCACCATCCGCTCGGACGAACAGCCCGAGGAGGTTGACGAGACCAATCGCCTGCTCATACCAGCGCTCGTCCCCGGTGGCGGAGTACAGCGTGAACAGGCCCATCGCCATGCCGGCATGGTCGTCGAGAAAGCCGTGACCTGAGGTCCTGTCTTCCCGCCAGGCCCGCATCAAGGTCCCATCGGCTACCAGTCGTTCGGTGACGAAGGTCGCCGCCTGCTCCGCGATGTCCAGATATCGCTGGTCGTCCAGCGCAGCTCCGGCCTCGGCGAACGCCCGGATCGCCAGACCATTCCACGAGGCGATCACCTTGTCGTCCAGTCCGGGTCGCACACGTCGGGAGCGGGCCTCGAGCAGCGTCGACTCGATCTCGGGGAGATCGGCCGGCGGTTCGACTCCCGCCACGTGGAGGATGTTGGCCCCTTCGAAGTTGCCTGCCTCCGTAGCCCCGAAGTAGGCGATGGCCTGCTCTGCCCGGTCTCCCAGAGCCGCACGCAGCTCATCCACTGTCCAGACGTAGAACTTGCCTTCCTCGCCCTCAGAGTCGGCGTCCTCGGAGGAGAAGAAGCCACCCTCGGCTTCACGGAGGTCGCGCGCCATGTAGTCGAGAGTGGACCGGGCGATGTCGACGAACCCCGACCGATCCAACTCGATCCCGGCCCACAGGTAGAGCCGGGCCAATTGGGCGTTGTCGTAGAGCATCTTCTCGAAATGGGGGACGAGCCAGTGGGCGTCGACCGAATACCTGGCGAAGCCCCCGCCGATCTGGTCGTGGATGCCACCGGCGGCCATCTCGTCGAGGGTCTTGGTCAACATGGTGGCGGCACGGGGAGCCCAACTCTCGCGATGGATGCGAAGCAGGAACTCGAGAACGGGCTGTTGGGGAAACTTCGGCGCGCCTCCGAATCCACCATTGGCCGGGTCGAACGTTGTTTCCACCCCTGCGTAGGCCTCGACCAACTGGTCCCGATCGGGCACGTCGCCGACGGGAATCTCCCTCGAGATCGCTTCGACTAGCTTCCCCGCCTGTTCCGACACGTCCTCCCTCCTCTCCTCCCAGGCCGTCGAGACCGCATCCATCACCCGAGAGAAGCTGGCCATTCCGTGTCGCTGATCCTTGGGGAAGTAGGTCCCGGCGAAAAAGGGCCGTCCGTCGTGGTCGAGCCACACCGTCATCGGCCATCCGCCCTGTCCGGTCATGGCCTGAACTGCCTCCATGTAGATGGAGTCGACATCAGGTCGCTCTTCTCGATCGACCTTGATGTTGACGTAGCGCTCGTTCATCACTCGTGCCGTCTCGGGGTCCTCGAACGACTCGTGGGCCATCACGTGACACCAGTGGCAGGCGGCGTAGCCGACGCTGAGAAGGATGGGCACGTCACGCCGACGCGCCTCCTCGAATGCGTCTCCCCCCCACTCCCACCAATCGACCGGGTTGTCCTGGTGCTGGAGGAGGTATGGGGAGGTGGCGTTGGCGAGGCGATTGGGCATCACCTCCAACGTAGTTGAGGCCGATCCCTAGCCGCCCCGGCCGATGTCCTATCCCGAAGCCGGTTTAGCCTCCACTCGCATGACCCAGCGGGGAGCGATCGATTGAAGACACTCCTGATCATGAGGCACGCCAAGTCAGACTGGAACGCCGACTACGGCGCCGATCACGAGCGGCCCCTGAACGACCGTGGCGTGCGCAGTGCCCGGATCATGGGCCGGGTCCTGGCGGACCACGGTCTCGTGCCCGACCTGATCGTGGCTTCGACTGCGGTCCGAGCCCGGTCGACGGCGACATTGGCCAACGAGGCCGGTGACTGGAGGAGCGAGATGGAGCTGGAGCCCTCTCTGTATGGCTCCGGCACCGAAACCGCGATCCAGGTTGCAGCCGCCGCCCCTGACGTGGCCCGATTGATGCTGGTCGGCCATCAGCCGACCTGGTCGATGCTGGTCACCGTTCTCACCGGCGAGCGTGTCGAGATGAAGACGGCCACCGTGGCGGCGATCGACTTCCAGGTCGAAGGGTGGAGAGACGCGGCGACGACACAGGGGCAGATCGTCGCGGTGTTCCAACCTCGCGATTACCTCGACACGGAGTTCGATCAGGACTGAGCAGAGCAGGCCGTTAACGTCGAACCGATGCGCAGACTCTTCACTCTGGTGTTGGCCCTCACCGTGGTCGCCGCCGCATGCGGCGGCGGCTCGGAAGACACCACAACATCGACCATCCAAGACGCGGCTACGACGACGACCGAAACACCTACTACCGCCGCCGAAACCACTACCACCGAGGCAGTGACGACCACCGTGGAGGCGTCCGGCCCGGTTGGCCCGGCATGCCTGGAAGGAACATGGATCCTGGACAACGACGCCTTCGTCGAAGCGCTCGTCGCGGCCTTCGCAGATTCGGGCATGGAGCCCGAGTCGCTCGATCCGAACGACGGCACCTACACCATCGAGCTGGCGGCGGATGGGACCTTCACCGGGACCAGAGACGACTGGGGTTTCTCAGTTGTGATCCCCGAAGGCACGTTCAACATCATCGTCAACGGCACCGAAATGGGAACCTGGTCCGCCGACGACGACACTCTCAGTGTCACCCAGACCGGCGCTGACATCTCGGTTTCCGCCACCGTGGAGGCCGACGGGCAGGAATTCGAGCTCCCAGAGGCTCCCGTCCCCATCCCGGAGGCGATGCAGACCGACAGCACCTACACCTGCGACGACGACACCCTCACGGTCACTACCGAGGATGTCACGACGGTGATGACCCGAGCCTGAGCTGTCAGTGGGCAACGGATCGGGGCCGGTACAACTCTTCGAGCCGCACTGCCTCTGTCTCATCCAATTTCAGGTCGATGGCTGCCACCGCATCCTCGAGATGTTCCAGCTTGGTGGCACCGACCACCGGGGCGGTGACGCCGGGACGAGACATCACCCATGACAGCGCGACCCGGGCCATCGGCACACCCCTGTTCCCGGCGACCTCCTCGACCACATCGATGATCTCGTGGTTGGAATCGGCGTACCAGCCTCCGGTCAGGTGATCGGTCCCTCCCCGTATGGTGGCGTCACCCTCCGATCGGGGGCGGGTCAGCAAACCACGGGCCAGAGGGCTCCAGGGAAGCATCCCGACTCCCATGTCGCGGCATTGCGGTGCCATCTCACGCTCCTCCTCCCGGTAGAGGAGGTTGTAGTGGTTCTGCATGGTCACGAATCGGGTCCAACCGTTCTCCTCGGCGACGTGCTGCGCCTTGGCGAACTGCCAGGCAGACATGGATGAGGCTCCGATGTAGCGGACCCTCCCCGATCGCACACAGTCGTTGAGCGCCTCCATGGTCTCCTCGATCGGTGTGTTCGGGTCCCACCGGTGGATCTGGTACAGGTCGACGTGATCGAGATCGAGTCGTCGCAGCGAGTTGTCGATCGAGTCGAGGATGTGGCCTCTCGACAGCCCGCCGTCGTTGGGCCCGTCACCCACCGGGAAGTAGACCTTGGTCGCCACCACGTAGTCCTCACGCCGGGTGAAGGTCGACTTCAAGAGCCTGCCGGCGACCTCCTCACTCACTCCGAGCGAGTACATGTCTGCGGTGTCGAAGAAGTTGATCCCGAGATCGGCGGCCCGGCGGACGAACGGCGCCGCCTCGTCCTCACCGAGGATCCAATCTCGCCACGAGGGATCGCCATAGCTCATCATCCCCAGGCACACGGGTGAGACCGAGAGACCGGTGGTTCCGAGAGATACGTATTCCATGATGCCTTGGGTCGCGGTGCCCCGGAGGCTAGTGACCGGCGGTTCTGCCAAGATCGAGCGGATGACGTGGAAACTCGATTGCGGCTCCTACACGCTGTTCGTCATCGAAGACGGCTACTACTGGCGGGATCCGGAGACCTATTACCCGGAGGCCACCGAGCACGACTGGCGGTTCCATCCTCGGAACGACGTCGGCCAGGCTCGTCTCAACTTCGGCTGCTACCTGATCACTGACGGCGAGCGAACCATCATGATCGACTCGGGGATCGGCGAGATCGACCAGGAGGGGATGACGGCGGGGTTGATGCCCGAGGCGGTGGACGCGTTGGGAGTGTCCCGGGAGTCGGTGGAGACCGTCGTCTACACCCACATGCACTACGACCACATCGGCGGGAGCCAACGCGGCGGGAGGATCGTGTTCCCCAACGCCCGGCATGTGTTCCACGCCAAGGAGTGGGAGCACTGGAAGACGGTGGACAATGAGTTCGGAAGATCGGCCCAAAGGATCATGCGGCCGTTGTTCGACGCCGACGTGGTCGACTTCATCGACGTCGACACCGAGGTCCTGCCCGATGTCACTGCGGTGGAGTCATTCGGCCACACTCCGGGGCATCTCACGGTGAGCATCATCTCGGACGGCACCAGGACTCTCATCGGTGGAGACGCCAGCAACCATCCGTTCCAGGTGGAGCATCCGCACTGGAGTCTGCCGGTCGACAACGACCACGACATGGCGGCGCGCACCAGGGACAGGATCTTCGAGGACATCAAGGACACCGACACCACATACGTGGCCCCCCACTATCCAATGCCAGGAGTCGGCAAGATCGTCACCGACGACGCAGTCCGCGTCTATCAGCCCGGATCGGTGCCCAGAGCCTGAGCGAACGGGCTCAACTCCGCACCAGAGTCGAGGCCAGTTCCCAGGCGGGGAGCGACAACATTGTCTCGCACTCGGCGCGGACCTCGTCGCTGATCACCCTCATCCGGGCAGACGCTTCCTCTGGGCTCCACTCGAACCTGGCGAGCTCTTCGGACTGTTGGAACAGCGTCTCTGACAGCGAGTCGCGCAGTGTCTCGTACCAATCCAGCGCCTCGGACTCTTCTCCAGGGTCCAGCATTGCCCTGTCCAGCGCCCTGGCGCACAGCTCGGCGTCGCGCAGGGCATCGCTGATCCCGTGTGCCGAGATCGGGTCCTTGGTGTACCCGGCGTCACCGACCAACGCCCATCCCGGTCCCCACGCCTGGCGGATGAACCCGCTGAGCCCGTTCGTCCCGTAGAACCTCTCGACTCTCGCTCCGGCCGCCACTCTTTCGGCGAGATCGGGGCCGCCTTGCTCGAGGAGTCGTCCGAACTCGGCATCGGGATCGGTCGTGAATCGCGCCCGCAACTCGGTGGGACGTCCGGCGAACACCAGGCATCGTCCTTCGTTGGTGGGTATCAACCCCGTGTTCACTCCCGGCGTGAATTGGAACCAGAACCCGGGGAAATCGATCCCCTCGAAGTACGAGTAGTGGATTGCGTTGGTGGCGGGGTGGGAGCGGCGCATCGCGGAACCGGCCAAGTCCGCCACACGCGAGCGGTGTCCGTCGGCGCCGACGACGTAACGTGCGGTGATCGCCTCGGTAGACCCTTCGCGTTCCACGCGGATCCCATTCACCCGTCCACTCCCATCCCACAGCAAGTCCTTCATCGCGGTCCCGTCGTGAAGCTCGGCTCCGGCCTCCTGCGCCGCTTCGATGAGGATTCCATCCAGGACGTAACGGCGCGGGCCGTACAGCTGTTGGATCCCGTAGTCGTGCTGCACGTCGAATTCGATGCGATCGTCTCCGAATCCGAGCATGATCTGTCGGATCGGGGGAGTGGCGGCGGTGGCGATCCGGTCGATGAGACCCCATCTGGTGAGCTGGAGTACCCCCGTCCGCAGGACGGCATGGGTCGAGACGGTGTCAGATGGCATCGCCGCCCTCTCGACCACCAGCACACGGTGGCCGCGCCTCGCCATCAGCATCGCAGTGGCGGCACCGGCGACCCTTCCGCCCACCACGACCACGTCGTAGTCATAGGTCATGATTCACCTCCTTCGTGGGGTGCGGGCCGGGTCCGCCCGGCCCGCACCCTCGACGCGGTCATCGAGTCGTCACGTCGACCGAGACGGCGGTGCCGTTGGTCAGCATGTCGAACACCGCCGAACGAGCAATCGAGCGGTTGACGACGGCTTCGAGCTCCTCGGCGGAACCGTCACCTTCGATGGTGAGCTGGACGTCGATGCCCTGATAGCCGTTGCGCACCGTGGGATCGATGCCGAGCAGCCCGACCAGGTCGATGTCACCCGTCACCACCGACTCGACCCGCTTCAGCTCGATTCCCCGGGCAGCCGCAATGTTGCCGATGCCTGCGGTGATGCACGCGGCCAGGGCGTGAAGGAGCTGCTCGGCGGGCGTCGGCGAATTGTCCATGGCCACCAGCTGGGTGGGGTGGTCGGCCTCGAAGGTGTGCTCTTCGAGGTGGGTCTGTTCACTGCCCAGGCCGAAGAAGTCGTGGATCGTGCTGCGGCTGTGGGTGCCGCTGATCCACTGGTTGCGGGCCCGGAACTGGAACTTGGCCGCCTCGGGCTGTGCTTTCACCGCATCCAGGGCTCCGAAGAGGCCATCCCTGTCGACGCCGTTGGTCTTCTGTGCTGTTGTCATTTTCTCTTTCCTTCTTGGTGGAAAAACTAAGTCGATCGTTCGACCGACTATTGGTGATTTGGGTGTAGTTGCTCTGTGCTGTGTTCCTCCTTGGGTGGGGGTCTAGATCAGGTCGGCGATCATCCGGGCGGCGCGTGCCGCCCCGTCGGTTTCGACGGGCCGGTAGTCGACAGGGCTTCCCGCGTGGCCGGCGATGGCGTCCGCCAATGCATCCGGATCGGTCGTCGAGTAGTCCATGAACGTGCCCGCCCCGTACTGGCCGAGACGATGGCGGACATGGAAGTTCTGCTCGAAGTGATTTCTGAGGGGGAAGTAGAGAAACGGACGGCCGGCCGCGGTCAGCTCCATGGTGGTGGTGAGGCCACCCTGGACCACCGCCAGGTCGCAAACAGAGAGGTGCCGGTAGAGACGGTCTACGTAGCCGTAGACTTCGAGCCCGGGATGTGAGGGAAGCGAGTCAGGGTCGATGCGCGGACCGGCGACGGTGATCATGCGGAGTTCCGGCACGGCCTCCTTCGCCATCGGGTATGAGGCGATCACCTTCTCGAGGAGGTCCTGGCCCACTCCCGATCCTCCGACGGTGACGATGCACACCTTCTCGTCCGGATCGAATCCGAGATCGTGGCGGATCGCCGCCCTCTCTTCATCTGTGGGAGGGGTGAACCCGGTTATGTAGCCCGAGAAGTCGAAGTGCTCCTCGGTCCAGTCTCTGATCTTGGGCAATTCGGGACCGAAAGTCTCCGGGTAGATGTCGTCCGGGTTCCCCACGAAGATGGAGCGGTCGCGGATGCGAGGGAATCGGGCGATGTGCTCGATCATCTCGGCGTTGTAGTCCGCGGTCAGGTACGCCTCGTGCTCCCCGCCCTCGGGCATGGGGATGAAGCCGACGAAGTCGGTCATCCAGACGTGCGACCCCCGTTTCAGCTCGGGGTTCTCGTGCCAGAAATGGTCCACGTCCCATGCCTCGTCACCGACGATCAGGTCGTAGGCCCCCTCCTCGACCACTTCCTGGAAGATCATGAAGTTGGCCACCAGGATCTCGTCCATGCGGCGGAGCGCCTGGAAACAGTGGAGATCGTGTCCCGAGGCCTCCGATGCGATGTGCCCGGACTCCGACGCCAGCCATTCGCTGGCCGGATGGATCGTCTCGCCGGCCGAATCCAGAGCCCGGGTCACCGGGTCCTGGGCGAGCCAGTCGACCTGCAGCTCGGGCTCAAGCTTCCGCAGTTCCTCGACGATGGCCAGGTCACGTCGGACATGGCCGAGACCGATCGGAGACGAGAGGTACAGGACCCTCTTCGGCCGGCCCAGGCCCCGGGCCCATCTCTCGGTTCTCATCTCCGCTCCCCTCCCCAGTTGCTGTCGACGAACTGTTTGATGGCCAGATTGACCTTCACCGGCTCGCGTGCCAGCGAGAGATGCCCACCGCCTTCGATGACCAGGAGGTCTCCTCCGGTCGCGGCGGCGAGATCGACGCCCTTGTCGACATGCTGACAGACGTCCCTGTCGCCGTGGATGACCAGGACCGGCAGGTCCAGAGAGTCGAGCTGGTCTTGGAACTCCTCGGGCGTCGGCGGGTCGAGCTCCTGTGCCTCCTCGCTGTCGGCGAGAATCTCCCCCGTGGTGCCCAGCGCCCATGCCACTGCGTCTTCGAACTGCTTCGTCGAATGTGGCTCGACCAGTTGGGCATCGAAGAAGAAGCTCACCCATCGCCCCAGGTCGCCGACGATCACGTCCCGGTTGAACAGCTGCCATCCGGTCGGGTTGTCGAGGATCACGTCCCATGTCTCGCCGCTCTCGATCCAGTGGGGCTGGCGCCGGCCCAGATAGGGGACGCCGGGGTCGATCGCCACCAGCCCGGCCACCAGTTCGGGGTGACCGGAGGCGATGTCGACCGCCCACCAGTTGGCATGACAGTGGGCGGCGAGGATCGCCTGGGCCGTCCCGGTGATCTCGATCACGGCGAGGATGTCGGCGACGTTCTCGGTCCTGGTGTGTCTCTCGCGCCCGACGGGGCGCCCGGACCTTCCGTTGCCCCTCCCGTCGAGGGCGACCACGCGGAAGTGGCGGGCGAGGAACGGGATCTGGCCCTTGAAGATCCGTGAGTGCGTGATCGGCGAAGGGGGGATGAACAGGATCGTCGGCGCGTCGTTCTCGTAGACCTCGTAGTAGATCTCCACACCATCTCTGACCACGGTGTCGGCAGTGTCGGGGACCAGGGCTCTCATCAGGCGACCCTCTCGATGAAGTCCCGCAGTGCCAGGTTGACCTTCACCGGGTCACGGACATTCGGGACGTGGCCAGAGGCTTCCATGGTGAGCAATGTGCCCCCGCTCAGCCGGGCGGCCTCAACACCGCGGGCATACGGCGAGACCCGATCGTTGGTGCCGTGGATGACCAGGGTGGGGCAATCCAGCTCACTGATGGTCTCCCCCCATGGATACTGGGGCGACGGATTGAGCGCCTCGGCCTCGAGGATCTCGGGTCCGGTCTCGGCTGCCCATCTGAGCGTGTCCTCTATCGCCTTCGTCGAATGCTTCTCGGGGAAGCACTGGGAGAAGAAGAACTCGACGAAGTCGGGATAGTTCGAATGCCAGTAGGCGAGGTTGTACTTGTGCCAGCCTTCCGGTCTCTTTGGGGGAGGTTGCAGGAACCGCTGGAAGGTCTTCTCCCTCTCGGGAGAGGGTGGGGTGAGAGATATGGAGGGGCCGATCATGACCAGGGCGGCTACCAGCTGGGGACGCAATGTCGCCAATCGAACACCGTACGCGGCACCGAGAGACAGTCCGACCACGATGGCCCTCTCCTCTCCACATGCGTGCAGGACGGCTTCGGCGTCCAATGCATAGGCATCGGCGGTGTAGCGAGCCGGATCGGTGACTCGATCCGACCGGCCGTTGCCCGGACCGTCATAGGTGATCACCCGGAAGTGTCTCGCCAGGTAGGGGACCTGCATCTTCCAGAACCGGGAATGGATGATGGTCCATGTCGGCAAGAGGAGAACTGTGCGATCCCCATCACCGAACACCTCGTAGCCGAGCCGCACACCGTCACGTTCGACGTGGCCTTCGACGTCGGGGTGACGGGCGCGCATCGGCTACTCCTCCAGGCTCCTGAGGACGTCTCCCACCTTGCGCAGCGCCGAGCGCATCGGGAGCTCGCCTTCTTCGAAGCCGAGCAGGATGAGGGCTTCGACCCCGAGGAACGGTGAGCCCGCCAGGACCGCCACCTCCTCCGGCGTGAACGGGCCGAGCCCGCCGAGCCGCTCGGAGGCTCGACTTGCCGTGTCTGTGAGCAGGTCCATCCATCCCCTGAGGTTGGCTCTGACCGCGGCGGCGATCTCGTCGTCCCCCCAACCCGCAGCCGTCATCTCCTGGAGGACCCGGACGTATCCCGAGGCGAGGTCGTCGTCGAGGAAGTCACAGGCCTGCTCCCACTGCTTCCAGAACGGCATGTCGCTCTGGTAGAGCCGAGCCTGTCGTTCGAGCAGTCCCTGGTTCTCTTCCTGGAGGACCTCGAGCACCAGGTTCTGCTTGGTGCCGAAGTGGTAGTGGATCTGGCTCAGAGGCACCGCCGCCCTCTGGGCGATGTTCCTGGTCGAGAGAGCCGAGTAACCGCTCTCGACGAGTGCGTCCTTGGCCGCTCCGAGGATGGTGCTCCTGGTTGATTGGTCGGATGGCATGCAGTTTGTCCTAAAAGATTTGGTCGATCGACCGAATTATTATTGTCATAGATATGCTGTTCTGTCAAGAGTCTGGCACTGGGGAATTGAGCTTCGAGCCTTGGTTGCCAATACACCGCCATAGACTTGGTCCCATGACAGTCGCCCCCGGACGTCACCGCGGACGGAATGATCTCGGGCAATCGAGGGTTGATGTACATGTACCGACGTTCAACGGGTGGAAGCCGGATGGGCTCCACACTCTCACCGCTGTGGATAAGTTGGGGGTTCACAACCTTCTGCCGATGCGTATAGTTGAACGCTCGGGTCGCCCGCCCATCGACCCATTCGACCGCTGGAGGACACGAATTACCAATGGCCGCCACTGAGACGCGTAAAGACGACAAAGAGAAGCCCAGGCGATCGCGCCTGCAGTCGAAGCTGACCGACGAGCGCGGTCGGCTCACGACTGACCTCGTTTCCCAATACCTCACCGCCATCGGTGAGTACGACCTGCTCACCGCCGAGCAGGAGGTCGAGCTCGCCCAGAAGATCGAGGCGGGCGAGGAGGCAGCCGAGAAACTCGAAGAGGGTGACTACAAGGGCAAGCGCGAGGAGATGGAGCTGAAGAGACTCGCCCGGCGCGGAGCCCAGGCCAAGGACGACTTCCTCACCGCCAACCTTCGTCTCGTCGTCGCCAACGCCCGCCGCTACGCCAACACGTCGGGAATCGACTTCCTCGACCTGATCCAGGAAGGGAACCTGGGGCTCATCCGCGCAGTCGAGAAGTTCGACTGGCGAAAGGGATTCAAGTTCTCCACCTACGCCACCTGGTGGATCCGCCAGGCCATCACCCGGGCCATCGCCGACAAGTCACGAACGGTGCGCATCCCGGTGCATCTCCACGACACCCTCGCCGCGGTCCGTGCCGCCCAGGCGTCTCTCAAGGCCGAGCTGGGACGGGATCCCCGCCCCGACGAGATCGCCGAGGAGGCCGGGGTCACTGTGGACAAGGTCGAGCTGGCCCTGTCCGTCGCCGACACCGTCTCGCTCGAGCAGCCCATCGGTGAGGACGGCGCACAGCTCGGCGACTTCATCGAGGACGAGGACGCCGCCGACCCGGTGCAGATGACCGAGGAGATGGACGTGGCCAACTCGCTGCGGCAGTCGATCGATCGTCTCCCCGAGAGGGAAGGTCGCATCCTGGCGCTGCGGTACGGCTTCTTCGACGGAGTGCCCCGCACCCTCGAGGAGATCGGCGACGAGTTCAACCTCACCCGGGAGCGGATTCGCCAGCTGGAGAAGCTGGCGCTCTGCCGTCTGCGTCATCCGTCGTTCGGGATCCGTGAGGCCGACCTGGTTTGAGCCCAACGCCACCTTCATCGAGGAGAGCCCGCCACGACGGCGGGCTCTCCTTCTGTTGGGTAGCGTGACCCGATGCGGCTAGGCGATCTCGTCGGGGGTGCCCCCTTCGTTTGCGGGCCCGATACGACCCTGTTCGAAGCTGCTCAGGTGATGGAGGGCTCCGATCTGGGCTCTCTGGCGGTGGTCGAGGGCATGAGTCTCCTCGGGCTGGTAACCGAGCGCGACCTGCGCGGGGCGGTAGCTCGTGGCATGGATCTCGGGACCGCGGTCTCGCAGGTGATGAGCGACGACCCCGATACCTTCGACCCTGATCTGGATGTTTGGGACGCAGCCTCGTGGATCGCCGAATCGGGGTACCGGCACCTTCCCGTGGTCGACGATGACGGCGCTCTGCTCGGCGTGGTCTCGATCCGCGATCTCCTCAAGGCCCTGGTCGATACGGTCTAGGGGGCCGCTTTCGCTGAACCCAGGGTTCCCAGCCCCGCTCAGCGGGGCCTGCAACCCTGGGTTCGCGGGTTCCACGCAACGGCTCGTAACATGCGGCGGTTGTCCGCGTCACTGCGGACTTGACTTGAACCGCTCTTGAAGTTCTACGTTCTCAGTTGATCATGTCCGCACCTGCTCTGACCCCCTGGGCCGTCGTCCGCGACGGCGTGAAGCTCATCGGGCGCTTCGTGAAGATGCACCCATGGGCTTTCACTATCGCCGTCGCCGGCTCCTCGCTCTACGCGGGGGCGATCATCCTGGCCTCCTGGGTCATCGGATGGGTGACCGACAACGTCATCATCCCCATCCTCGACCAGGGTGAGGAGCCCGACCTTCTCGCCCTCGCCTCGGTGGTCATCGTGTCCGTGGCGGTCGTGAAGGCGTTCGGGATCGTGGTCCGTCGCACCGGCGCCGCCTATCTGATGGGCGCCACCCGGCGCGACGTCCGCAACCGGCTCCTGGCGCATCAGCTCACCCTCAAGATGTCCTGGTTCAACCGGCAGGCAGTCGGTGACCTGCTCGCAGTGGCCGACGCCGACACCGATCAGGGAACCGGTGTCCTCGGTCCCCTGCCCTTCTTCTCCGGGGTCTCACTGTTGCTCGTGGGGACCGTGGTCCTGGTCTTCTCCATCGACTTCTGGCTTGGAGTCGGTGCGGTGATCGGGTTGTTCGTGGCCATCGTCATCGACGTGCACGGGAGCTGGGTCACGTTCAGCCTGTGGGAGCACGTCCAGCGAGAGCGGGGGCGGGTGGCCGCGATCGCACACGAGAGTTTCGATGGGGCCCTGACCGTCAAGGCCCTGGGACGGGAGAGCTTCGTCTCGGAGAGGTTCGGGGAGGCCAGCGACGCTCTGCGGGACCGGCTGATCAAGGTCCTGTCCACGTGGATCAACTATCAGGTGCTGATGCGGTCCCTCCCCCAAATGCTGATCATCGTCCTCCTCGTGGTGGGAGCCTCCCGGGTGATGGCCGGTGCGGTGACAGCCGGCGATCTGGTGACCGTGTCGTATCTGCTCACACTGCTCGCCTTCCCCATTCAGCTCATCGGGTTCGTGCTCTGGGACCTGGCCGGCAGCCTCGCCGGCTGGCGCCGGGTACAGGCCGTCCTCGACGCCGACGACCATCTCGCTTGGGGCGACACCATCGCCTCATCCGGCGGTGGGGCAGCTCCCGTGACGGGTCGGGCGGTGGGCTTCAGCTACGACGACGAACAGGTGCTCAGCGACCTCGACCTCGACTTGGATGCGGGCACGACCCTGGCGGTGGTCGGTCCCACCGCCTCCGGCAAGTCGACGCTGGGGCTGCTACTGGCCCGTCTCTTCGACCCGGACTCGGGATCGATCTATCTCGCCGGCCGGAATCTCCGCCAGTTCGCCCGGTCGGAGCTGCCCAAAGAGGTGGCGTACGTCTCACAGAACGCCTTCCTGTTCGACGCTACGGTCCGGGAGAACATCACCCTCGGCGGCCCCTACAGCGACGAGGAGGTGGCTACGGCCCTTCGCCTCGCCGGGGCCGAGGAGTTCGTGGGTGAGCTCCCGAGCGGCTTCGACACCGAGCTCGGTGAGCGCGGGACAACCTTGTCGGGTGGGCAGCGGCAGCGTCTCGCCCTGGCCCGCGCCCTGGTGCGCAAGCCCCGGCTCCTGATCCTCGACGACGCCACGTCGGCTGTCGATCCGTCGGTCGAGTCGGAGATCCTCAAGGCGCTCAAGACCGCAGACCTCCCCTCGACGATCGTGGTCGTGGCATACCGGCCGTCGTCGATCCGGCTGGCAGACGAGGTCGTGTACGTCGATAAGAAGCGCATCCTCGGCCATGGCACCCACGACGAGTTGATCGCCACCCAACCCGGGTATGCCCGCCTGGTCCAGGCCTACGAGGAAGAGGCACGGCGGCTCAGGGAGGCGTCATGAGCGAGCGCCAGAGCACCGCGGCGCTGATCCGCCGTGCGCTGGTCGAGGCTCCCTCGCTTCGCGAGGGCCTCAAACTCACGTTGATCCTGGCCATGGTAGGTCAGGCGGTGACGGTGGTCACGCCCATCGTGCTCCAGCAGATCCTCGACGAGGAGATCCTCGCTCCGACGGGGGTGGATATGGGTGGGGTCTTCGTCCGGGCCGGAGTCGCCCTCGCTGCCCTGATCGTCGGCCTGGTCGTGGGGAGGATCTCCCTGTTGCGTCTGACCAGATCGTCATCCAGGGGCCTGTCCGACCTGCGCACCAAGACCTTCGGGCACATCATGAGTCAGTCGGTCCTCCATGTGCAGTCGGAGCGCCGCGGGAACCTGCTGTCACGGGTCACCTCGGACATCACCACCCTCCAGGAGTTCATGGAGTGGGGCGGGGTGGGCATGGTCATCGCATCGAGCCAGGTCCTCCTGGCCACGTCGGTGATGTTGTTCTATGAGTGGAGGCTGGCACTCATCGCCCTCGTCGGGGTCCTCATCTACCTCTTCATGATGAGGTGGTTCCAGCGAATCCTCGCCCGCAACTACGACGCAGTTCGCAGAGAGGTCGGTGCCTCACTAGGGGTGCTCAGCGAGTCGATCACCGCCATCCCGATCGTGCGCGCCTACGGGACCGAGGAGAGAACGAAGGCCAAGGTGGCCGCGGCGTTGGAGCGCCGCTTCCAGGTCGAGTACAGAACCGCCCGTTTCGGTAACATCCTGTTCTCGACCGCCGAGGTGTTCGCCGGGCTCCTCACCGCCGTCCTGATCGTTGCCGGCATCCTGATCGGAGTGCGGTTGGGCACGTCGGCGGGGACACTGGTGGCGTTCCTCCTGCTGACCAATCTCCTGATCGAGCCCCTCCAGATCCTGGTGGAGACGCTCGAGTTCGCCCAGTCGGCGGCGTCGGGTCTGCGCAGGGTGGTCGATGTCCTCGACGGCGATGTCGACATCACCGACCCGGAGCACCCTCAGCCGCTGCCGGGCGGGGGTCTCAGTGCCAGCTTCGACCATGTGCACTTCTCCTACCCCTCGGGCCAGGAGGTGCTGACGGACATCACTGTCGACATCCCGGTGGGCAGCCGGGTGGCGGTGGTCGGGGAGACCGGTTCGGGCAAGACCACGTTCGCCAAGCTGCTGGTTCGGCTCATGGACCCGAGCTCGGGCAGCGTTCGAATCGGGGGAGTGCCGACGGACCGGGTGCGTCTCGGGGAGCTCCGTCGGCGGGTCGCCTTCGTTCCCCAGGAGGGATTCTTGTTCGACGACACCATCGCCAACAACGTTCGGTACGGGCGGATCGCTGCCAGCGACGCCGAGGTGTGGACTGCCTTCCACGAGTTGGGTCTCGGCGAGTGGGTGCAGGGCCTTCCCGACGGGCTGGAGACGAGAGTCGGGGAGCGGGGCGGGAACCTCTCCGCGGGAGAGCGGCAACTCGTCGCTCTGGTGCGGGCGTGGATCGGCGGACCGGACCTGCTCGTCCTCGACGAGGCGACATCGGCGGTCGACCCCGCCCTGGATGTGGCGCTGCGTCACGCCATCGACAAGCTCACCGCCGGCCGGACGTCGGTGACTATCGCCCATCGTCTCTCCACCGCCGAAGGGGCCGACGAGGTCCTGGTGTTCGACCACGGCGAGCTGGTCGAGCGAGGACATCATCGTGATCTCGTGGTTTGTGACGGCGTCTATGCCGACCTCTACGCCGATTGGGCCACAGGCACTAAGAGCATCTGAGACCCGAACGTCCGGGGGAGTAGAGGGTTGGATCCGTGACAATTCTGAAGGTTGCCTACGGTGAAAGAGGACGCAACAGAAAGGACAACTCGTGTTGCAGTTGTCAGAGAACGCCGCTGCCGCCCTCGAGAACATCCGGGAGAGTCAGGGGATCCCCGAGGACCAGGAGACCCGTCTCACCGCGGATGAGGGTCAGTCCGGAGGCCTTTCCCTTCGTCTCGAGTTCGTGGAGGAAGTCGCGGAGGACGATCACGTAGTCGAGCAGGCCGGCACCGAGATCCATCTCGACCCCAGGATCGTCCAGCCGCTCGAGAACACGATCATGGATGTTCGTGACACCGAGGAGGGTCTCGCCTTCGTCTTCCGCAGCCAGGACCCCCAGTAGGGGCGGATCGGCAGGGTCCTCACCGGTTGGCTCAGACCGTCGGGGGCGGGACGTAACGCGCAGTGGCGAACCGCCCCTTCTCCAGATCCACTTCCCAGATCGAGCCCTTGGAGCAGTAGAACCTCGACTCGAGGGTCAGTCCGGCCCACATCATCCGGTTGATCACTGCAGGGATCACGTCACCGTGGGTGCATAGCACCGCGTTGTGGCCGACGAGCTGGTCGGCAAGGTCGTAGGCGCCATCGATGTCCGGCCCCTCGGCGAGGGCGTCGTGCTCGATCACCTTTGCGCCGATGGCGTCGGCGAGTGGCTCGACGGTCTGCACACAGCGGATGTGCGGGCTGGTGTAGATCTTTTCGATTCCCCTATCTCGCAACGACTCGGTGATGGCTGCTGCCTGGCGTCGTCCCTCCTTGTTCAGCGGACGGATTGCGTCTATTCCCTCCCACTTCGACCGGTCTCCAGCCGCGGCGTGGCGAAGCAGGAAGAGAGTCCCGGTCCGGGCGAGACTCCTCAGGCCGGCGTTGGCGATCAACTGACGGTCGCTCTCGTAGTCGCAGAGCTCCTTCGCTCGCTTGCGGTTCAGCCAGCGGATCTCGTCGACTTCCTCGTTCTTCTCGAACCCGGGGCTGTCGGGAAGGGGTCTCATGGCGAACCAGCTCACCTCTTTCACCCCGCCGTCGATTCGGTAGCGGGTGACTCCCACTGGAGCCACGATCCGGCAGTGGAATCCGGTCTCCTCGAGCACCTCCCTCACCGCCGTCTCTTCGGGCGTCTCCCCACGGTCGGCTTTGCCCTTGGGCAGCCCCCAATCGTCGTATCGGGGACGGTGAGCCACGAGGACCTTCAGCTTGCCTTTCGCCGTCTCCCGGAAGACGAGTCCGCCGGCGGCCTGGATGACTCGGGTCACGGGCGACAGATTAGGGCCGGGATCGCGGCAGGGCTGTGAGGAGGGCCGTCGCGCCCTGCCGGAGCTCAGCGCAGCTCGGGCTGGTCGAGGAGCCAGTCGAGCGCTTCCTCGACCCGGTCGGCGAGATGAACGTCACCGTCGTCCGCTCCCAGCTTCGTGCTCACCAGGCGTTGAAACTCTCTCCACCCCTCGCCCACCGCCACCGTCGGAAACCTGGTCCCTCCGTGGCGCCGGACGATGTGATTGATGTTCCAGGCGATAACGAGCTCGGCGGTGGTGCCGATCGACCCGGGGAGGACGAGGGCGCCGCCGGCGATGTCGGTGAGGATCCCGATTCGCTCTGTGATGCTTCGGGCGGCGATCTCATGGGTCACGTGGGCGTTGGCCCCGCCCCGGTTGCGAAACAAGCCGCCGGCGGTGACTCCGACCACTCGACCCCCTTCCTCGGCGGCGCCTTTCGACGCGGCCTCCATCGTCCCGCCGTAGCCACCCGTGACAACCGTCAGCCCCGCCCGGGCACAACGGGCCCCAGCATTCTCTGCGTCTGTCCATGTGGACGAGCCGGGCTCGGTCTGTGACGACCCGAAGATCGCCACCGCGCGTCGAGAGGTCAACCTGCCATTGCCTGGTCGATGCCGGCCTTCACCCGGTCGACGTCGAGCAGGGCGTGCTTCTCGATGGCGAATTGCGGCCACGGGATGTCGAATCCGGTGACCCGCACGATGGGTGCCTCCAGTTCGTACATGGCCTGCTCAGCCACGACGGCGGCCACGTCGGCGGCGACGCCGGCGCTTCCCTGCGGCTCCTGGACCACCAGCAGGCGCCCGGTCTTGGCTACCGAGGCAAGCACCGTCTCGCGATCCCAGGGGAAGAGGGTGCGTAGGTCGATGACCTCTACCGAGTGACCCGACTGCTCGGCAGCCTCGAGCGATGTCGGTGCCATCCCTCCATAGGTGACGAGGGTGAGCTCGGTGCCCTCCTGTCGCACCTTCGCCCGGCCTATCGGTAGGGTGAAGTGGTCCGTGGGCACGTCGCTGCGCCCGGCCCGGTAGAGGACTTTGGGCTCGAGGAATATGACCGGGTCGTCGCTCTCCAGTGAGGCGGCGAGAAGTCCCTTGGCGTCGAGGGGGGTCGACGGGCAGACGACGACCAGCCCCGGGGCGTGGACGAAGTAGGCCTCGGGAGAGTCGCAATGGTGCTCATGTGCCCCGATGCCGGCACCGTTGGGGAACCGGACCACCACGGGGACCGACGAGAGCCCTCTGGTCCGGAACCTGAACCGCCCGAGATGGCTGACGATTTGGTCGAAAGCCGGGTAGACGAATCCGTCGAACTGGATCTCGGCCACGGGCCGGGCGCCGGCGAGGGCCATGCCCACCGCGGTGCCTACGATCCCCGACTCGTTGAGCGGGGTGTCGATCACCCGCTCCTCGCCGTATTTCTGCTGCAGGCCTTCGGTGATGCGAAACACACCGCCGGCCACTCCGACGTCCTCTCCGAGGACGATCACCTCGTCGTCGCTCTCCATCGCCTCGTCGAGTGCCGCATTGAGGGCTTCCGCCATGTTCATCGGCTTGGTGGGCCCCCCCGGCAGCTCATCGTGTCCGACCCGCCAGATCTCGCTCTCGTCGAAGTGAGTCTCCGGCTCTCCGTGAGACCGCTGCATCGCGTGGAGCTGATCGACGATGTGCGGTGGTATCCGGGCGAAACCATGGCGGACGGCATCGTCCCGGGCCGGCAGGGGCTCAGCCTCGAGTGAGGCGACTGCGGCATCCACTGCGTCGGTGATCTCCATGGCCACCTTCTCGCCGACCCGCTCGTCCCATTCCCCGCGGCTCTCGAGGAAGCGCCGGAGACGCTCGATGGCATCCTTCTGCTTCCACTCCTCGACTTCCTCGTCGGACCGATAGAGGGTGGGATCGTCCGCGGTGGCGTGTGGGCCGTACCGGTAGGTCAACGCCTCGATGAGGGTGGGGCCCTTTCCCTCCCGTGCTCGTTTGGCGGCGAGCCGGGTCGCCAGGTAGACCGCGATCGGATCCATTCCGTCCACCCGGAGGCCCTCGAAGCCGTATGCCTCGGCCTTCTGGGCGATGGTCTCGGACGCTGTTTGCTTCTCATAAGGAACCGAGATGGCGTAGAGGTTGTTGGCGCAGATGAACACGGTGGGCGTCTTCCAGACCCCGGCGAAGTTCATCCCGGTGTGAAAGTCGACCTCCGAGGTGGCTCCGTCACCGAAGAACGTCACAGTGACGGTGTCCTCACCCCTGAGCTTGCTCATGTACGAGTAGCCCACGGCGTGGGGCAATTGGGTGGCGATGGGGACAGTGACGATCCCGGTGCGGTACTTCTCGATGTCCCAGTTGGCGTTGGGGAGGCCCTTCCAATAGGCGAGCAGCACCTCCATCGGCAGCCCCCTGGTCACTTGGACGCCGTGCTCCCGGTAGCTGGGGAAGACGAAGTCGTTGGGATCGAGGGCGAGAGCCGAGCCGATCTGAACCGCCTCCTGGCCTTCGAGCATGGCGTATGTGCCGATCCGTCCCTGACGCTGCAGGGCCAGCATCCTGCGGTCGAGGGCCCGCGACAACACCATGTTCCGATACATCGCCTGATAGAGCTCGGGATCGAGGCCGGGATCTTCTCCAACGAGATCCCCGTGGGCGTCGATGACCCGCAGCGTCTCGAATTTGCCCATGTGTTGAGTCTGCCACAACTGGCGAGTCCGCGGGCCTGGACACCGCTATCTTCGGTGCCATGCCCAGGTTCCGTCCCGAGATCGCGGCGCTCAACCCCTACAAGGTGGGTCGGCAACTCGAGGATGTTGCCCGCGCCCACGGTCTCGACCCCGCCGACATCGTCAAGTTGACCGCCAACGAGGTTCCCGAAGGCCCCTTCCCGGGAGTCGTCGATGCCGCAGCGCGGGTCTTGGCCGGGTCCAACCGGTATCCGGACAATGCCTGCTGGAACCTGGGCCATGCGCTCGCCGAGGAGATGGCGGTCGACTTCTCCAACCTCATGTTCGGTGCCGGAAGTGTGGCCTTGCTCGCCGAGATCGCCAACGCGGTCGGCGGCCCGGGCACCAAGATCGTCTACGGATGGCCCAGCTTCATCATGTACCGCTTCGCCGCCATATGGGCCGGCTCTGGATACGTCGAAGTCCCGCTCGGCGAGGGTTTCGAGCTCGACCTCGATGCGATGAGAGCGGCCATCGACGACGAGACGACCCTGGTCGTGGTGTGCAACCCCAACAACCCGACCGGGACGGTGAAGCCCGCCGAGGAGGTCGAGGCTTTCATCGAGACCGTGCCCGAGTCGGTCCTCGTGGTGGTCGACGAGGCCTATCACGAGTTTGTCACCGACCCGAGGTACCGAACCGAGGTCCCGTTGGCGGTGACCCGCCCCAATGTGGTGGTACTGAGGACATTCTCCAAGATCTACGCCCTCGCCGCACTCCGGATCGGATACGCCATCGCACATCCCGAGCTGCTGACAGAGCTGCGCAAGGCGCAGGCGCCGTTGACGGTGAACCGAGTGGCTCAGGCGGGGGCGCTTGCGTCCCTGGGCCAGCCCGAGGAGCTGGAGCGGCGCCGCTCCGAGAACGCCGCCCGTCGTCACCACCTGGTCGGCGCCCTGGCCGAACGGGAGGTCCCGACCGCCGATAGCCATACCAACTTCATCTTCTTCGAGTTGGGTGACCAGACCGAGGAGGTCGTGGAGCAAATGACCTCCGATGGGGTGATCATCCGGGCGATGGGTGGAGGCTGGGTACGGGTCACCATCGGGAACGACGAGGAGAACCGGCGGTTCATCGACGCCCTCGACGCCGCTAGGAGAGGGCTTTGACCACCCGGGACACCATCGTCTCGATCGCCTCATCCGTCAGGGGTCGATCCTGGAATACGGTTGCCGAGAGCCAGGGGCCCTCGACGAGGTGAAGGGCGATTTCCATGTCGATTTCCGGGTCGATCTCTCCCCTGGCGATGGCGCGCTGAACGATCGTCTGCAAGGGCAGTTGGCGATCGCGTCGCAGCTGTTGGCGGACCCTCTCCAGCTCGGGGTCGTCGGCGGCGGCCCGGGTCACATCGAGGATGAGTCGTCGGGTGCGCGGGTCGTCGAAGATGGGACGCAAGATGGCGGCGAACCCCGCCAGGTCCGAGGACAGACTGCCGGTATCGGGCGCGGGGAGCGCCTGGCCCATGGTTCGCAGCACCTCCACGAGCAGGTCACGGGCGTCCGGCCAGTGCCGGTAGACCGTCGAGCGCGCCGCTCCCGATGCGGCGGCAACAGCTTCGACGTTGAACCCGTCCAGACCCTCCTCCAGGATCAACTCACAGGTCGACTCGATGATGCGTCGGCGGGCCGCCTCGCCACGGGGAGCACTCATTTCGAGACATCACTGTAGCGATCGCCCCCTCCTACCAACTCAACGCTTTCACATATGCGATACAGGGTTGTAGTGTTGCCGCTCGCGCTCGTGCGCGTCCGACCTCAGTCGTCGCGTGGCCCGGGATCGGATGTCGTCCGGGCTCGCCAGATCAAGCTTTGCAGAGGGGTGCCTCTTGAAACCGATCGTCTCCGCACTGGCCTCCTACGCACAGCGCATGCCATGGGTGGTGGTGGTGACGACGCTGGCCCTCACCGCTGTTCTCGGCTCGTTCGCCGGGCAGGTGGAAATCGCCAGCGGTAACGAGGGGTTCGCCCCCGACAGCGCCGAGATCTCCGCTCAGGAGCGGATCAGCGACAAGTTCGGCGCCGAGGGCAGCGGGTCGACGATCCAGGTGGTGGTCAGAGAGCCTGGGGCCGACGTCATCACCGTCGACGGCCTGGAGACCGCCCTGGCCATCGAGGAGACGATCCGTTCCTCCGAGGTTGGAGCCGTCCTCAGCGAGTCGGCGGAACAGCCGGGTGTGGTGCACTACCTCTCGGGGGTCGTCCA
This sequence comes from uncultured Acidimicrobiaceae bacterium, assembly GCA_964645875.1. GTDB lineage: Bacteria > Actinomycetota > Acidimicrobiia > Spongiisociales > ZC4RG35 > JANQRA01. The sequence continues at coordinate 25,832 of CAZYCX010000012.1, forward strand.
GGCGATGCAGGCGGAGGAGTTGACCGTCGACGAGATGACCGACGAGATGGTCAAGCAGTTCTACGCCGCCTCGTTCGACCCCGACGCCGCCTCTCCGGAGCAGGTCTCGTTCCTCTCCAGGCTGGTCTCCCAGGACTTCGACCGGGCTTCGACGTCTGCTTCGAGCGGTATGGTGCTCGCCTTCGTCGGCTCCTATCCCGGCTCGACGGCCGAGGAATCGTTCAACAACCAGCTCGAGACGGAATCTGACCTCGCGGGTGACCTCGCCGTCATCGAATCGGACCTCGAGATCCGACCGTTCTCGTTCGGTCTTCTCCTCACCGGAGTCGATGACTTCACCACGGAGGTGGGAGAGCTGTTCACTCTCGCCTTCGCCGTCATCCTCGTCATCCTCGCCTCCGTCTACTGGTTGTCCCCGGGAAAGGAGGGAAGCTGGTTCGCTTCGGCCCGTCGTACCCTCACCGACGTCCTGTTGACCCTGCTCACCATCGTCATGGCGATCGGGATCATGCAAGGTGCCGGGTACCTGCTCGAGCAGATCGGAATCATCGACGCGTTCTCTGCCCCAACTCAGATCGTCCCCATCCTCCTCATCGGTCTCGGGGTCGACTACGCCATTCATCTCACCTCTCGCTACCGGGAAGAGGTCGGGGCCGGTAGGACGGTCGACCGTGCGATGACGGCGGCGGTGACCTCCGTCGGCGTGGCCCTGTTCCTGGCCACCATCACCACTGCCATCGGGTTTCTCACCAACATCTTCAACCCGGTGCCGGCCTTGAAAGACTTCGGGATCCTCGCCTCGGTCGGCATCGTCGTCGCCTTCCTACTCATGCTCACCTTCGTCCCCGCGCTGCGTCTGCTGCTCGACCGCCGTGCGGAACGGAACGGCTCTCTCCCGGTGCGCTCGCTGCAATCCCATGGTGACCGGATCCTTCCCCGCCTCATGGAGAAGCTGGCATTGCTCGCCAAGCACGCCGCGGTGCCGACTCTGCTGGTCGCCTCGATCCTGGGCGCGGCCGGGTTCTACGGATTCACCCAGCTCGAGACGAGGTTCTCGTTCACCGACTTCCTCCCCGACGACTCCGAGTACGTGGCCACCCTCGACATCCTCGCCGAGGAGTTCGACGGTGGTTTCGGCGAGCAGACACAGGTGTTGGTTGAGGCGAGTGCCGAACGGCCTATCGACGCCGGTGTCCACAATGCGCTGGTCGAGGCGAACGCTGAACTGGCTTCACTCGACGATGTGGCCACGTTCATGACGGCCCAAGGGGAGTTTCCGGACGCCAATTCTCCGGTCGCTCTGCTCGGGCAACTCCTCTCCGGCGGGCCGCAGGAGACGCCACCCGCATTGCTGGCTGCCGTCCAACAGGTGGGCCTCGACGAGGATCTAATGGTTGCCGGCGACGCCGACGTCGTCCCCCTCTACGAAGCGATGCTGGCGGCCGACCCGGAGCGGGCTTCGGGTGTGATCGCCATGGAGGGCGGGGAGATCGATGCCCTTCTCTGGGATATCACCACCAGCTCAGGTGAGGACGTCGGCGACCTGAGAGCCGGCCTCGACATCGTGTTCCAACCCGTGGACCAAATTGGGGTATCAACCATTGCCACGTCCGACAACATCATCGGAGACGAGGTGGTCAACGAGTTGACCGCCTCGCAGGCTTCATCGCTGTTCATCACCATCGCAGTCGCCGCGCTGGTGCTGATGGTGAGCTTCTATCTGGAGTCACGCAGGTGGTTCCTGGGCATCATCACCATCGCCCCGGTGGCTCTCGTGGTGTTGTGGACGTATGGTCTGATGTTCGCCACCGGCATCCCGTTTGGCCCGGTCACCGCGACCATCGCCGCCCTGTCGATCGGTATCGGAGTCCCGTTCACGATCCACATCGCTCGCCGCTTCCAAGAAGACAGACGGGCCAACCGGGACGTGGATACCGCGATGAAGCTGACAATGAGGCACACGGGTGGGGCTCTCGCCGGATCGGCTTTCACCACCATGGCCGGCTTCGGGGTCTTGACCACCTCCAGCCTCGTCCCGTTTCGCCAAATGGGACAGGTCACCGTCTACGCGATCGGGCTCTCCCTCCTCGCCGCGGTGTTGGTCCTGCCCTCGCTGCTCACCCTGTGGGACGGGTGGCATCGCCGCCGGGGTGATCATCTAATTGGGTCGGAAGCCCTGGAAGAAGTCAGTTCACACTGACCGAAGTTCGACCAGAATCATGGTGGGGCGTCTCGCCACCCGTCCCGGACGCAATGGATCCATCGCGCGCACAAGCAGAAGCCACCAGGCTGTTCCCCCTGGCCCAGAGGGTGTTGAGCCGGTATGACTTCGACGTCGCTGAGATCGAGCACCTCGCCACCCATTCCAACGTGATGTTCCGGGTGGTCGCCGGCAATGGCCATCAGCGGGTGCTGCGAGTCGGCACTCCTCACGCCAACTCCCGCTCGAACATAGAGGTCGAGGTGTCCTGGCTCGATGCCCTCGACCGTGAGACGGATCTCGACGTGGTGAGGCCGATCAGGACCTCGGACGGGGAGCTCATCGTCGACGAGTTCGACGAGGGGATCGAGAAGGAGCGGCCATGTGTCCTCTTCTCCTGGATTCCCGGTCGGCCAGTTGGGCGTGACTCGGGCTCGTTCGCCTATCGGCTGCTCGGGGCCATGTCTGCCTCGCTACAGGAGCATGGGCGCACCTGGGCCCCGCCGCCTCATGCCGTGATGCGCAGATGGGACGAGGTCTTCTACTACGAGCGGGCCCTCGACCCCGTGGTCATCGGTGACCCAACTTTCGGCCATCTCTTCGACAGGAGACGCCGCAACAAGATCTCGAAGGCAGGTGAGCTGGCGAGCAGGGTGATCGCCGACTCCTACGCCATCGCCGCCCCGCAGGTGGTTCATGGTGACCTCCACGAGTGGAACGTGCATGTCGCCAGTAGCCGCCTCTACGCCTTCGACTTCGAGGACGTGATGTGGGCGCTGCCCGCTCAGGACGCTGCTATCAGCCTCTACTCGTCGCGGAACAGCGACAACGCCGGAGAGGTCAGATCTGCCTTCCGTAAGGGTTATGAGTCGGTCGCTCCATGGCCGATCGTCGACGATCGTCAGCTCGACGGATTCCACGCCGCGCGCCAGATCATGCTCATGAACTACGCGGCCCGCACTCTGCGCACCGAGGAGGCGGCCGACTACATCGATAACGTCATGCCATGGCTCGAGAGCTACGTCGCGCGTTACGGATGACATGAGATTCGCCGACCGCCGCCAAGCCGGGGAGCAGCTTGGCGCGGAGTTGGCTCGACTCGACCCCCCTGACCCGGTCGTGTACGCGCTTCCTCGCGGTGGTGTCCCGGTAGCCTTCGAGGTGTCACGGGCTCTCGAGTGCCCCCTGGACGTCCTGGTGGTCCGCAAGATCGGGGTCCCCTACCAGCCCGAGCTGGCGATGGGAGCGATTGCCGAAGGGGAGGTGGTCATTCGCAACGAAGAGGTGATCGACCTCGCCGGGATCGACGAGGCAGGCTTCGCATCGGTCGCCGATTCCGAGAGACGGGAGCTCGAGGCCAGGTTGGCGTCCTATCGCTCCGCTGCCGACCCGGTACTGGCAGAAGGCCGGACCGCGATCGTGGTCGACGACGGGATGGCCACCGGTTCCACTGCCCTCGCCGGAGTACAGGTTCTGCGGCAGAAAGGTGCCGCGTCGGTCTGGCTGGCGGTCCCCGTCGCGCCGCGTTCACCGCTCGGGGAGTTGGAGCGGGTGGCGGACCGGATCGTGGTGCTATCCCGTCCTCACGACTTCGGCGCCGTCGGCATCTGGTACGACGACTTCGCCCAGACCGGTGACGACGAGGTCCGGAGCCTGCTCGCCGAGTCGCGGCTAGCGTGACGGCAGCCGTCGTCAGAGAGGATCTTCATGCCTTCACTCGAGAAGTTCTGCACCGTCCAGGGAGACCTGGGAGCGAATGTCATCGGCAACACGCCTGCCGGCACGCGCATCGACTTCCCTTTCGAGGGCGGCGCAACCAGCGAGCACTGGGAGGGAGAGCGTCCCGTCAAAGGGATCGATTACGTGACGGTTCGGGCCGACGGAAACATGGTGCTCGACATCCACGGCACCATCGGGGAGAAGCGGGAGAGTGTGTCATATCGAGCCATCGGCATCTCGATCGCCAACGAGGACAAGTCGGCGAGCCCCAAGGAGCTGCTCGTCTTCGAGACAGGTAGCGAGGACCTCGCCTGGTTGAACAACGAGGTCGGGGTCGCCTTCGGCCACGGTGCCGCCGGCAAGATCACGTTGGACATCTACCTGATCAAGCCCTGAACCTTTCCGCGCATCAGATGCGCTGAAAGCGCGTCATTCGATGCGCGAAAACGGGTATCAGCTCGGGGTTTTGAAGTCCGGGGCGCGCTTCTCCAGGAAGGCCGTGACCCCCTCGTGGTGCTCGGGGGTTCTCCCGAGACGGCCCTGCTCTCTCTTCTCCGCCTCGAGGCCTTCGGCGAAAGTCAGCTGTGTCGACCTATGGACGAGCCGGCGTGTCGTCACCAGGGAGTCGGTGGGCAGATCGGCCAGCCTGGCGGCATATTCCAGCGCCGTGGCCACGACCTCACCATCGGCGGTCACCTCGGCGCAGAGACCGCGCTGGTGCGCCTCGGCGGCGGGCATGCGCCGATTGGTCAGGGTCATCTCGAGGGCGAGCGACGTCCCCAGGTGATGGGGAAGCAGCCAGGTGCTGCCCGAGTCCGGAACCAGTCCGATGGCGGTGAACGCCGAGGTGAAGTAGGCCGATTCGGCCATGACCCGGATGTCACATCCCAGCGCCAGCCCCATCCCCGCCCCGGCAGCGGCGCCGTTGACCGCCGCCAGCACCGGCACTCGACAACCGCCGATGGCATGCACCATGGGATGGAACTCCTCGTCGAGGTGCCGGGCCAGGTCGGGGCCCTCCCCGTCGTATTCCTCGGCGAAACCGGATAGGTCGGCACCGGAGCAGAATGCCTTACCCTCCCCGGTGAGGACCACGGCGCGTGCCTCCTCCCCGGCGCGGGCGAGGGCCGCGACCAGTGATGCCGACATCTCCGCGTCGATGGCGTTGTAACGCTCGGGCCGGTTGAGGGTCACGACGGCGACGTCACCGTCCAACTCGTATTTCGTGGTCATATCATCTCCTCGACTTCGCGAATCGTAAACCGTGGAAAACATCGGTAACCATTGGGACATGTCCTATCGTGGTTCGCATCGTCGCAGCGGAAAGCCGCGAACCATCGACCCACAAGGAGGCGTCGTGAACAAAACCGAGATGGCTGACAAGCTCGCCAGTAAGGCTGACATCTCGAAGGCCCAGGCCGCGGAGATCATCGATCACATCTTCTCGACCAAGGACCGAGAGGGGATCATCGCCGTGGAGCTGGATGCGGGCCGGAAGGTGAACATCACGGGCTTCGGAAGCTTCTCGCTGAAGCGTCGGTCGGAGCGTCAGGGGCGCAACCCGGCTACCGGCGAGACCATCACGATTCCGGCGAGGAACTACGCCCACTTCAGTGCCGCCAAGGGCCTGAAGGACCGGGTGGCCGAGTAGCGGCCCGACCTCGAACTCTTGATAGCGGCGGGTCTTCGGGCCCGCCGCTCTCATTTTCTCCCCCAGCGAGCGAAAACCGGCCGTTCCTTATTGACTGGTGCCGGTTTACCGTGGAGGTATGACCCTCGACCCGGATCGATGGCGTCCCCCGGTGGCCATCGCCCACCGCGGGAGCCGGGTGCTCTGGCCGGAGAACACCGAGATATCGTTTCAGGGCGCCTACGAGATCGGCTACCGGCACTTCGAGACCGACCTCCACCTCACTGCCGACGAGGTCCTGATCTGCTTCCACGACCCGACCGTCGACCGGACCACCAACTCGAGCGGGCGGGTGGAGCACATGACCGTGGACCATCTCCAGTCACTCGACGCCGGCTATCGCCACGCCACCTCCGAAGGATTCAGCTATCGGGACGGTGGTGTCACCGTCCCCACCCTGGAGTGGCTGTTGACCACTTTCCCCGACGTGTCGGTGGTGGTCGACATGAAGAGCGATGGTCTGGCGCGACCATTGGCCGCACTCATCGACGAGTTGGAGGCTCACGACCGACTCATAGTCGGATCGTTCTCCGACGCCCGGCTCGCCGAGTTTCGGGAGGTCACCGGGGGACGGGTGGCCACCTCGGTGGGCCCAGCACAGGCGCGTATGTGGATCCTCGCCTCGCGGTTGGGGCGAGCGGCTGGAAGTGAGGCCTCGGCCCTGCAGCTACCCACCAATCTGCGGGGACTCAGAGTCGTCGACGAGAAACTGGTCGAGACTGCTCACCGCTCCGGTCTCCAGGTCCACGTCTGGACCGTCAACCGGAGGTCGGAGATGGAGCGGCTCCTCGACCTCGGCGTCGACGGGTTGATAACCGATCGGCCCGACCTGCTCCGCGACCTTCTCGTCGAGCGTGGGGAGTGGGAGCCATGAGAGCCTTGCTGGCGGCGGTCGTCCTCGGGGGCGCATTCGGATCGGCGTCGGCAACCGTGGAGTCGATCCAGGGTGATGTAATGGTCGTCGAGCTGACCGTCGAGGTCCGGGAGTCGGCCGAGTCGGTGGTTGCTCACCTCTCCTTCCAGGGCCAACCGGAGCTGACGCTACCCCTCCTCGATCGAGGAGGAGGCATCTTCGGCTTGCGCACCGAACTGGACCCGAAGAACTACTTCCTGGTGTTCGAGACGGTGGGCTCGGACGGTCAGAGGTCCGAACCGGTGTCCCTCACCGACTTGGGTGCGGAGCTCGGCCCGGATCGGAGCACCACCACGACCGAGGCGGATGACGGGCTGAGCGAAGAGTCTCAGCGGATGCTGTGGTTGGCGATCGCCCTGGGAGCCACGTCGCTCTCGCTTCTCGCCTTCTGGACCCTGGGAGGCCGTGACGACGAGGCCGCGGAGGCCGCCCGGGAAGAAGACGCATACGAGGAGGAGTGACGTGCTGCGATGGGCGGTCCCCGACGACGCAGAGGAGCTCGCCGACGTCCACGTGACCACCTGGCAGACAGCTTATGAGGACATCTTCCCCTCCCAATTCCTCGACGCGCTCGACCGCGAGGCACGCTCCCGCTGGTGGAGACGGTTCATCGAGAGGGGGGCGCGGGTACACGTCGCAGAGGTGGACAGGGTGGTGGGCTTCTGTCACCCGGGGCCGTCGGATGACGAGGGTTGGGGTGAGATCTTCTCGATCTATGTCCGTCCGGATCATTGGGGGGAGGGCCACGGACAGGAGCTGTTGCGGGCAGGCGAACAGACGCTGGTCGCCGGTGGTCACCACCGGGCACTGCTCTGGGTGCTCGAAGCCAACGCACGTGGCCGCCACTTCTACGAGCGCCAGGGGTGGACGGCGGGCAAGCCGATCCGTGTCGAGGAGATCGGCGGTGTGCAGGTGACCGAGCTCAGGTACGAGAAGGACCTGTCAGGCGGGCCCTGATTTTCTCGAGATCGGACGGATAGGTGATCTTCACGTTCTCCGGATCGCCCGCGACGGCCATGACCGTCAGGTCGCTGAACCTCTCCACCACCGCAAGTGTGTCGTGACCCACGAACCCTGCGCCGGCTGCCTTCTCATAGGCCGCGATCAGTTCGGGGCCACGCAACACCTGTGGGGTCTGCGCCCTCCAGAGATCGGATATGGGCTCATGAGCCTCCCGGTCCACGACGAGACGCTCCACGGGCAGGAGAGGAACAGCGCCTCCGCTCTGCTCCGCCACCTGGAACAGTTGGTCGATCGACGAGGCGGAGACCAACGGTCGTGCCGCGTCGTGGATTCCGATGAGGTCGTGCTCGGAGTCCAACGCGGCCAGCCCCGAGATCTCGCTCGCGGTCCGGGTGGCTCCGCCGGGAGCCACGATCACCTCGGGGTGGAGTTCGGAGACGGTGTCGACGATTTCGGCACGACAGACCACGACGCAGGTGTCGACCTGGCCGACGACGGCGTCGATGGTGTGAGCGATCAGCGGTTGACCCGCGACCTCGATCATCAGCTTGTCGGAGCCGAAGCGGGTGCTGGAACCACCCCCGACGACGACCATCGCCCGTGACGACATCGGGCGAGAGGGTACTTTGAGCATGTGATCTCCATAACGCGGCTCATCCAGACCCTGGTCGGCGAATGGGTGGTCTTCGACGAGCGCGGCGACCTGGTCGATGCCGACGTACCCACCTCGACCGGCGAGGCGACGCTTCTGGTGTCACCCTTGACCGACGCGGTCAAACGTATCGTCGACGGCGCGGTGCACTCACTCGACCGCGACCAGATGTGGGTGGTCGAGGCCGTGGTCCTCAACAGGGTGGTTCTGGATCGGCTCGACCACGAGACGATGAGCATCGAGGATCTGCTCCACGCCGTGAGCGGTCTGGGCTACTCCTGGCAGGTCAGCCCTGTCGTCGACCTTTGAGCGCCCAGTAGGCGAGGATGGCGGCGATGCCCGTTGCCACCGCGCCGGAGGCGGCGATGGTGGGCAGCTTGTCCCTCATGGTCACTGCAGACGCGAACCGGCGGATGGGCCAGCCCCGCTCCTCGGCGACGGCTCGCAAGGCGGCATCCGGATTCACCACCACCGGATGGCCAACCGTCTCGAGCATGGGGAGGTCGGTGATCGAGTCGCTGTAGGCGTAGCTGGCGTCGAGGTCGAGACCTTCGGCGTCCGCCATCTCTCGCATCGCGGCCGCCTTGCCCGGTCCGTACGCATATAGCTCGAGCTCTCCGGTGTAGCGACCCTCGTCGTCCACGGCGGCCCGGGTCGCGATCACGTCGTCGATGCCCAGGTGCCGGCACAGGGGTCGGACGATCTCCTCGGGGCTCGCCGAGATGACGACCACCCGGCGCCCAGCACCGCGATGGTCCTCCATGATCGCCAGGGCCTCGGCGTAGACCAGGGGTGTCACCACCTCGTTCACCGTCTCGGTGACAACGGCTTCGATCTCCTCCCGATCCCACCCCTTCGTCATGGCCGACAACTCTTCCTTGATCCTCTCCAGTTGGTCGTGGTCGGCTCCGAAGGCCTGGTAGTAGACCTGGGCGATACCGGCTTTGGCCAGGGTCGAGCCACTGAGCAGGCCCGCCCTGAACATCGGACGGGTGAAGGCGAGGGTCGACGACTTGGCGATGATGGTCTTGTCGAGGTCGAAGAAGGCGGCAGCCTGCACGCCGACCAAACTAGTGCCCCGCCCAGCAGCGTCTGCCGTGTTCGGGATGGCCCAGATGACGCCGCGAACGCTTTTCGCGCATCGAATGGCGCGTTCTCCGCTCGGTCCATGCGGGAGAACGTGAGGACTTCGCCTTGCGCCGGGCGACGCCCCTGCCTCGCCCTGAACGTCACTGAGCCACTGGCCAGGGCACCGGTGCAGGACAGGGGTCTTGTTCCGGGTCCGCACAGGCCATATGTTCGATGGCATGGGTGGGAAGGGGAGACATCCCGTGCTCGGTGTGTGGTCGCCGGATCCAATCCTGTCGACCGTGGCGCCGATCGGTATGGCGGCGGCTGTCGGCACCGCGCTGATCGTCGATCTGGTCTCGACAGAACGGGGCGCCCGGACCCTCGCCGACCTCGTTGTCGAAGGGCCCACCCTCGATGAGCTGAGCCCGGGCCGGCGAGGGATCGCCTTGCTCCCTGGAGGGAAGGTCGATCTCGACCAAGGCGTCGAGCTGATAGATCGCCTCGGCGATCACTGGCCCGCGGTCGTCGTCCGCACTTCCGGGTCCGGCCTCCAGTTTCCGTCGGTTCCGGTGATCCCACTGTTCCCGGGTCGTCTCTCCATCGTCCAGGTTCCTCCAGCCGGTGTATGGCAGCCGGTGAGTGGTGGGTCGGAGCCCCCCGGGCCGGGGCCGGTACTCCCGCGACTCCGCTCCGGGTTGGTTCGGAGGATGCTCGCCGGTCAGCTTCCTCATCGGAGCAGGTGGATCGACTCCTGGCGGCGGATCTGGGAGATGCCGTGGGCGTAGTCGAGCGAATCAGCCGCGCCATCGCCTTGGGTGACACCGCGCTTCGCCCGAGCGACGTGGCGCTGGAGGCGGAACGTCTCCTCGACGCCGAGTCCCCCTGGGACGGGGCGGGTGAACTGGCCAGGATCGTTCACCGCGTCACCGGTTTGGGCCCGGTGCAGAGGCTGTTCGAGGACTCCGACGTCAGCGACGTCCTCGTCAATGGTCACGACGACATCTGGGTCGACCGTGGCCGCGGCCTCGAGAGAGTCGAGGAGGGGTTCGGCTCCGACGACGACGTGGTCGCCGCGATCGAGCGTGTGATCGCCCCGCTCGGCCTCCGCATCGACCGGTCATCTCCCATGATCGACGCCCGCCTCGCCGACGGCTCGAGGCTCCACGCCGTGCTGCCGCCGGCGGCCGTCGACGGTCCGCTGATGGCGATCCGCCGGTTCACCCAGCGGGTCGAGAGCATCGACGACCTGGTGGAGTCAGGCACCGCTACCAGGTCACAGATCGATCGCCTGGTGGATGCGGTGAAGAGCAGGAAGACCGTTGTGGTCTCGGGTGGCACCGGCGCCGGCAAGACCACGCTCCTGAACCTGCTCGCCGCCGCGATCGACTCCGGGGAGCGGGTGGTCACCATCGAGGACGCCGCCGAGTTGAGCCTGCCCGGACATGTGGTGAGGTTGGAGGCCCGGCCGTCCAACGCGGAAGGCGCCGGCGCGATAACGATACGATCTCTGCTGCGCTCGGCGCTACGGCTCCGACCCGACCGGATCATCGTGGGAGAGGTTCGTGGCCCCGAGGCCCTGGATCTGATCTCGGCCCTCAACACGGGCCATCGCGGGTCTCTGACCACGGTCCACGCCAATTCACCGGAAGAGGCGCTGCTCCGCATCGAGACCCTCGCTCTCACCGCCGGGGATGCTTCGGAGCGAGCGGTGTCACGTCAGCTGCGGGCGGCGGTCGACCTGGTCGTCCAGATCGAGCGATCCGGCGGCGCCCGGCACATAGTGGACATATCGGAGGTCGAGACATGATCGTCGTCGTCGGGCTGGCGATCGGGTTCGCCATGGGGGTGGAGCCCCGCAGACTGCTTCTCCTCGCTGCCGCCTTTCATCTCCCTCTAATGCTGGGAGTGCTCATCGGTTTGCACTGGTATCGCTCCCGCCCCGATGACACGTCGAAACCCTCCCTCTTCTGTCTGGGCGTCGCCTCGGAGCTACGGGCTGGTGCTTCGTTGCATGACGCCCTGACCATGGCGGCCACCTCGGTGGGGATCCGTCCCACTCCCGCAGGCTCGACCTCGGGATCCCCCATCGCCGAGGTGGCCGCCCAGGTGGCCGACGAGTTCCCGGCGATCGGTCGTGAGCTGCAGCTGACGGTGCTGGCGGCGGCGCGGTCCGGGGCCGACTCGGCCGCCCTCTTCGACGAGATCGGGTCGTTGGCCATCGCACAGTCCGAGATTCGACGCGAGGTGAGCATGGCAACCGCCCCGGGGCGGGCCACGGCGCTGCTCCTGGTTGGTGCGCCCGTCGTCTACTTGTCGACTCGACTCGGGTCGGGCGGGCTGACGCGGCTCCTCGAATCGCCCGAGCAGCGGATCGCCTCACTCGTCGGCCTTGGCCTCTTTCTGCTCGGTGTCCTCGCCACCGCGGCGGTGATGTGGAGGTCGACCCGATGAGCACGCTGCTCGGTGCCTCGTTCGGCCTTCTCGTAGGGGGCCCTCTCGCAGGGATGATCGGTGCGCTGGCACCCCACGTGTGGGGCCGCGCCGTCCGTGGGAAGACGGTGGAGACTCCGATCAGGGTCGTGTTGCTCTTGATCCTGGTCGAGCTGCGCTCCGGATCCTCGGTTCTCGCTGCACTCATCGCTGCAGCCGAGGCCCTGCCGGACTACTCGAGCCTGCGTACGGTTGCCCGGGTCGGCCGGGTATCAGGGCTCGTGTCGGCTCTCCCATATGCCGACGACCGGCTTCGACCGGTGGTGGCGCAGCTGGCCCGGGCGCAACGCTCAGGAGCTTCCCTGAGTGAGGCCGTTCGTCGAATGCTCGAGTCAGAATTGGCATCGGAGCGGAGTCGGAAGATCGCCCGCGCCCGCACCGTCCCGGTCCGTCTCATGATCCCGGTGACCCTGCTCATGCTGCCCGGGTTGGTTTTACTGCTCTACGCCCCCTCCCTGCTCGGCATGTTCGCCGATCTGACAGGCGTCCTCAGATGACGGGCGACCTGGTATCTCCGCACTTCCTCCCGCACCGGTCGGAAACCGGAATGGAAGGAGTGTCGATGACACGTATCTGGAACTGGATGATCACCCGTCTCGGGTCCGATCGAGGGCAGGCGACGGTCGAGTATTTCCTGGTGATCCTGGCTGCCACCGCGCTGGCCATCATCGCCCTGAAATGGCTGCAGACGGGAAGCGGTGGCGGCCTGCTCGCCGACCTCTTCGGCAAGGTCATCTCGTGGGTGGCGGGGGCGTTCTGAGCGGAGATCGGGGCTCGGTCACGGTCGAGTTCTTCCTGGTCATCCCGCTGCTGATCCTGGTACTCGCAGCCGGTGTCCAGGTGATCTCGATGGCCCGAGCACGCATCGAGCTGGTAGGTGCGGTCAGGGAGGGAGCGCGGGTTGCCGCCACCACGCCCGACCCGGCGAAGGCGGTCCAAGCCGTCCGGGCGGCAATGCCTCCCACGGACCGGGATCGGGTGCGCATATCGGTGAGCCGACCCGGCGTGGTGGGCAGGCCGGCCCGGGTCACCGCAACGTTGCGTCACGAACTCGCGGTGCCCTGGCTCCCCGACCTGGGCATCGATCTGTCGGCCTCGGCATCGATGCTCGTGGAGAGATGACCCGGGAGGATGGGACGATGGCGATCGCAATGACGGGGCTGGTCGCCATCGTCGCCGTCCTGACGATCGCCGTAGCGGCGTTGGGAGTGCTCTATGCGGCGCGGGCCCAGGCGACGAACGCCGCCGACGCCGCGGCCCTGGCAGCAGCGGTAGCCACCTACCCGCCCGTGGCGTCGGCATCCCCGCCGATGACTGCCCGTCGTATGGCGCAGGCCAACGGCGCCACATTGCTGGCCTGTGACTGCACCACTGACTCCAGTCTCGGTCCCAGGACGGTCACCGTGACCGCCGGGGTCGAGGCCGACGTCCCGTTGTTCGGCCAGGTGACGGTACGGGTGTCCAGCCGCGCCGAGTTCGATCCCTTGCGTTGGCTGGGTCGCTAGCCCGCGAACTCGGGGCGCTGGACTCCGCTCAGCGGGGCCTGGAACCCTGGGTTCGGGGATAATCTCGCCGGTATGACCACCAGCGCCGAGGCGATCCGCATGCTCGTCGAACTGGCCAAGCTCACCGCCCTCGACGAAGGGTCGCCGCAGGCGTTCAAGGTCCGCGCCTATGAGAACGCGGTGGCCGGGATCGAGGCCCACCAGGGTGACATCGACGGTCTGTCGAAGTCAGAGCTCACCAAGATCAAGGGGGTGGGAAACGCCACCGCCGACAAGATCCTCGAACTGGCTGAGAGAGGCACTGTGGCCAAGCTGGAGCGGCTCCGGGAGGAGTATCCCCCCGAGTTCGTCGAGCTGACCAAGATCCCCGGGCTCGGCCCGAAGACACTGAAGATGATCCGGTCCCGACTCGGGGTGGAGGATCTGGATGGTCTCGAGGAGGCACTGGAGGCGGAGCGGCTGCGGGAACTGCCCGGGCTCGGAGAGAAGTCCGAGGAGAAGATCCGGAAGGCCATCGAGAGGCTCGGGCTGCACGGAAAGGATCGACGGACGCCTCTGGTGGAGGTGTTCGGGCTGGCCAACGCGCTCGCTGCCAGGATCGAGGACACCGAAGGTGTCGAGTCGGCGGTGCCGTGCGGATCGGTGCGACGGTTCTCCGAGACCATCGGCGACATCGACATCGTGGTGGCGTCGATCGACCCCGGGCGGATCCATGCGACCGTGGTCGAGTTCCCCGAGGTGGCACAGGTCGTCGGTTCCGGGGACACCAAGACGTCGTTCTTGACCCGTGAGGGCCTTCAGGTCGACGTGCGCACCGTGGCTCCGGATCAGCTTGGATCCGCACTGCTCTATTTCACCGGGTCCAAAGCGCACAACATCCAGCTCCGCCAGAGGTCGATCGACAAGGGCTGGCTGCTCAGCGAGTACGGGCTCTTCGACGGGGATGACGTCGTGGCGTCGAAGACCGAGGAGGAGGTGTACTCGGCACTAGGCATGCAGTACATCCCCCCGACGATGAGGGAGGGTGGTGGGGAGGTGGGGTTGGCTTTGGCGGGCGATCTTCCCGACCATGTCACCCGGGACCGGATCAAGGGAGACCTCCACTATCACTGCGACCGCTCCGGTGACGGGCGCTCGTCGCTGGAGCAGATGATCGATGCCGCCGTGGCCGCCGGTTACGAGTATGTGGCCTTCACCGATCACGGGGAGGACCTCGCCATCAACGGCTCGACCCGTGAGCAGATGCTCGAGCACCGGGAGCGGATCCGAGAGCTGAACGCGGCCCACCCGGACATCGAGGTGCTGTTCGGATGCGAGCTCAACATCGGACGCGATGGGAGCCTCGACTACGACCCCGAGTTCAGACTCGAGTTCGACTACTGCGTGGCGTCGATCCACTCCCACTTCGACTTGCCCGCCGACCAGCAGACGGCCCGCATCCTCACCGCGCTCGCTGATCCCTCGGTGAACGCCATCGGCCACCTCAGTGGGCGGTACATCGGACGACGGCCCGGGGTCGAGTTGGATGTCGACGCAGTGCTGGAGGGCCTGCACGTGACCGGCGTGGCCCTCGAGATCAACGGAGCCCTCGACCGACTCGACGCCACCACGGAGGTGACCCGTCGGGCGATGGCGGCGGGAGTCGACTTCGTGATCGACACCGACTCCCACCACGTCTCTGACCTGAGGCGGATGGAATACGGCGTCCGGTATGCGCAGCGGGCCTGGGTGACCGCCGACCGGGTGCTCAACACCCGCACCCTCGACGACTTCCTCGTCTGGGCACGAGGGCGTCGTTAGCCGTGGGCGGGGATTTCATCCACTCCAAGCCGGCCCGTGTCGCCGGGTGGGTGGTCAAAGGTCTCGCCTCCCGGGGGATTTTGCGGCTGGTCGTCCTCACCACCATCGGGCGCCGAACCGGGGAGCCGCGTGAAGTGCCGGTGGCGCCGATCCGCCACGATGGGATCACCTACCTGGTCGCTCCATACGGGGAGGTGTCGTGGGTCCACAACGTGCGGGCCCACTCTGAAGCCACCCTGAGGCGGGGACAGACCGTCCGGAAAGTCGTCCTCCACGAAGTCGACCACCCCGAGATCGTCAAGCGTTACTACGAGAGGGAGCCGATCGCGTCGCGGTTCATGGAGGTCCCCGGAGAAGGCTCGGTGGCCGACTTCGCCGCAGTAGCCGGCCGATTTCCCGTGTTCCGGGTCGAGGAACGGTGAATACGATGCTTGTAATTCACCACCCGATGAATGAAGCTGTGCTCCTTGGCGACGACTAAGGAGATCTCCCCGGTGGCTTCCACCTTCGTCCTCGACACCTGTGTCCTGCTCGCCGATCCCCACTCCCTCCTCCGATTCGACGAGCACGACGTGGTCCTGCCGTTGGTCGTGGTGGAGGAGCTGGACCGCAAGAAGACGCGCATGGACGAGGTGGGAGCCAATGCGCGCGGTGCCATCAGGCTCCTGGAGGAGCTCGGTGCGTCCTCGTCCGGCGGAATGCGGGAACCGGTTCGCCTCCCCGGAGGGGGAACACTTCGCATCGAGCTCAACGGCATCTACTCGGACCGCCTCCCGTCGGTGCTCGACCCGACCACACCGGATCACCGGATCCTCTCGACCTGTCTCAACCTCATCGGCAGCACGGATGCGGTGTTGGTCACCAAGGACGCCTCGCTACGGATCAAGGGGGCGCAGCTGGGAGTGCCGGTCCAGGACTACCGGGCCGACACGGCCCAGGTCGACCAGCTCCACTCCGGGATGCTCGAACATCGGGTGGGCGGGGACGTCATCGACCGTCTCTACGACGAAGGCAAGATGGAGATCGCCGAGATCAGCGCGCCGGTCAACGAGTTCGTCGTCCTCAAGAGCGGCTCCTCCAAGTCGGCGCTGGCCAGAGTGGTCCAGGCCGAGCCCACGGTGATCGTGGAACGGATGCCCACCCACGTCCGCGCTTTCGGGGTCGAGCCGAAGAACGTACGTCAAACGATCGCGCTCCATCAGCTCCTCGACCCCGACATCCCCGCGGTCTCGATCATGGGGATGGCCGGGACCGGCAAGACTTTCCTCTCCCTGGCTGCCGCCCTCGAACAGGTCCTCGAGCAGGGCCGCTATCGGAGGGTGTCCGTATACCGTCCGCTCGTCGCCGTGGGTCGGCAGGAAGTGGGCTACCTGCCCGGCGATCTCAGCGAGAAGCTGGCGCCATGGATGGCCGCGGTCCACGACAACCTTTACGCCCTGTTCTCCGACGCCGGTGTCGACGGAGCTAAGGGCGCCATCGAGGAGTTGGTGGATCGTGGGGAGCTGGAGATGGCCGCGGTGACCTATCTGCGCGGCCGGTCGATCACGGGGGAGTTCGTCATCATCGACGAGGCCCAGAATCTCGAGCTGTCGACGCTGAAGGTGATCCTGACCAGGATGTCACGGGATTCGAAGGTGGTTTTCTGCGGGGATCTCTCCCAGGTGGACAACCCCTACATCTCCCCGTATGGCGGGATGGCGGCCCTGATCGAGAAGTTCAAGGACTCGTCCCTGTTCGCCCACGTCTCATTGGAGCGCACCGTCCGCTCCCCCCTGGCGGAGATGGCCGCCACCATCCTCTGACACCTTTCTGTGCGGGTTTGTGGCACGGGGCGCGCGGTAGACCCGCACAGAACGGTTTGGGACTACTTGTCGAGCCGGTCGCGGCGAGCCTGGAGCAGCTCGGCGGCGCGCTCCAGTGAGATCTTCTCCGGTGAATCGCCCTTGCGAAGCGAGGCGTTGACCTCTCCGTCGGTGACATAAGGCCCGAACCGACCCGATCGCATCGTCACCGTCTTGCCCGAAACGGGGTCCTTGCCCAGCTCCTTGAGGTCCGCCGACCGGGACTGTCCCCGGCGACGCGGCGGTTCGGCGAGCAGCTTCAATGCCTCGTCGACGGTCAGTGTGAACAGCTGGTTTTCGGACTCGAGGCTGCGACGGTCGTCGCCCCGCTGGATGTAGGGGCCATAGCGCCCATTGAGGGCGAGGATCTCCACGCCGTCTTCGTCGGTGCCCACCGTCCGCGGCAACGAGAGGAGCTGGAGGGCGTCGTCGAGGCCCATCTCATCCATCTCCACTCCCTTCAACAGCGAGGCTCGCTTGGGCTTCTCCTTCGAGCCTTCCTCCTGTTCGCCGAGCTGGACGTACGGCCCAAACCTGCCGATCTTCCCATAGACCGTCAACCCGGACTCCGGGTCGGTGCCGAAGATCTTGTCGCCCTGGTTCTGCCGTTCGATCAGCTCGAGTGCCCTTTCGACCGTGAGCTCGTCGGGCGCGAGGTCCTCGGGGATCGATCCTCTCTCGTCGCCTCGCTCCACGTAGGGCCCATAGCGCCCGACCCGGGCTACGACCAGGTTGCCGTCACCATCCGCACCGATGGGGATCGAGTTGACCGCGCGCGGGTCGATCTCGTCGAGACGGGTCGCCACCTTCTGTTTGAGACCCTCATCGCCGAAGTAGAAGTTCGACAGCCAGGGGACCGACTCCTCCTGGCCGTCGGCGATGCGGTCGAGGTCCGACTCCATGGCCGCGGTGAACTCGTAGTCGATGAGGTTGGGGAAGTGCTGCTCCATCAGACCGACCACACCGAAGGCGGTGAACGTCGGGACGAGTGCCGAGCTCTTCTTGAAGACGTATCCCCGGTCCTGGATGGTGGTCATGATGGAGGCGTATGTCGAGGGTCGGCCGACGCCCAACTCCTCGAGTTTCTGAACCAGGGAAGCCTCGGTGTAGCGGGCGGGCGGTCGGGTCTCGTGACCGGTGGGCTCGAGGCGCTCGACGGCGAGCGCATCCCCTGCTTCGAGTGGCGGGAGGATCTTCTCCCTGTCGTCCAGCTCCGACTCGGGATCGTCTGAGCCCTCGACGTAGGCGCGGAGGAAGCCGGGGAAGGTGATCGTCCGTCCCGACGCACCGAAGATCACGTCCTCGCCCGATGAGGCGGAGGCGCCGAGACGGACCGAGACCGTCTCACCCTTGGCGTCTGCCATCTGGGAGGCGATGGTGCGCTTCCAGATCAGGTCGTAGAGGGCTGCCTCGTCCCGGCCGACCTGGGCCCCGACCTGCTCCGGGGTGAGGAAGTCGCCGGCGGGCCGGATGGCCTCGTGGGCCTCCTGAGCGCCTTTGGCCTGTTTCCCGGAGAACTTCCGGGGGGACGGCGATAGGTACTCCTTCCCATAGAGCTTCTCGACCTGACCGCGCGAGGCGGCGACGGCGGCGTCGGAGAGCTCGATCGAATCGGTGCGCATGTAGGTGATGTAGCCGTTCTCGTAGAGACGTTGGGCGACCGACATGGTCCGGGACGACGAGTAGCGGAGCTTCCGGCCCGCCTCCTGTTGCAGGGTGGATGTGCGGAACGGTGGATAGGGTCGGCGGGTGTAGGGCTTGGACTCCACCGAGAGGACCTCGAAGTCCGAATCCTGCAGGCTGGTGGCCAGGTTGGTCGCAGTCTCCTGGTCGAGGACCAGTACGTCCTTTTTCGGGTTGCCGTTGGAGTCGAAGTCCCTCCCGCTGGCGGCCCTCTTGTCGTCGACGGACAGCAGGGTTGCCTCGAATGTCTTGTCGAGATCGTCGGCCGGGGCGAACGATCCCTCGAGCGACCAGTATCCGGCCGTCACGAAGGCCATGCGCTCCCTCTCCCTCTCCACCACTATGCGCACGGCAACGCTCTGCACCCGCCCGGCTGAGAGCTTGGGCTGGACCTTCTTCCAGAGGACGGGGGACACCTCATATCCGTAGAGGCGATCGAGGATCCGTCGGGCCTCCTGGGCTGAGACCAGTCGCTCGTCCAGGTCGCGGGGATTGGAGAATGCCTCCTCGATGGCGAGCTTGGTGATCTCGTGAAACACCATTCGTTTGACCGGGACCTTGGGTTTGAGGACCTCGACCAGGTGCCATGCGATGGCCTCGCCCTCACGGTCCTCGTCGGTGGCGAGATACAGCTCGTCTGCCTCCTTGAGCAGATCGCGCAGTTTCTTGACCTGACTCTTGCGCTCCTTGGGCACGACGTAGAGAGGCTCGAAGTCATTGTCGACGTTGACGCCGAGACGCGCCCAGTCCTCTCCCTTGGCCTTGTCGGGGATCTCCGCCGCCGACCGGGGGAGGTCGCGAATGTGGCCCATCGACGACTCGACGGTGGCGTCCGAGCTCAGGAAAGACTTGATGGTCCTGGCCTTCGTGGGCGACTCGACGATTACGAGACTCTTTGGCATTGGTCGGCAGTTGACACCAGTTCCGCCCCCTATGTCAATCTCTGTCGTCCTGTCCCGGCCGGTGGTTACCGTGTCGCCGGTGAGCAAGTACATCGCTCTGGAAGGAGTCGACGGCAGCGGCAAGAGCACCGTCGGGAAGGCTCTCATGGAGCGTCTACAGAGCTCCGGGGAGGACGCGATCCTGGTCCGAGAGCCTGGTGGGACCGCTCTCGGAGAGGCGGTCCGGGCTCTGTTGCTCGACTCGGATGTTCTCGATGACTGGGCGGAGGTGTTCCTGTTCGCCGCCCAGCGGGCCGAGTTGGCCCGTGAGGTGATCGCCCCTGCCCTCGAAAAGGGCACCTGGGTGGTGTCGGACCGTTCCTACTACTCGTCGATTGCCTATCAGGGCCGGGCCCGGGGTCTCGGTGAGGCGGACGTGAGATCGATCAACGAGATCGGTTTGGCCGGGGTGGTCCCCGACCACGTGTTCGTGCTCGACGTCGAGCCCGACGTGGCGCTGGCCCGCCAGGACCGGCCCGATCGCATCGGAAGAGAGGGTGTCGACTTCCAATCGGCGGTTCGCTCCTGCTATCTCGATCTCGCCTCCACCGAGGAGAAGGTGATGGTGCTCGACGGGACGCTGTCGGTGGAGGAGATGACGTCGAGGATCATGGCGGTGGTGAGGTGACCGATCTGTTCTCGGACGTCATCGGCCACGAGGGCGTGGTTGGTTTGCTCCGCACCGAGATGGGCCGGCCCGCCCAGGCTTACCTCTTCGTCGGACCGCAATCGGTGGGGAAGGA
The DNA here is from genome assembly GCA_964645875.1 of uncultured Acidimicrobiaceae bacterium. GTDB lineage: Bacteria > Actinomycetota > Acidimicrobiia > Spongiisociales > ZC4RG35 > JANQRA01. The sequence goes on from CAZYCX010000012.1 coordinate 46,043, forward strand.
GGCGGTTGCTTTGCGGTTCGCCGCCGGGCTGCTCGGCGGCATCGACGACGAGCGGGCCCGCCGGCTGGCGCTGATGCGGGCCCATCCCGATCTGCGGGTGCTGGAGCCCGAGGGCGCTACCAGTCTCGGAGTCGATCAGGCGCGCGAAGTGGTGGCGCGGGCATCGCTCACGCCCGTCGAGGCAGACCGGAGTGTCTTCCTGTTCCCCGACGCGGGAGCGATGACCGACCAGGCCGCCAACGCTCTGCTCAAGACGCTCGAAGAGCCTTCGGCACAGGTGGTGTTCCTGCTCGTCGCCGAGTCCGAGGACGACTTCCCACTCACCGTGGCCTCCCGATGCCGTTCGGTCCACATGGGCCGGGTCCCGTTGCCACACATCGTCGACGCCCTGGTGGCTCGTGGCCTCTCCGAGGAGGAGGCCAGCGGGGTCGCCGTCGTCTCCGGCGGCCGTCCCGGTCTGGCGTTGGCTCTGATGAGCCAGCCGGAGGTGGCGCGCTTTCGGGACATGTGGCTGTCGATCCCGACGCAGGTGACACCTCACCCCGGCGACGGCCAACGTCTCGCCATGGGCCTCCTCGCCGAACTGGCGCCTCTGGTCGACCAATCCGTGCCCGAGGACCTTCCCAAGGACAAGGCCCAGAGGGCCCGGCGGCGTGCCGAGATGTCGCTGCTGGTGAGCGGTCTCGAGATCCTTGCCTCCTGGTACTCGGACGCGGCGTCGTTGCAGTTGGGAGGGCCGATCCGCAACAGCGACCTCGACCTGGCCGCCTTCACCGACGTCCCACCCCGCCGGGCGGTGTCCGCGGCTGAGGAGGTGCTCGACGCGGTGGTCGACATCCAGGCCAACATGCGGCGCGAGTTGGTGCTCGCCAACCTGTTCTCTTCGTTGGGCTCGGAGCAGTAGGTCGACCGTGCAGCGGTGCGCGCTGGCCGCGCGTCACGGTTCACTCGTTTCTGCGATCAGGTCGACCGTGCAGCGGTACGCGCTGGCCGCGCGTCACGGTTCACTCGTTTCTGCGATCAGGTCGACCGTGCAG
>CAZYCX010000013.1:0-42213 GCA_964645875.1 uncultured Acidimicrobiaceae bacterium
TAGGTGGTGTTGCGCAGGGCGGGGGTGCGGCCCACCGACTCGATGACCTCGACGAACTGGGCCGGGGTCACCTCCTGACCGTGCTCGGCGCCGGCGGAGCGGGTGATGATCTCGCCCATCAAAGTCCCTCCCAGGTCGTTGCAACCGGCCTCGAGCAGACGGGAGCCGCCGTCGAGGCCCAGCTTGACCCAGGAGGCCTGGATGTTGTCGATGAGACCGTCGAAGGCGATTCGGGACACCGAGTGGATGAGAACCGCCTCGTCCCAGGTCGGACCGGGACGTGACCGGCCCCGCAGGAAGATCGGCGACCCCATGTGCACGAAGGGCAGCGGGACCATTTCGGTGAATCCGCCGGTGCGTCGCTGGATCTGACGGATCACCTCGAGATGCTTCGCCCAGGAGCGGGGATGGTCGATGTGACCGAACATGATCGTCGAAGTGGCCCGCAGCCCCAGCTCGTGAGCGGTGATCATCACCTCCGCCCACTGCGAAGTCCGGATCTTGTCCGGGCAGAGATGGGTCCTGACGTCGTCATCGAGGATCTCGGCGGCGGTACCGGGAAGGGTGCCCAGCCCGGCGTCACGCAGCTCGGTGAGGAACCGGCGCACACCGATCCCGAGGGTCTCCGCCCCCTGCCACACCTCGAGCGGGGTGAATCCGTGGATGTGCATGTCGGGCATCTCGGTCTTGATCGCCTCCACCACCTCCCGGTAGAAGTTGCCGGTGAAGTCGGGGTGGATGCCACCCTGCAAGGTCACTTCCGTAGCCCCGCGGTCCCAGGCCTGGCGGGCGAGGGCAATGATCTCGTCGAGACCCATCAGGTAGGGCTCGCCACGCAGGTTGAGCGACTTGGGGCCCTTGGAGAAGGCGCAGAAACCACACTTGAAATAGCACAGATTGGTGTAGTTGATGTTGCGGTTCACCACATAGGTGACCGTGTCGCCCACCGATCGCTCCCTGAGGACGTCGGCGACGTGAGCCACCGCATCCACCTGGTCACCGCGCGCCCGGAACAGCTGCTCGATCTCGCTCACCGTCGGCGGCGTCCCTTCTAACGAGCGCTCCAGGACAGGAAGAAGGTCCCCGGCGCCGGCCAAACCCTCGGGAGCCGCCCCTTCGACCCACACCGCGTCGCTCCATTCCGCCGAGAGACGGCGGGCCGGCACCGGGGGCGCCATGTCCTTGCCCGGTGCCCATTCGTACCGGGGTCGCGCCGCACCGGAGCCGTCGACCTGTGACAGCCAGGCGGTGAACACGCCCTTCGGAAGGGCCGCCCGCGTCTCGTCGATCTCGACACCGATCGGGAACAGGGTGCGCTCGACGAGCGGGATGCCGAGGGCGTCCCTCAGCTCTCCGATCCTCTCCTGACTCCAATCACGGAGAAGGAGGTCGCCGGCGCCGTCGCCGACCGCATCCAAGGCCTGGTCGACGTCGTCGACGTACACCGACACCGAGGTCCCAATGGAGGGAAGGCCGGCGAGCCCGGCTGCCCGTGCGACGTGGGAGCGGGTGGTTCGAAGGAATGCGGCCCCCGTCCGGGCCAGCGCATCGAGCACTTCCTCCCTGCTGCCCTCGTCGAGAACGGTGAGACGCCAGGGCTCGGGGGACAATTGGAGGGCCGCGGCGGGTGCTAGCACCCAGCCAGCGGGATCGACATCCCCCATGGTGCTCGATGCGATCAGGACACCCGCCTTGTTCGCGGACGCCAAGTCGGTGGATGTCGGGCCGGCCATCTCGATCGCGGTCGTTCCCTCGCGCCGGCGGCTCACCGCGGTGGGCTCGGCCAGCATCTCGGCGGGTCTCATCCTCAAATACGTGACTGTCATCGCACTCCTGGCATAGAACCGATTGCGGCGAGGCCATCTTGGTCGCTCGCCGCTCTCACATCGACAACCAAGCGGGGATCTATCCATTCCTCGTCGATGTACTCGGGATAGACCGGAAGCCTCGGACGGAGCTGGAAACCTGCGGTGGCCGTCCGCGCCGCCAGCTCGTCGAGATGCGGCCACGGAGCCTCCGGGTTGACCCAGTCGATGGTCAGCGGTGACACCCCACCCCAGTCGTTGATCCCGGCTTCGAGGTAGATCTCGTAGGCCTCGGTGAGGTTGGGTGGCACCTGGATGTTGGCCTCTGCCCCCATGATCCAGCGGGCCAGCGCCACCACCCGGGCAAACCAGCGCGGCACCGGCTCGGCACTATGACGCATCCGGGTATCCGCCTTGGCACGGAAGTTCTGGATGATCACCTCCTGAATTCCCCCCGTCCTCTCGGCGAGGTCACGCAATGCGAACAAAGAGTCCACGATCTCCGGGTTGTTCTCTCCGATCCCGACCAGGATCCCGGTGGTGAACGGGACCTTCTGCCTCCCCGCCGCCTCGATGGTGGCCACCCGCTTGGAGGGCGTCTTGGTGACCGTCCCATGATGGGGCATCCCGGGCTCGGTGAGACGGGGTGAGATGTTCTCCAGCATCATCCCCATCGAGGGATTGGTGGGCCGGAGAAGGCGAAAGTCCTCGTCGGAGAGCAGACCCGGGTTCGCATGGGGGAAGAGACGAGTCTCTGCCCGCACCAGCGCCGACACCTCGGCCACGTAATCGATCGTCGTGCCCAGTCCCTTCCGGTCCAGGAACTCCCGAGCCCGAGGCCATCTCTCCTCGGGGCGATCACCCAGCGTGAGAAGCGCCTCGGTGCAGTCGTGGGCGTCGCCGGCCCGGGCCACCGCCACCACCTCCTCGGGCTCCAGATAGACGCCCCCCGCTCCCGGGGGCTTGGCGAAAGTGCAGTACGAGCAACGGTCGACACACAACGTCGTGAGAGGGATGAAGACCTTGCGGCTGTAGGTGATGACACGCCCCTTACCCTCGTCGCGCAACCTAGCGGCATGATCGAGCAGCGCCGCGTCTTCGGTCTCTCCGGTCAGGTAGCGGAGCGCCAGATCGGGATCGGGGGCGGGATGGGCCACTACGAGATTCCGGACGAGGTGGCCCCGGTCACTCCCCCGTCGATGGGGACGACCGTCCCCGTCATCCAGCTGGAAGCGTCGGACGACAGAAACACGATCAGCCGAGCCACATCAGCGGGCTCGCCGACCCTGCCGAGGGGGTGCATGGCGGCAGTGGTCTGCTCGTCTTCGAGCAAGAGTCCGGCGAGTCGGGTCTTGACCACAGCCGGAGCCACCGCGTTCACCCTGATCCCGGGGGCCAGCTCCAGGGCGAGCTGACGGGTCATGTGCACCAGGCCGGCCTTGGAGATGTTATAAGCGCCCATGAGAGGGCTGGGGCGCAGACCGGCCACCGAGGCCACGTTGACCACCGCACCGCCATGCTCGCCCATCCACGCGGCATGGGCGGCCCGAACCCAGAGGAGTGGTGCCCGCATGTTCACCGCCCAGGTCTTGTCGAGAGCTCCGAGGTCGACCTCCATGAGGTTGCCGAAGGCGGGGTTGGTGCCGGCGTTGTTGACCAGGATATCGCAAGAGCCGAAGGTCTCCACCGTGGCACGGGCGGCTTCGTGGGCCGCATCCTCGTCGTCGGCCCGGGCCGCCAACGCCAGGATCTTGTCGCCGTCGACCCCGGACTCGATCATCTCGGCACGCGATTGGTCGACGTTCTCCTGCTTACGAGAGGTGATCACGATGCCGCGGGCTCCGCTCGCGGCCAACTCCCGGGCCGTCTCCTGACCGATCCCCCGGCTGGCTCCTGTGACCAGGGCCACCTTGCCCTCTACTGATACGTCCATGTCCTCTCCTGCCTATTGACCGCCCCGTTTGACGCCGCCGTACTTCAAGCGGGTGTCGGAGATGGCGGCGGCGCGTTGGTCGGCGTCGTTGATCGCGGCGTCGACGATCTCGCCGAGAAACAGGGTGTGGGTCCCCAGGTTGATCGCCTGTCTCACCTCACAGTCCATCCAGGCGATCGCCTCCTCGAAGACCGGGGCACCGGTGGTGGCAGTGGTCACCGGACGTCCGTTGAGGGTGTTGCCATCACGTTCGGCGGGTTTGGAGAACTTGACGAAAGGCTTGGTGTCCTCCGACGACCAGAGATTCACGGTGAACGACCCACTTTCAGAGATCAGGCGATGGGTCACCGCCTTGTTGTCGACACCGACTCCGATGATCACCGGCTCCATGGACAATTGGCTTACCCAGCTGGCGGTCATCCCGTTCCACTCCTCTCCCGACGCCGACCCGATCAGGGCCAATGCGTTCGGGATCTTGAACGTGACGTTGTTGATGAGATCTGGGTCCACTTTCACCTCTGCGTATCCGGTAAGCCAACCCTAATGTTCCCGCGGTGCGGATCCTCATAGCCACGACTGGCGTGTTGCCCGCGGCTCCCACCGCAGAGTTCTGCCGGCAACTGATCGGCGACGAGACGTCGGTATCGGTGATGACCGTCATCAGAGTGCCCCGGTCGTTCCTCGAGTCCCTCGACGACGATGTGAGACGATCGTTCCTGGACGACGCCCCTGATCAGGGCTACACCGAGGAGGAGAAAGCGGCTGCGTATCTGGAGGAGAGAGGCCGACGCGCCGTCGATCCGATATGCGCCGCCTTGGCTGCCGAGGAGATCGAGTCCGACGTCCACTTCGTCGACGGTGACGACCCCGCCGAGGCCATCATCCAGACCGCGTCGCGGGTCAACGCCCAGTTGGTGGTCATGGGGGCCACCCGTCGACTCTTCACCGAGGAGGCTTGGCGGAGCGTCTCGGCGCGGGTCATGGTCAACTCACATCTCCCGGTCCTGCTGGTACCCGGCGCTCGGATCGAGGACACCATGGAGATGCCCATCATCGAGCTATGACTCACCCAACTCCCCCCTCGACATGAGTGACAGGAATGCCCGCGTCATAGACGAGTTCCGGGCCGGCGGGGGTCAGGTGGGCGGCTCGTTCGAGGGCAGGCCCCTGCTCCTGCTCCACCATCGCGGGGCCCGGACGGGAATCGAGCGGGTGACGCCACTGATGTACCAAGAAGTCGAGGGAGGCTATGCCATCTTCGCATCCAAGGGCGGCGCCGACACCAACCCCGACTGGTACCACAACCTGCGGGCCCACCCCGAGACCACCATCGAGGTGGGGACCGACGAGATCCGGGTGCGGGCACGGGTCCTGCGCGGCGACGAGAGGACGGCCATCTGGGAGCGCCAGAAGTCGGACTACTCCTTCTTCGCCGAGTACGAGCAGAGGACCACCCGGGACGAGATCCCGGTGATCGTCCTGAAGCCGGTGTGAGTCAGTTCCAGCTCTCAGGCAGGTCCGAGGACTCCTTCTCGGCCTGGACCCGAGCCACGTAGGCGGCGGCCTCGCTGCGTCGGCTCATCCCCATCTTGGCGAGGACGTTGGAGACGTAGTTCTTGACGGTCTTCTCGGCCAGGAACATCTCGTCGGCGATCTGCTTGTTGGTCAGGCCGTCGGCGATGTGCTCGACGATCGTCCGCTCCTGTTTGGTGAGTTGACCGAGCAGAGGGTCCTCGGACGACCCGGCCCGTAAGCGCTGGAACAGACGGTCGGTCATCTCCGGGTCGAGCAGCGACTCCCCCGACCCCACCTTGCGGATGTCGCCGATGAGGTCTTCGGTCTTGATGCGCTTCAACACGTATCCCGAGGCTCCGGCGAGGATCGCCGCCATCAACGCCTCCTCGTCGGCGAAGGAGGTGAGCATGAGCACCTTCACGTCCGGGAAGCGCTCCCTGATGTCGCGGCAGGCCTCCACACCGCTGCCGTCGGGCAGCCTCACGTCGAGCACCACCACGTCAGGCTCGTCGAATCCCACCCGACGCACCCCATCCTCGGCGGTACCCGCCTCTCCGACGACCGTCATGTCGTCCTGGGAGTCGATGAGGGCTTTCAAGCCGGCGCGGACGACCTCGTGGTCGTCCACCAGCAATACTCGCAGCGCCATGGGCATCACGCTAGCCGGGGTTATCGTCGCATCATGACCGACAGGCGCGAACTGAGCCGCATCGCGCCTCTCATCGCCGAGGCAGCCGCGGTCGAAGGCGAGGCGGACCTGGGACGGGTCCTCCGCACTCTGGTGGCAGAGGTCATGGCCGCCACCGACGCCCCCTATGTGGCTATGGGCGTGCTCGGTGACCATCAGGTCCTCTCCGACTTCGTCTACCAGGGGATAACCAACGAGGAAGCCGATCGGATCGGGCACCTGCCCACCGGACGCGGCGTGCTGGGAACGGTGATCCGGGAGAACAAGACCATCATCCTCGAGTCGATCGCGGACCATCCCGACGCCGTCGGCTTCCCGGAGCACCATCCCCCTATGGAGACCTTCTTGGGTGTCCCGGTGTCCGTGGGTGGCGAAACGTTCGGAAACCTCTATCTCACCGACAAGGAAGGCGGGTTCACCGACGAGGACGTCGCGGTCGTCCAGGCCCTGGGGCGCATAGCCGGTGCGGCCATCCAGACCGCCCGTCTCCAGACGAGGCTCCGCCACGTCGCCGTCATGGAGGATCGCCACCGCATCGCCCGCGATCTGCACGACTCCGTGATCCAGGACCTGTTCGCCGTCGGTCTAGGCCTGCAGGGCCTCACCTCAGAGGTGGCGGACCTCGGGATCGCCGAGATCCTCGACAAGTCGATCGACACCCTCGACGAGGCGGTCAATCGGCTGCGTCGATACGTGTTCGAGTTGCGAGACACGGCCCGCCCCGCCGCCGGGCTCGACGAACGAATCCAAACGCTGGTCGCCCGGATGGGTGCGGTCTACCCGGCGAGCGTGCGACTGACCCTCGACGAGTTCGAGAGCCGGGATTCCGACGACGAGCTGCTCCTCATGGTCACCGAGGCCCTGTCCAACGCCCTGAGACACTCGCACGCCGACAACGTCGAGATCCGGCTGGGGCGCGAGGGGGAGGAACTGGTCCTGAGTGTCGTCGATGATGGCATCGGGTTCGACGCCGCTCACACCTCTATGGGGATGGGCTTGGCCAACATCCGGACCCGGGCACACGGTCTCGGGGGCACCATGCAGGTAGAGACCGAACCGGGAGTGGGAACGACCGTGGAGGTGCGCTTCCCGGTCAGCGAGGCGCCGCCTCGGTACTGAGCGCCCTGGCGAGCCGCTCCATCCAGTCGGCGACCGTTGCGTCGGCGACCCTGCCCAGCACCACCCGGTCGGCGAGCCGGCCCAGGGGTCCCAGCGGCGGCTGGTAGGTCCCGCGCAGGGTCAGGTGGGTGACATGGGATCCAGCCTTCGACAGGATCAGGTCCGCATTCAACTCGGGGAAGAGGAGACCGGCCCCGTTGGCAGTCCAATGAACGGGATAGACGAGCCCGGAGCGATGGATCTCGGCCCCGCCGATCTCCAGCTTCACCTGGCGGGCGATGCTCGCCGACGGACCGACCCGTGCCCTCAGCTGCTCACCCTCCCGGTAGGCGATGTCAGCCCACTCCTCGAGGCTGGAACGTATCCGATCGAGGCTCTTCTCCACGTCCGACAGGGTGGCCTCGACTTTGGTCGAGTACTCGACGAACAACTCAGAGCCTTCCCGGCTTGGTACGAACATGCATGCCGCGTCCCGATGACATACCTGAGACGTGGTCGATGGGCACCTCGACCACTTGCGGGTCCCCCCCGAGAGGCACCAGTCCGCCACTGCGGGATAGTGGAGATCCCATCACCTTCTCGTACTTCTCGAACAGCCGGACGACCGTTTCCTGTCTCGTGTCCGGGTCCTCGACGAGACGCGCCGTGCCCCGCACGATCACACTCACCCAGTCACCGGTCTCTCCGTCGAACCGCGAGACCTCGATACACACCGACGGATTGGAGCGGATCCCTTCGAGCTTCCTTCCCGGCATCGTCCGGAACAGGATCCGACTCTCGTCGACCACGTAGGACATCGGGGTCACGTAGGGAGCCTCGTCGGCGATCACCCCGAGATGGGCGACATATTCGCGCTCGAGGACCTCCATGGCCTCTTCACGGGTCAGCTCATCCATGTCAACCGACCGCGTCTCCGCTGAGCGCCCAGAGGATGTCCTTGATCGACACCATGCCGAGGAGACGCCCCTCGTCCATGACCGGGAGATGCCGATAGCCGGCGGCGAGCATCCACTCGGCGGCCTCACTGACCTCCATGTCGGGGAGGAAGGAGTCCGGGTACATCGTCATCCATTCCCCGACCGTCTCCGAGGCCGCGTCCTCCCCCGATGCGACCAGACGGAGGACGTCGCGCTCGGTGAAGATCCCGCTGAAGTCGTCCTCGGCCATCACAGCCAGCGACCCGACACCGGCACGCTGCATCTGGATGGCGGCATCGATGGCCTTCGCCTCCACGGCGATGGTCTCGATCTCGCCACTGACCAACTCCCTGAGTTCCATGTCATCCTCCTCGCGGTATGGGCATCTGTGTCCACATCATCGGCCCCGCCGCTGTGTCCCACCACGGCCGAAAGTCCCCTATCCACGGGGACCACGGGGTCAGCGCCAATTCTGTCCCACCCCAATCGTAAGTTGTCGGACATGGACACCAACCAGTGGTGCGAGCACAAACCGGTATGGGTGGGAAGGATTGCAGTCGCGGCGTGCGAAGGGTGCGGGTCGGTCGACTGGCTCTCCGACCGTGGCGCCGTAGACCCTGCGGAGGCCATGGCTGCCTTGTTCGGTAGCTACGACCTGGCAGGGTCGATAGAGGCTCTGGGCGCTCCGGCGCCGGAAGTCCTCGTTTACGTCCCTCCCACGGCCCGGAAGCGACGCAACCTCGATGCCCTACCCCGTCGCGCCTGGCTCAAGGCCGGCCCCCATCTGTGGATGTCGACCGACGGCGAGGTCCTCCTGCTCGCCCCCACCGAGCCCCTACTCTTCGAGAACCTCACCCGGGGAGCCTGACCGGACGGCTCTAAGAATGGGTCATTGTGCCCTTCTCCCCTCCCCTGGGTGCCGCATCATCGCGGCTATGAGCGAATTTCGAGCAGACGACATCGCCTGGCCGTCGAGCGAAACCCAGGACCAGGTGGCCAGCCGGCGCCAGGAGCTCTACGACGCCATGACAGGTCTGGAGCGAGCCGTCGCACGGCCCAGTGGCGCCGCCGATTGGAGGATCGAGATCGAGACCGCCCTCTCGCATCTGGAAGCGGCGCTGAGTGACCACACCGCCCAGGTCGAGGCGGAGGACGGCCTGTTCACCGAAATCCTCGACCGGGCGCCACACCTGCAAGCCGCGGTGGAGACTCTTCGCGACGAGCATCGGTCTCTGGAGTCGGCTTGTCATCGGGCAATGAGCATGAGCGCCGACTGGTCCACACAGATGCTTCGCCGCCGGGTGAACGCTCTCCTCGTACGGCTGACTCTCCATCGCCAGTCAGGGGCAGAGCTCTTGTTCGACGCCTTCAACGTCGACATCCCGGCCGGCGACTGAGCTCATCCCCCACCGGCACGGCTTCGCGTGCTTCACCGCCGCGCCACCACCACACCCAGCACCGGGAACGCCAACAGGATCCCCACCACGATCGTGCCCAGGACGACGCTCGCTTCGAAGATCTCGGCGAAGCTGGACTCATAACCGCCCTCCAGGCCGTGATAGACCAGGTTGACCGCGAGGATTCCACCCACGATCCCTCCGATGAGGATGCCGGAAGCGACATCGATGAGCCCTTCGCCTCTATGCCCGGTCTCACCCGTCGAGCATCGCGAAGAACCGGCGTGACGGCTACGGTCGCAAGTCCCGATCCCCTCGGGGCGGAGGCCCCAGACAGGACAGGAACGGCAAAGGGAAGAAGAGAAAAAAGAAGAGCCCGATGAATGAGTTCCTACGCCGGTATCAGCCGGTTCAGGTTCTACGGTCCCGGGACTCCTATGGTCTCGGTCTCAACCAGGCAGTCACCTGGTACCCGTTCTCACACTTCGGGCTCTTCAGTCCCGGAACATACCAACTTCGACCCGAGTCGTCTAGGGCCAAAAGTCCCTGTTGCGTCGCGAGATCCGAGCGGCAAGCGAACAACTTCTACAATCGCTCACCCGTGACGCAGACGACTAACTGATGGGCTCCATCGGAGTCCTCACCGCAGGAGGTGACTGCCCGGGCCTCAACGCCGCCATCCGGGCCGTAGTGACCAGGGCCACTGCCGAGGGACGGGACGTCGTCGGTATCGAGGAGGGCTGGGCCGGTCTCATGGAGGGGGCAACCCGCCCCATGACCAGAGACGACGTGCGGGGGGTGGTGGGCAAGGGCGGCACCATCTTGGGGACATCGCGCAAAGACCCTTACGAGCACGGCGATGGCTATGAGTCGATTCGCAACACGGTGGAACGGCACGAAATCGAGGCCCTGGTGGTGATCGGAGGGGACGGGTCACTGCGGACGGCCATCCGGCTGGAGAAGGAGGGTCTCCCCATCGTCGGAGTCCCGAAGACGATCGACAACGACATCGGCGGTACCGACGTGAGCATCGGATTCCACACTGCAGTCCAGATCGTCGTCGACGCCATCGATCGGCTGGCCACGACGGCCGAGTCACACAACCGGATCATGGTGATCGAGGTGATGGGCCGCACCACCGGATGGATCGCCGCCGCGGCAGGAATGGCCGGAGGGGCCCAGGCGATCCTCGTGCCAGAGGTGGAGGTCGACTACGAGGACCTGGCCCGCAGGATCGTCACCCGTCACGAATCGGGACATGATCATTCCGTGGTGGTGGTCGCGGAGGGGACACCGGGCCCGGGAGGCGCCATCTCGGAGACGGGCATCGATCCCTACGGGTTCAACCGGATCGGGGGTGTCTGCCAGGAAGTGTCGGCAGAGATCGAGCGTCTCACCACGTACGAGGCCCGACCGACGATCCTGGGGTACCTCCAGCGTGGGGGGACTCCCACCGCATTCGACCGGATGCTCGGCACGCGCATGGGGGTGCAGGCGACCGAGTTGGCAATGGAGGGGAGGAGCGGGGTGATGGTTGCGCTCCGGGGCAACCGCATCGTCCCCGTCGACATGGCGGAGGCCGTCTCCGAGCCCCGCCACCTCGACCTGGACACCTACCGGGAAGCCAGCTGGTTCCTCACCTGAGCTCGAGGGTTCTGGTCCGGATTTCCAACCGTGCCGCATCTAGATGGGCCAATATCCCCACCGCCACATGACTCTCCCCGTTGCCAGCTCTCGTGTTCCTGCTCATGGCCTCCATCGTGGTGATCGCAGGGACCAGACTCGCCGCTCATGGCGACGGAATCGCCGAGCGGACCGGGCTCGGCGGATTGTTCGTAGGGACTCTGGTGCTGGCCTTCGCCGCCTCGCTCCCGGAGCTGGTCACCGACATAACCGCCGCGGGAGATCCAGGATCAGGCGGTGAGACCGCCGGCGAACTGAGTCCGGCTCAACTCGGCGTAGAGGCCGTTGCGCGCCACCAGTTGCTCGTGATTACCCCGCTCGACGATCCGACCCGCATCGATGACCAGGATCTGATCGGCGGCCCTCACCGTGGACAGCCGGTGGGCGATCACGATCGAGGTCCGTCCCCTCATGAGCGCCTCCAGAGCCTCCTGGATCAACGACTCGGAGCGCGAATCGAGATGTGAGGTCGCCTCATCGAGGATGAGGACTTTCGGGTCGGCGAGAACCACCCTTGCGATGGAGATGCGCTGCTTCTCCCCGCCGGACAGGCGGTACCCACGTTCCCCGACCACGGTCTCATAGCCTTCGGGCAATCGCTCGATCATCTGATGGATGTTGGCCGCAGTCGCTGCCGCCACCAGCTCTGCATGGCCCGCATCGGGGCGCGCGTACCTGAGATTGGCGGCGATGGTGTCGTGAAAGAGGTAGGTCTCCTGGGTGACCACTCCGACGGTGGCGGACAGGTCCTCGAGTGCCACGTCTCGCACATCGGCCCCATCGATGAGCACCCTCCCCTGAGTCACGTCATAGAGACGGGGCACGAGATACGAGATGGTCGTCTTGCCGGCGCCCGAAGGCCCGACCAGCGCGGTCAGGGTCCCGGGCTCGGCGACGAAGCTCACATCCTCGAGCGCCCAATCTCGCGACGACCGCTGCGGAACCACCCCCGGGCCGTCCCCACGGGAGTGCCAGCTGAACCTCTGCACCGCCTCCAAGCCCTCAGGGCCGTCACCCCGATAGCGGAAGGAGACGCGATCGAACTCCACCCGGCCAGAACCGCTCAGTGGCTTGGGCTCGGCGGGAACCACGATGTCGGTGTCGAGGTCGAGGACCTCGAACACCCGCTCGAAAGACACCAGGGAGGTGGCGAACTCGACTCTGGAGTTGGTTATCGCCGACAGAGGCCCGTAGAGCTGGGTCAGCAGCGTGGCAAACATCACGATCGTCCCTTTCGAGATGTCACCCTCGATGACCATCAGACCTCCGACCCAGAACACGGCGGCCGTGCCAACCGCAGAAACCAGGCCGAGGGCGGCGAAGAACCCTCGTCCCACCGTGGCTCGCCTGATCCCGTAGTCGCGGACGCTGTCGGCGGCGTGTGAGAATCGGGCCATCTCCTCGTCCCAGCGGCCGAACAGCCTGATCAGCTGGGCACCGGAGACGTTGAACGACTCTTGGAGGATCCCCGACATCCGCGCCTCGTGCTCCATCTGCTGTTGCGTTATCCGCCGCAGCACCTTGGCCACCCGTCGAGCGGGGATCACGAACAGGGGCAGCGCGGCGATGGCGAGGAGGGTGAGACGCCACTCTTCGCCGAACATGACGATGAGGATCACGGTCACCGACACCACGTTGGAGACGATGGTCACGAAGGTACCCGTGATCGCCTGTTGGGCCCCGACGACGTCGGAGTTGAGCCGGTTCATCAGCTCACCCGTCTTGGTCGCCGTGAAGAAGCGCAGCGACATCCTCTGCAGGTGGGCGTAGAGCTGACGGCGGAGGTCGAAGATGATCCCCTCACCTACCTTCGAGGAGAGCCACCGCTGGACGATGCCGACGACGGCGTTCACCAACGGGACCGCCACCATGCCCAAGCCCAGGATGGTCAGGTACCGGACGTCCCGGTCGTCTATCGCCACGTCGAGGAGCTCCCGAATCAGGATGGCGGGGATGACCGAGACCGTGGAGATGACGACGATGGTGACCAGGATCCCGGCCAGCCCGCGCTTGTAGGGTCGGCCGTAGGCCCAGACCCGTCTCAGCAGGTCCCTGTCTATGTCAGGCCGGTCTTGTTCCTCGTCGTACTTGAGGTAGCTCCACCAGCCACCACTGTGGAAGATGACTCGTCTCCTGGAGAAGAGCCCCAGACCTTACGACGCCTCCCCCACAATCGAACCGAAGGGGACCATCCCGGCACTCATGTCTCGGAGCACCCCGGAAGGGACGAACGAGCGACCGAAGAGCTCGTAGCGATGAGGGCCCTCGTACCAGACCAGTGTCGAACCACCCGCTTGAGAGAGCAGCCAGGTGGGTCGATCGTCGATCGTCAGGACTTCGCACTGTGCCACGGTCCGGTCGGCGAATCGCTCACAGCTCAGGTCACCCTCACCACTGGCGAGTTGGTTCGCCGCCTCGATGTCGGTTGCCACCCGGAGGACCAGCATCTGCGCCACAGAGCGGGAACGGGAGTAGGGCTCGGCCGACCAGATGCCGAAGGCGGCGGTCGGGTCGTCCGCCAGGGACCCGTCGTTGTCGAATACCAGCTGCGACGAGACCCATTCCGCCCCGTTCGGCGCCCTGTCGGGGAAGGTCAGCTCCGGAAGCGCCACGGCGATCTCGTAGCGGCTGGCCTGGATGAAGCGATCGCCCTCACGCCGGGAGAACACCTCTGCGAGCAGGGCGGTGTGATCTCCGAGGTTCTCGGTCTCGATGTCGTCGTTGGCCCACTGCAGCCGATCGATCGCCACCACCGTCGGCGTGGTGGTGACGACCGGGACCGTCGTCGGGACCGTGGGCTCGTTGATCCACTCCGAGCTGCGCAGACCGATCGACTCCAGCGGAGAGCCGCCACAGGCAACCAGCGCGGCCGCGAGCGCGATCGAGAGCACCGGGAAGAGCCTCGAGGGCGTCTCAGAGCCCAATATCACACCGATCTGTCACACCGACACAACGACTCGACACGTGATCTCCGTTCCAGGGGTCGTGCCCAATGATTCATTGTCCCCCTCCGTATGCTGAATCCGGTGAATTCGCTCGCTTTGATCCGCGAGAGCCGCCAGGGGCCCATGGACGTGGCGTTGAGTCATTCGATCTTGGCTGCGGTCTCGGCCGGGGAAATGGGCCCGACCCTCCGCCTCCACGTCCCCGGAGCGATCATGGCCTTCGGGCTCGCCGACCGGGTCACCCCCGGCTACGACGCCGCGGTCAGGGCCGCCCGGGCCCACGGCTTCGCCGCCGTGGAGCGCCTGGCCGGAGGACGGGCCGCGGTGTTCCACGAGTCGACCATCGCCTTCTCCCTGGCTCTCCCCGAGCCCGATCCGAAGACCGGGATCCACGATCGCTTCGAGATGGTCGCCACCCTGATGGCCGAGGCGTTCGAGTCGCTCGGGGTCGATGCCAGGATCGGTGAGCTCCCCGGCGAATACTGCCCCGGCCAGTGGTCGGTGAACGTCGGAGGGAAGGTGAAGGTGATGGGTGTGGGCCAGCGTCTGGTCAGGAGAGCGGCGCACATAGGCGGCGTCGTAGTCGTCGACGACAGTGATCGAATCCGCGACGTGTTGATCCCCGTCTACCGGGCGCTCGGCCTCGACTGGGACCCCCGCACCGCGGGCTCCCTGGCCGACCGCTCCCCCGGCCTCACCCCCGAGCTGGTCATGGAAAGCATCGAGGACCGGTTCCGGCGCAGGTTCTCCGTGGTCGAGGCCGAGCTGTCCCCGGAGATCGCCCATCGCGCCGAGCGACTCGTCGCCGAGCACCTCCCCGAGGTGGCCTGATGCTTCTCCTGGCGATCCACGGCCCCAACCTGAACCTCCTGGGCACCCGCCAACCCGAGGTCTACGGGTCCACCACCCTGGCCGAGCTGGAGGAGCAGATAACGAAGTGGGGAGAGGAGATGGGCGCCCGGATCGACACGATGCAATCCAACGGCGAGGAGCACATCATCGAGGCCATCCACTCCTTCGAAGGCGACGGCATCGTCATCAACCCCGGCGCTTTCACCCACACCTCGCGCGCCATCGCCGACGCCATCGCCGCGGTGAGCGCACCGGTCGTGGAGGTGCACATCTCGAACATCCGCCGGCGTGAGCAATGGCGAGCGGTGTCGGTCGTGGCCGACGTCTGCGACCTCAGCATCTACGGGCGGGGGGTTGCCGGCTACCGGGCCGCCATCCGGCATCTGGTCAATCGGGCGGCAGGAGCCTTCGAGACGGTGCGATACGGGCCGCATCACGACAACATCGGGGATTTCCGGCGGGGAGGGGACGATCTCGTCGTGCTCGCCCACGGAGGTGTGTGGAAGCACGAGTTCGCCAGAGACCTCACCGAGAGTCTCGCCGTGGATCTGACCCGGCGGGGATACAGCACCTGGAACATCGAGTACCGCAGACTGGGAGACGGCGGCGGCTGGCCAGGGTCGGGTCACGACGTCCTGACCGCCCTCGACTCCGCCCCCCGACTGCAGACCGACCTCCGCCGCCTGATCCTGGTGGGCCACTCGGCTGGTGCCTACCTGCTGATGTGGGCGGCGGCACGAGCACGGGTACCGGTCGACGTCCACATCGCCCTGGGCCCTCTGCTCTCCCTCACCGCCGCCGTGGAGGCCGGAGACGTGGGAGCCGTGCAGTGTCAGGAGATGCTGAACCAGGGAGCGCCCCCCGATCCCGACCCGGGGGGAGTGGAGACAGTCCTGGTCCACGGTGACGACGACGAGATCGTCCCGGTGGCGCGGTCCGTGGCCTTCGCCGGACGCCACGGGGTCGAGCATCACCACACCTCGTGTGACCACTTCTCGCTGCTCGACCCGGGAAGACCCGAGTGGTCTTGGGTGGTGGATCGCATAGGGTCGGGAGAATGAGCACCACGACTGATCATCTTCGTCGTATCGGGGGTCTCAAGTGGACCTACTACGACGAGGACGTCCTTCCCGCCTGGGTGGCGGAGATGGACTTCGGCCTGGCACCGGCGGTGAGCGAGGCGCTCCACCGGGCGGTGGACGATGGCATCACCGGCTATCCGTACCCGGATGCCGAGGAGGCGGTGGCCGAGGCCGCCGTCGACTTCTGGGCCGACTCGTTCGACTGGAGCGTCGACCCCACCTGGGTGTTCCCCGCCCCCGACGTGATCGAAGGGATCAGGAGGGCGATCATCCACCTGACCCGGCCCGGGTCGCCCGTGGTTCTGCACACACCGGTCTACTTCCCCTTCTTCTCGATGGTCGAACAAGCCGGTCGCGAGATCATCGAGGCCCCGAGCCGGGTCGACGAGAACGGGCGCTACACCATCGATCTGGGTGCGATCGAGCGAGGTCTCGCAGCCGGTGCCGGGTCGGTCGTCGTGTGCAATCCCTGGAACCCGACGGGTCGGGTGCTGACCCGGGAAGAGCTCGAGGATGTGCTCGCGCTGGCGGCGAGGCACGACGCCCGGTTCATCGCCGACGAGATCCACGGCTCCATCACCTATGACCGGACGCACGTCCCCGTCGCCTTGCTCGACGCAGCCAACACCGTCACGGTCACGGCCGCGTCGAAGGCATGGAACCTGCCGGGACTCAAGTGCGCGCAGGTGGTTCTCACCAACGAAGCCGACCGCGAGGTATGGAAGGACCACTTCGCCCGGCACATGGTCGGGGTAGGGACATTCGGGCTCATCGCCACCGAAGCGGCCTACTCGAAGGGACAGGAGTGGTTGGAGGAGGTCAGGGAACGGCTTTCGGCCAACCGGGAGCTGCTCGTCGCGCTGGTGGCCGAACATCTCCCCCGAGCCCGCTTCACCCCACCGGAGGGGACCTATCTAGCCTGGCTCGACATGGCGGAATATGGACTCGACGATCCCTACCGCTTCCTGGTCGACAGGGCCCGGGTCGCCACGAGTGCCGGGGCCCATTTCCGGGGTGGCGGCGACCAGCACGTCCGGCTCAACTTCGCCACCGAGACCGGGATCCTGATCGATATCGTGGAGCGCATCGGCTCGGCGCTGGAAACCGTCTGAAGCGCATGGCGGATGCATTGTTATCCACAGTTCGGTAGGGTTTAGCCCCCTGGGTGTGGGTCCCCCGACCCACATGGAGTCAATACTGGATGCGCTCTAAACGTCTCTCATTTGTCGCTGGGTGGGCAGCCGTCGCACTGCTGGCCATCGCCGGCTTTGCCGCGTTCGGCACCTCGGGAGCCGATCCCGACGAGGTGCACGCCGATGCTGTAGCTGCCGCCATCGGACACACCGCCGGTGCCTATGCAGGACTCAACTTCGCATTGCTCGGCGATGACGGGACCACTGCCGCGGTGGCCATCACCGCAGAGTCCGCCGACACGGCCGACACCCAAGCCGAGAGCGTCGTGGTGGACGAGGAAGAGGAGTCGTCCTCCACCCCCATCACACCACCAACCGTCGGTTGGCTGTCGGAGGTCGAGGTCCGGGCCCTGGCCAGTCTCTACTTCGAGCCCCAGGACGTGAACCGCGCCGTGCGCATCGCCTGGTGCGAGTCCCGCTTCGACCCGAACGCCGTCGATGCCCGCACCGGCGGGGTGGGCTTGTACAACCATCTTCCCCGCTATTGGGACGAGAGGGCCACCAACGCCGGGTTCCCGGGCATCGATGCCACCGACCCGGAGGCATCGACCGCCGCCGCGGCGTGGGAGGTCTACCACGGGGGCGGTTGGGACATCTTCAACTGCCGCTGAATGGCAGGCCGACTTCAGGCGGTTGCCTGCGAGACTCTCATCCTGGGTGCTGAGGGCATTCACATCGAGATAGCTCCTAACGATCTGAGATCCTCGCCAGAACAGACGCCGGTCGGCCTGCAGCTGCCGCGCCCATCTGATGGCGGCCTGCCATCTATCTGAAATCCCGTGACCGGACCGTTTGCACCCCGATCGGTTCGAAGGCACGGGCGACGATGTTGGTGACCCCGTCGTGGTACTCGAGACGGCCATGGATCACCAGGGCGGGGCTCTTGCGCACGACGCGACGGTGCCGGGCCCACACGTCGGGGAGCACCACGATGTTGAGAAGACCGGTCTCATCCTCCAGATTGAGGAAATAGACACCGCGCGCCGTCCCGGGCCGCTGTCGGTGGGTGACCACCCCGGCCACCTTGACCCGGGCCCGATTGTGACGCACCTCGAGAGCCTCCGCCGCGGTCAGACAGCCATCGAGCCGATCCCGAACGAAACTCATCGGATGCCGTGTGGACACCGATGTCGACCAGAGATCGGCCCGATGGCTCTCCTCATCGGTCATCCCCGGCAGAATGGGCGCATCCACCCCCGGAGACAGTGCGAGCCGCTCGGGGTCGATCTCGGCCAGCGCACCAGCGGCCCACAGACCCTCGCGTCGGCCCAGACCCACCAATCCGAGCGCTCCCGACGCGGCCAGACCCTCCAGCGCCGCCACATCGAGACCGGAGCGGGAGGCCAGGTCCTCCGGTGAGCTGAACTCGCCGCCCAGGATTCTGGCCGCCTCGATCCGGGTGATCTCCCTCTCCCCCAGGTTGCGGACGTAGCGGAGACCCATGCGTACCCCCACCGCAGGGCGGAGCGGGTCGGCGACGTGGCCCCTCCCCCGCCGCCACTCCTGGCCGAGATGAGAGACCACGTCGTCGGGATCGGTGTCCACCGGTTCGATCGTGCAATCGTGCCAAGAGAGGTTGACGCATGGCGCGAGCACCACCACTCCGTGCCGTTGCGCATCCTGGACCAGGGAATTCGGACTGTAGAAGCCCATGGGCTGGGCGTTGAGCAGACCTGCCAGGTACTCGGCCGGATAGTGGAAGCGGAGCCAAGCCGACATGTACACGATGTAGGCGAAGCTCACCGAGTGGCTCTCCGGGAAGCCAAAGCTCGAGAAACCCTGCAGTTTCTCCCAGATCTCGTCGGCCGCGGGACCGGTGATCCCGTTCGACGCCATCCCGGCATACACCTCGTTGCGTAGCCTGCCCATCGCTTCGGCTGATCGCTTGTGAGTCATGGCCTGGCGGAGCCGGTCGGCCTGGGAGCCGTCAAAACCGGCGCAGACCCGGGCCAGTTCCATGAGTTGCTCCTGGAAGATGGGCACGCCGAGGGTCTTCTCCAAGATCGGCTCAGTGGCCGGATGCGGGTAGCGAACCGGCTCCTCACCATTGCGTCGCCGCAGGTAAGGGTGGACCGACTGACCCTGGATCGGGCCCGGCCGGATCAGTGCCACCTCGACGGCCAGGTCGTAGAAGGTCTTCGGCTTCATCTTGGGCAAGGTGGCCATCTGGGCACGCGACTCGATCTGGAACAGGCCAACGGTGTCGGCTCGAGTCATCGACTCGTATATCGCCGGCTCCTGGGGGATCCGGGCCAGGTCGATCTCGACACCATGGGTCTCCTCGACCAGGTCGATGGCCAGGTGGAGGGCGTTGAGCATCCCCAGGCCGAGCAGGTCGAACTTGACGATGCCGACCGCGGCCGAGTCGTCCTTGTCCCACTGGATGACCGTGCGACCCTCCATCCGCCCCCACTCGAGTGGCACCACCTGCCAGAGGGGCCGGTCGGCTATCACCATTCCCCCGGAGTGGATGCCGAGGTGTCGGGGAAAGCCGTCGAGCCGCCAGCAGATGTCGTAGATCATCTCGGAGGTGATCCCCTCGGGCAACGAGATGTCCATGTCACGCAACTGGGCCGGATCGTGGCTGTCGACGTACTTCGACAAGCCGTCGACCTGAGCCTGGGTGAAGCCGAACGTCTTGGCCACGTCACGGAGCACCGACCGGGCTCGATAGGTGATGACATTGGCCACCATCGCCGCCCGTTCTCTCCCGTAACGCCGGTAGCAATACTGGATCACCTCCTCACGACGGTCTGCCTCGAAGTCGACGTCGATGTCGGGTGGTTTTCCCCTCTCCTCCGAGAGGAAGCGCTCGAACGGGAGTTGGAGCCTGATCGGATCGACCCGGGTCAGCCCGATGCAATGACACACCGCCGAATCGGCCCCCGACCCTCTGATCTGGCAATAGATCCCCTGCTCCCTGGAGAAGTCGACCAGATCCTTGACCACCAGGAAGTAACCAGGGAACCCCAGCCTCTCGATGATGTCGAGCTCGTACTCGAGACGGCGGCGAGCGGCCGGGGCGACGCCGTGGTCCGATCCCGGATAGATCTCTCTCGCCCCCTCCCAGGTGAGATGGCGGAGATAGCCCATCTCGTCGCGGAAATGCCCCGGCATGGGGAAGTCCGGGAGCCGGGGGGCCACCAGGGCCAGGTCGAAGGCGAGCCGCCGGCCCAGCTCTGCGCTGCGCTCCACCGCCCCCGGATAGCGGGAGAATCGCCATTCCATCTCCTTGGGATGCTTCAGGTAACGCTCATCTGTGGCCGGCCGGAACCCATCGGCCTCGGCCAGCGTCCTCCGGCCGCCGATCGCGGCCAGCACCTCGGACAGGTCGGCGTCGGAGCGGTCGTGATAGTGCACCTGGTTGGTGGCCACCGTCGAGACACCCAGCTTCCGACCCACCTCCCAGATCATGTCGTTGCGGGAGTCGTCCTCGGGCATGCCGTGATGCCACAACTCCATGTGGAGCCGGGGACCGAAGATCTCACGCAGCCGGGACGTCTCCCTCACCACCGCGACCAGGCCTTCGGAGGTCGCCTTGGGTACCGCACCATGACGGCAGCCCGTGAGGGCATGGACGTCCCGGTTGGTGGCGGCCACGGCGAGGTCGTCCCAGGTGTAGAGCGGATGGTCCTTCTCTCCCCGCATCTGCGCCTTGGTGACGAGATGAGAGAGAGTCCGGTAGCCGTCGGGGGACCCCGCCAGCAGCACCAGGTGATCCGATTCGGGTAGACGGGTCGGCTTGACCCCGTGGGAGCGGATCGATCGACCCCGCCGCAACCGGCCCTGGCCACCTTTGCTCCGGGCATGACGCTTCCGGTCCCACTCCTCGGCACGAGAGACGGGGTCGGGGTCACCGCCGGGGTCGGCCTCCAATGCGATCTCCACCCCGTAGATGACCGCCAGCCCTGTCTCCTTGGCCGCCTGCCACAACCGCGAGGTTCCGTAGAAACCGTTGTGGTCGGTCACCGCCAGCGCCTCATAGCCCAGGTCCATCGCCCGCTGCACCAGGTCCTCTGGGTGCGATGCCCCGTCGAGGAAGGAGAAGTTGGTATGACAGTGGAGCTCGGCGTATCGGGCCACCCACCCCACTATATCGAACATACGTTCGGTTCCTAATGCAGGGGGGCCGATATACCGGCCCTGACGAAACGAGAAGCGGGACCTCTACCGGATTCCGTTTTCCATGCGCACCAGAGCCGGATATCCGGCCCTGGTGCATTAGGAAGCGTTGTCGTAGCCCCTAGCGTCCGGTCAGGGAGAAGTGCATCCAGTCCTTGAGGGTGTTCCAGTCGCCGCCCCAGGCCCAGCCGATCTCGGCGAAGGCCTCCACCACGACGTCACCATCGACGATCATGCCCGGTCTCACGTGGTCCCTGTCGGTGTAGGCCGAGGCCAGTTCCGGGATCACCAGATCTCCCTTGAGATAGGGATTGTGGAAGGGATTGACGTCGATGGCCAGGCCAAAGGCATGCTGTGACCAATTCGACGAGCCCACCGCGGGTCGACAGACGAACGACGTGGTCTCGTTCCAGTCTCCGGTGGGATGATCGTCGATCTCGTCCGCCCGGATGACCCGCATCTGCTCGATGGGGAATCGCGCCTCGTGGAGTCTGCCGAAGACGTCGACCACGTCCTCGGCCACGGCGACGTTGACGATCATCTCTCCGGTGTGGAACTCCCCGTCGAAGCCATAGTGGCTCACGGTCAGGTAGCGCAGGTCATCCACCCCCACGGGACAATCGTCCCGCCAGCTGGAGCGGACCAGAACATCGGGGGGTACCGGCTCGATGGTGCTCTCGAACAGCGACGACGCCGGCGGATCCAGCAGGTCGATGGTGGCCAGTCGACGGTCCACTAGCTCGTCCGGTGTGGGCTCGGTCTCACCGTGGCCATCGGGACGCAGCGGAAGGGGACGTGTGCCCAGCCACTCGGGGCGGGCGAACGGGTTCGTGGTCGTGGTAGTGGGGATGGTAGTGGTGGTGGTCGCCGGGGTGGTGGTGGTCGCCGAGGTGGTGGGAGCCGTCGTCGTCTCGCCTGTCACGGTCGAAGTCACCGATCCCGCATCGGAACCGGCTGTGCACGCCGCCAGGGCCATTGACGTAACGAGGACCGCGACGATCCGCATGCCCGGAAGATAGGACAGCGTCGGGTCTAGTTGCGCCCCCTCCGCCCCGCGCCCACACTCACCGCCGTGACCACCATCGAGGGCGGACGGCTCGTCTCGGGCTCACGGCGAGACCTGCACATGGCAGATGGGGTGCTGGTCGCTGACCTCCCGGGAGGGCCAACGGTCGACGCCACTGGGCACATCGTCGCACCGGGTCTCATCGACCTCCAGATCAACGGCGCCTTCGGCCACGACTTCACCCAGGATCCCACCACGATATGGGAGGTCGGTCGGCTACTCCCCGAGCTCGGGGTCACCGCGTTCACTCCCACGATCGTCACCTCACCAAGCGAAGTCACCGATCTCGCCATGGACGTGGTCGCCAACCGGAGACCATCCGACTACCGGGGAGCGGAGGTCCTCGGGCTTCATTTCGAGGGGCCCTGGATATCGCCACGCATGCACGGCGCCCACAACCCGGAGCACATCGTCGAGCCTGACCTGCTCACCGCGCAGCGCTGGGCGAGCTCCGGGTTGGTCCGCATGGTCACTCTCGCCCCGGAACTGCGCGGCGCCACCGAGGTGGGCATGGCTCTGGCGGGATCCGGTGTCGTCGTCTCCCTCGGGCACACCGCTGCCGACTACGACATTGCCAGGGAAGCCCTCACCGGCTACGCCTCGACGGTCACTCATCTGTTCAACCAGATGAGCCCGATGGGACACCGCGAGCCGGGAGTCGTCGGCGCCGCACTGACCTCCTCACCGCACTGTCTCCTCATCGCCGACGGGATCCACGTGGCCACGGGCACACTGGACGTCGCCTGGCGTGTGCTCGGGCCCGAGCGCACCATTCTGGCCACCGACGCCATGGCGGCGCTCGGGTTGGGACCGGGCACCTATCCGCTGGGCGACGGGCCGATCACGGTAGGTGATGACGGGCCCCGCACTCGCGACGGGCGCCTGGCCGGGAGCGTCGTCACACTGACTCGGGCAATGGCCCATCTGGTCGCGTCCACCTCGGCCGGCCTCGACGAGGCGATGCTCTGTGCCACTCGCAATCCGGCCCGGGCCCTGGGACTGGGACGGAGAGGAAGCCTCGAGGTGGGTGGCCGGGCCGACGTGGTCGTCCTGAACGAAAATCTCGACGTTGTCGCCACCTACGTCGGAGGCGAGCAGCTCCACGGTTGACGGCTACATTCGGATCGATGCGCGACGTCTCGGTCCCGATCCCCGGGGGCCACATCAATGCCTGGCACCGGCCACCCGCCCAAGACGCCGGCACTGCGGTGCTGATTCACGGCCTCTCCGGCAACTCCCGCTGGTGGGGGGCGGTCATCGAGCACCTGCCTCCCGGGTTGGGGATAATCGCCCTCGACGTGAGGGGCCGCGCCGGCAGCGCCGACGCCCCGCCCCCGTACGACCTGACCACCGTGGCCGACGACGTCGCCCGAGCGCTCGACCATCTCGACACCGATCGCGGCATCGTCGCCGGTTACTCGATGGGCGGCTGGGTCGCTGCCCTGTTCGGAGCCAACCATGCCGACCGCGTGGAGCGAGTGGTCCTGGTCGACGGCGGGCTGCCCATCCCGCGCGCTCCCGACGCCGATCCCGAGGAGATCATCGACTCGATCGTCGGCCCCTCGCTGCTGCGACTCGAGATGGGCTTCGACAGCGAAGACAAGTTCTTCGACCACTGGAAGAGCCACCCTGCCGTCGAGAGCCACTGGGACGACTCGATGAGACAAGCCCTCGGCCACGAGCTCGTCCCCAAGCAAGACCGCTTCGAGGTGAGGGCGAACGCCACCGCCATCGAGGTCGGAGCCCGGGAGATCACCGTTGGGACCGAGGCGAACCGAGCGGCAGCCACCCTCGGGGTCCCCACCCACGTCATCGTGGTGGAGCGAGGGACGCTCGACCAGCCCGGGGGAATGATCCCACGCGAAGCCGCCGAGGACCTGGTCGCCGCGAACCCCAATCTGACCATGGAGTACCTCCCCGGGGTCAACCACTACACGCTGCTGCTCGGCGGTGGTGCCGCCTCCGTCGCCTCAGCGATAGCTCCGACCCGCTAGCTTCTCGCTCCACATGTCATCGATAACCAAGACGATCAGACTGTCGGGCACAGCCGGAGGCTCGATTGAGGATGCGGTCCGTACCGTCCTGGCGCGCGCCGCCAGCACCATCTCCGACATCCACCGCTTCGAGATCGTCGAAGTCGGCGGGGAGGTCGACTCTTCGGGAGCCCCCACCGTGTTCTCGGTGACGCTCGACATCACCTTCGGGATCAAGGACCCCGTCGAGCACGGTTAGGCCTGTCAGAGGCTCAGCGCGAGCGCTCCCGGGCCACGTTGACCTTGATCTGGCGCCCGTCGATATCGGAGCCGTCCAGAGCCTCGATCGCCTGCTGCGCCTCGTCGTCGGAGTCCATCTCGACGAAACCGAAGCCACGGGAACGTCCCGTGTCGCGATCGGTGATCACCTGGGCGCGGGACACTGCGCCGAATCGACCGAAGAGCTCCTCCAGCTCCGAGGAGCTCGTCGAGAAGGGAAGGTTCCCTACGAAGAGATTGGTTGCCATTTTCGCTCCTTTGGATCCCGTCACACTCACTGCACCGACTGTCTGCGCGATCGTCGGCCGAAGCCGCCGATCGCCATGTGCAGTCTCCGACGGGTGGGAGCGCACAAGCCAGGCGTGGCACCGGATCTCCCGGCGCCACGACAAAGCATAACGGAGAGTCGAGCGCGTCTCATCCGCATATCGCGAAGAGACCGGCACCCGACGTCCACGTCGCAGTAGGGTCACCCATCCCTATCGGCCAGTAAGGAGGAAGAAATGACAGATGTATTGGCGACCCTGGTTGGGGGTCTCTTGGCCGGGATCATCATCGGGCCTCTGGCACGTCTCGCACTGCCTGGGAAACAGAACATCTCGATCGTGATGACCATCGTGTTGGGTGCCGTCGGCGCCATCGTCGGTGGATTTGCATACGAGGCCCTTGGTGGCAGCGACACCTCAGGCATCGACTGGATCAGGCTCATCATCCAGGTGGCCGTGGCGGCGGTGGCGGTCCTGATCTACGGCGGCGCCAAGAAGTCGCCCTCAGCCTGATCACACACCCCCTATCAATTGGAGGGCGGCCCCGTTCGGGGCCGCCCTCCGCGTTTACCATCCCCGCCCCATGAGCGAGACGTCCCTTCGTTCCCTTCGCCTCGCCCTGGCTTCCCTGCTCGGTGTGGCACTGGTCGGCCGGCTGGCGATCGGCATGAGCCGCAGCCAGGCACCGCCGATCGAGTTCTTCGGCTCCTTCACCGTCCTGAGCAACATGCTGGCGATGGCAATGCTGGTCATGTACGCCATCCGCCCCGCTCTCGGCGGGTCGATGCGATTCGCAGTATTCCGGGGACTCGTCACCGTGTCCATGGCGATGACCGCCATACTCTTCGTCTGGCTCCAGGCCTCTCCCGGAATCGTCCCCGGAGCAACCGAGCCATGGGTCGATTGGAGCCTGCGCGTGGTGAGCCCGGCGGCGGTCCTCGCCGATTGGCTGGCCCACCCGCCCTCCTCTCCCATTGGCGTGAGAAGCGCCGTGTCCTGGACGGTACCGCCCGTGCTCTACCTCGGCTACGCCGTGGTGCGCGGAGCATTCAACGACTCCTACCCGTACCCGTTCCTCGATCCCGGGGAGGTCGGTGGATATGGCCGGGTGGCGATCTGGTCCGGGGCTGTCGTGGGCGCCACCCTCATCGTCGCTTTCGGCTGCAGCTGGTGGGCGAAGAAGCGCACGGCGAGGACGGAGACCGCATGAGCATCCCATCGACACAGTCACTCGGTGATGGGATCCACCTGATCCCAGCGCCCCTTCCCTTCCAATCTCCGGGTTGGGTCAATGCCTATGCGATCGAAGACGACACCGGGCTGCTCCTCATCGACTGCGGCACCGATTGGGAACCGGGCCGGTCCGCACTGCGGGAAGGATTGACGTCCCTGGGTCTCGACGAGTCTGCCGTCCACACACTGGTCGTCTCCCACCTCCATCCCGACCATGTCGGCATGGCCTCGCGTCTGGTGCGGGAGCTGGGGTGCCGCTTCGTCATGCACGAACGAGCCGCCAAACTCGTCGATCGCTACAACGACACCCCTGGGTATGCGAGGAGACTGACCGGTATCGCCCGTTCCCACGGCGTCCCCGACCAGGTGATCGAAGCCACGACCCGGACCCGACGACCCGACTACATGCCGCTGATCGATCCGCCTGACCATCTCGTGGCCGATGCCGACGAGATCCCGCTGGGCACGGGTCGGTCTCTGGTGGTGGTGCACACGCCCGGCCACGAGCCGGCCCACATCTGTCTGCGCGATACCCGCACGGGAGTCTTCTTCTCGGGAGACCACGTGCTCCCCCGGATCTCTCCGGTGATCATGTATGACACTGACATCGGTGACCCCCTGGGTGAGTACCTCGACTCGCTCCGTAAGCTGATAGCACTGGAGATCGGCCGGACCTACCCGGCCCACGGCACCCTCATCGACCAAGGCGACGAGAGGGCGAGACAGATTCTCCTCCACCACGACCGCCGTCTACGGGACATGACCGACCTGGTCCGCACCTCCGAGACGACGGCCTGGAACGTGATGACCCAGTCGTTTCGCCCCAACCTCGACCCGGTCGGGGCGCGCCTCGCCTTCCTGGAGACGGTGTCCCATCTCGAGCATCTCCGCCTCATCGGGCGGGTGCGCGCCTCCGAGCACGAGGGGACGACGCACTATCGGGTCTGAGGGGTTGGCATGTCATCCGTGTTGGACGATCATGGTGGCTAGCGTCAAGTCCGCTCGTCCCTGGGAAGGAACAAGATGTTGTTTGCATACCTCGATGCCGGATCAGGAAGCCTCATCCTGCAGGCGCTTCTCGGTGGAGCGGCAGGAGTACTCGTTGCCTTCAAGGCGTGGAAGGCCCGTCTCATGGGCAAGGGCGCCGTCGCCGAGGCCGACTCCGAGGTCGACGAGCCCGCAGTCCCGACCGAGTCCTGACCTACGGCATGCATCGGGCCGATCCGGGGTCTTTCCGCGATCCCGCATCGCGCATCGTCTTCAGCGGTGATCGGGTCCTCCGGCTGCTCGACGAACGAGGTCTTCGCTCCTGGAACGCCCTCTCCACCACCGACTTCTTCGCCCGCGCCACCTCCGAGGGCAGGCTGATCGGGGCCACCTCGGTCGAATACGCTGCCGAGGGGGTAGCCGGAGCCTTGGAGCACCCCCGCATCCCGTTCGTGTCCTATCCCCACGAATGGACGTTCTCCATGCTCAAGGACGCAGCTCTCCTCCAACTCGACTTGTTGGCGGATGCCCTCGCCGACGGGATCACGATCAAAGACGCCACCCCGTTCAACGTCCAGTTCGTGGACGGCAGCCCGATGTTCCTCGACATAGGCTCGTTCGAGGAGTACTCACCGGGGGAACCGTGGATCGGATATCGCCAGTTCACCCGGCAGTTCCTCTTTCCCCTCATGCTCAGAGCCGATGCCGGGATCCCGTTTCAGCCCTGGCTGCGCGGGAACCCGGACGGACCCACCGCCGCCGAGATGCGCAGCGTTCTCGGCTTCTGGCAGCGTCTCCGTCCTTCCACCATCCTCCACATCTCCCTGCAGGCGAGGATGGAACGGCGCATGTCAGGCACTGCGGTGCGCAACCAGCTGAAGACCGCCGGATTCGGCGCCGAGATGATCCTGGCGAATGTGCGAAAACTGCGCAAGCTGGTGGAGGGCCTGGAGTGGGATGCCGGCGCGGTGGGATGGGTCGAGTACGAGTCGTGTGACCACGTGGGCCGCGACAGGGACCAGAAGACCGACTTTCTGGCCGACGCCCTCGAAACCCACCGCCCGCGACGTGTCGTCGACCTGGGAGCCAACGACGGGCACTTCTCCGAGCTCGCCGCGGCGTCAGGCGCCCTCGCCATCGCCGTGGACGGCGACGAGCCCGTGCTCGATGCGCTCTACCGGAGAGGCTCGAAGGTGTCCATCGTCCTCAGCGACCTGACCAACCCATCACCGTCGCAGGGTTGGGCCGGAAAGGAACGTCCCGCCTTGATGGAACGCGCCAACCCGGACCTGGTGATCGCCTATGGCCTGATCCATCATCTCATCTACACCGCCAGCATCCCACCAGCGGGGGTGGTCGCATGGTTGGCCGGATTCGGCTGTCCGGTGGTGGTCGAGTTCGTCGCCCCTGAAGACGAGATGGTGGCCAAGCTGACCGCCAACAAGCTGGAGTCGGAGCTACACCCGGACCGTTCACGGACCGACTTCGAGAGTTTGCTCGCTCGCCATTTCGAGACCATCGCGTCGCTGACCCTCGGCGAAGGGACGAGGGTGCTGTACCGGCTGAACCCGGCCGTCAGCGGGTGAGGGGGGCCGGGTCGGCCACCGCGATGTCACCGAACTCGGCAACGACCAGCAGCTGGGTGATCTCGGGGGGGACCTCATCGGCACTCACCTCGAGCACGAAACCCGAGCGGAGCAGGTCTTCACTGGCGAACCAGCGGACCACGTTGGCATTGTCCTCGTTCGGCGGGCCCCAGACCAAGAGCCGATCTCCCGCGTAGACGTAGACCATGTCGGGCGTGGTCTTGGCGCTCACATCGGCAGCCCATCCGACCACCTCCCATCCGTTCTCGGTTTCCTCGACGGAGTCGACTTGGATCCGACGCGAACCCTCGCTTCCGAGGTCGAGCACGCGCCCGTCCGCCGTGACCAGCTCGAGAGTGATGTCGCCCCGAACTCCCGCGACCCACTCCCCGGACCGGCCCGGCACCAGCAGCTCGACGTCGTTGGCGCCATCCCGGACCAGCTCCTCGGCGACCAGGCCGATGACGGCGCCCCCGGCCACGCTGTCGCGGGTGAGGTGAGCGACCCCGGCCACCATGTCGTTGAGGACGATCAGAAGCTGATCGGAGTCCGGGAGGCTCTCGGCCTCGACACGCCCCGTGATCAGGGTCTGCACCCTGCCCGACGACCTGTCGACCGAGTCGAGGTCGGCTCCCATCTCGATCGACCAGCGGAAGCCGGCGTCGAACCTCAGCTCGATCTCGGTGACCGGGGTGCCCACCAAGTGGGCCATCGGCCCGATCCCGGCCACTCCCCTCCAGCTGGTCTGGTCCGGGATCCACTGGTGGTTCCGCTGTACCTGTGAATTGAGGACATCCATGTCGGTGCTGGCTCCCTCGCCGTTGCAGCACCAGTGGATCGGCTCATGGGGCCGCTCGAAGTCCAGTTGGAGCAGCGAGATCCCGTCGAACTCCCAGTCGGTCTCGATATCGAGGGCATCGACGATGGTGGGAACCAAGTCGATGCCGAACGCCGGCAGATCCACCGTCTCCCCGGCGGTCTGACCGGGATACTTGACGAAGAGGGGGATCCGGTAGAGATCGTCGCGATTGTCCTCGAATGGCCACCGACGATGCTCGCCGGGCTCGAACGATGAGCCATGATCGGAGACGACCACGACCATCGTGTCGTCCCAGTTACCCGTTCGCTCGACTCGATCGAGAAGCCGGCCCAGCATCGTGTCGAGGAACCCCACCTGATAGAGGTGCCTCTGGAAGCCGAGGAGTGCCGGCCCTGGGTCGGGACCCCATCGCCCGTCGCCTTCGACCCCTTGGACCTCGGTGTATTGCTCGGGACGCTCGTAGTGGGTGCCCGACGGATTCGTCTCCCAGGGCACATGTGGGGCGCGCAAGTGGGCGTAGCTGAGCGTGGGTGGGGTGTCGCGGTCGATGCCGTTGATCAGCCGCTGCACCCAGTCGACCCACTCCTGGCGTTCGTTGCTCGGCGGCACCGGGATGCCATCCACTGCGACGTCGGTCCCTTCCGGCACCTCTTCCTGGCCGAGGAAGCCAGTCCACGCATTGCCGATGCTGGGCAGTCTCTGCCTGGTCTCACCGGGGAGGGTGAGGTGGCCGTATACCACTCCGAGGTCTTTGACGAGGTTGGTGAATCTCGCCGGGGTTCGCCCGGCGTAGTCGGGGCACACGTCTTCTGGGCAGAGCTCGGCAACCCATTCGATCACGTGCATCTCGTACGAGCCGCCCAGCAGGGTGAAGAGGTTGTCGGGGTGGTCCACGTACGACGGGCCGGCATCCTCTCCTCCCCGGACCCCGGTCAGGATGGCGGGAACACTCTGGGTGGTGGCGATCGAGTCGGAGAACGCGTTGCGATACCACGTGCCCTCGTCGGCGAGCCGGGCGAAGTTGGGGAACAGCGCCTCGTTCACCGTGCCGTCGGTGTCCATGATGGATGCCAGCGGCATCTCGTCGAGTTGGATCATCACCAGGTGTGCTGGGTTTCCCACTTCCACCGCACCCTCGACGATCTCAGGCTCCTCCCATATGAGGCGGGCGGTGGCGGAGGTGCCGAAGAACATCACCGCTGACACGGGGATCGCCACCGCGGCCAGGAGAAAGAGAACGTCGATGTTGGCCACCGCCCAATACATCAAGGTGGCGGCGATTGCCGCCACCACAATGGCGAGAACCGTGTGGTCGGGCTGCATCTGGCGGCTGATGACCAGGCCCGCCCCGACCGCCAAGAGGGCGACGAGACTCCGATAGGCGACATGGGGAGCCCGACCTCCGACGGCATCGGCCGCCGCCAGGACTGCCCAGGCCAACAGGGGGAGGAGGAGCGCAACGCCCATGCCGAAGAGGAAGATCTCGGTTGTGCTCGACCTGTTGGCGATAAACACTTCCGGGTTGTCCCCGTAGAGGTCGAGGACCGGGGCGACGAAGGCGATCGCGCTCAACCCGCTGATGACAGCGAGGCGTCGCCACATCGAGCTGGAGGGCCTGTTTCCCACGACCCGGAAAAGGTACCGGCAATCGGCGTCAATCAGACATGTCGCGGACCCTGCTTTACTCTGTGAGGGGGCGTCCATGAGGGAACCGTGCTCCGGTCTCGGAGCGTCTCACATCCCGAGGAGATGTCAGTTTGAGCGAAAGTCGACAGGGATTCCTCAGACGCATCCGCGCGCGTATGCGTCTGGCCTGGCTGTCAGCCACGGCTCAGCAGTATTCGCCGTACCTCGGGATCGCGATCGTCCTCGCCCTGGGCGCCGACCGCTTGACTCCCTTCGACCGCGGGCTGCTCGTTGCCAGTGTGCTGGCAGCCGGCTTCGTCATCGCCCTTCTCATCAGGGCGGCGACACTTCGCATCACGCACTGGGACACGGCTCGGGCCGCAGAACGTGGCCTCGGAGCGCGCGACGCCTTCACCACGGCCCTCGAGTTCGGTGACCCGGGCAATGGGGTCCATCTCGCCATCCAGCAACGGGCCGACTCCCTGGCCATCGGCTCCAAGCCCTCCGATGCGATTCCGATAGGTGCCGACCGCTCCAGGCTACGTCAGTTCGGGCTGGCTGCTGCCTTGGCCGTGGTGATCGGACTGCTCCCTCCCCTCGGTTCGACACCTGCCCTCTCCTCCGATCTGGCAACGGCCATCGAGGCCGAGGCGGAACAGCTCGAGCGAATCGCCGCGGCGATAGAAGAGTCCGATGTGGAGACGGCTACCGAGATCGCGACCGAGCTGGAGAGGCTCGCACAGGAGCTCCGTCAGGCGGAGTCTCTGGAGCAGGCATTGCAATCTCTCGAGGACGCCGAGACGCGGCTTGCCGGCCAGGTCGATCCCGATTTCCTCACTCAGAAGGCCGCGGTACAGGGTCTGGCACGCGACCTGGCGCTGCGACCGTTGTCCGACAGCGCTCCGCTCGACGCCGTCTCTCAGCTCGAGCAGACAGCCAACGAGTTAGGTGGTCTCTCCGAGCCCGAGCTGGCTGCACTAGCCGATCGCCTCTCCGACCTCGCCGAGTCCCAGGCCTCGGGCAACCCCGAGCTCTCCAGCGAGCTCTCCGACGCGGCCCGCGCCATCGACTCTGGTGATCTGGAGGCGGCGGCGAGGGCTTTGCAGCGCGCAGCCGGAGAACAGGAGTCGGGCATCGATGGGGCCAGAGGACAGCAGGCCCTCAGCGAGACCCGCCGAGCCCTGGAGGGTGCCCGAACCCGCCTCGGCGGAGCCGGGACCTCCGGCCAGGCCGAGGGCGACGGTCAGGGCCAGGACGATGGCGAAGGCCAGGCCATCGGAGAAGGCCAGGGACAGGGCCAGGGTCAGGGGGAAGGCGAAGGGCAGGGAGGCCAGGGCGGCGGCGGGGGCCAGCAGGCCGATGGTGGCAGTGGTGAGATCTCGAACGTGGCCCCGGGAGACGGCAACGCTTCCGGTCAGGGAGGCCAGGGCAACGTCGGAGCCGGCGGCTCCGAAGGCCACGGCTCCGAGGTCGAGACCGCCAACGTATACAGCCCGACCGAATCCGACGCTCTCGCCGACTTGCTCCAAGTCGACATCGAGGGAGGCAGCGGCGACGGTGACATCCTGGGGCGCGCCGATGGCCCCACCGCACGAGGGGAGGCGGTCGTGCCTTACGCACAGGTGCTTCCCGAATACCTGAATCAGGCAGCCGACGCGCTCGGAGAGCTCCAGCTTCCCCCCTCGATGCGCTCCATCGTCCAGACCTACTTCGAACTACTCGCCTCGGAGGCTCGCTAGTGCCCTGGCCAGTGAGACGTTGCTGGTCGGGGCACGAGGAGGGACATTGACCAATCTCGAGCAGACCGACCTGGACCGATACGCCGAGGTCGCCGCGGAGATCGAATCGGCGGTGGGTCGGCGAATCGCAGGACAACCCGATCTGATCCGCCAAACCCTCGTCGGACTGCTCGCCGAAGGACACGTGCTCCTCGAAGGTGTCCCCGGTCTCGGCAAGACCGAGCTGGTCAAGGCGTTCTCCGCAGCCCTCGGCGTCCATTTCTCCCGTGTTCAGTTCACCCCCGACTTGATGCCCGCCGACATCGTCGGGACCCAGGTGTTGGAGGAAACCGAGAGCGGTCATCGCCGCTTCGAGTACCGGGCCGGGCCGGTGTTCACCAACCTCCTTCTGGCAGACGAGATCAATCGCGCCACCCCGAAGACCCAGGCCGCTCTGCTCGAGGCGATGCAGGAGCGTCATGTCACCGTGGCCGGCGAGACCCGCTCGCTCCCGCGCCCGTTCCTGGTCCTGGCCACGCAGAACCCGATCGAGCTCGAAGGCACCTACCCCCTGCCGGAGGCTCAGCTCGACCGCTTCATGTTCAAGGCAACGGTCAACCCGCCGACGGCGGAAGTGCTCGAGGAGATCCTCCGGCGCACCACCACCGGAGCGGTGCCGGACGTGCCCCTCGCGGCCGACATGGAGACCATCGAGTCGATGATCGCGATGACCCCGCGACTCCCTGTCGCCTCGCATCTCCTCAGCTACGTTTCACAGATCATCGAAGCAACCCATCCTGACGGTTACAACGCCACTCCACCGGTCAAGCGCTACGTCAGATGGGGCTCGTCCCCTCGCGGAGCCCAGTCCATCGTCCTCGCCGCCAAAGCAGCTGCGATGATCGACGGCCGCCCCCACGTGACGGCGGAGGACATTCGGTGGGCCGCTCCGGCTGCTCTACGCCACCGCCTGATCCTCGGATACGAGGCCACGGCCGAGGGTGTCGGCACCGACGCGATCATCGACGAGGTGATCCATTCGGTGCCAGAGCCGAGACCGGAGATCCGGGGAGCTCCGTGACCACGCTTCTCAGCCCGGCACTGATGGCCAGGCTCGAGAGCCTCCAACTCGCCAGCCGACATCGTCTCATGGGTCGATTCGGCGGTGACCACAAGTCGAAGCGCTATGGAAACACCGTCGACTTCGCCGACTTCCGCGAATACCATCCGGGTGACGACTTCCGCCGCATCGACTACCACGTGATGGCACGACTCGACCAGGTGCTCATCAAGCTCTTCGATGCGGACGACGAGATAACCGTCCGCCTCCTGATCGACACCTCCGGCTCGATGGCGGTGGGTGGAAAGATGGTTCAGGCGAAACGGCTCGCCGCCGCCCTCGGCTTCATCGCCCTGTCCGCCCACGACTCGGTGTCGGTGCACACCTTCCCCGCTCGGGCCGCGGCGCCGCGTTTCGCCGGCCGCGCCGCGGTGCCCTCGTTCCTGGACTACGTCGAGCGTCTCGAAGCGACTGGACTGACTCCTTTCGCCGAGGCGGCCGGACATCTGCTCAGCCAGAGCGGCCTGCCCGGGCTCACCATCGTCCTCTCCGATCTGCTGACGACAGAGTGGCGATCCCTGGTCCACCTCCGTGGCTCCGGCTCCGACGTCACCATCCTCCACGTCCTCTGTGAGGACGATCTGGAGCCGGAATTCTCGGGGGATCTCGAACTGGTCGATCGTGAGCTGGGCGACCGGCTCACCGTCAGTGTCACCGACGAGGTTGCTGCCTCGTACCGGGAGAGGGTGAGAGCCTGGCGCGATCAGGTGGCGCGGGCCGCGCGGGGGGCCGGAGCCAGCTTCCAGGCAGTCGACGCCAACGACGACGTGGAGGCCTTGCTCATGACGACCTGGCGGACCGCCGGCGTTCTGAGATGAGCCTGCTGCTGCCGGTCGGTCTCGCCGCGCTCCTCCTCTCCGCGCCGATCGTCGTTCTCCACATGCTGACTCCGCGCCGGCCGCCTACGTCGGTGTCGTCGCTGCTCCACTGGGATGGGCTGAAGCACGCCATCACCGCAGCGGAGCCCTGGCAGAAGCTGCGCTGGAGCCTGCTGCTGATCCTTCAGCTCGCCGCGGTGGCGTTGTTCGCGCTGGCTCTCGCCCGACCTGCCCTGCTCGAACAGGCCGATTTGGCCGAGCACACCGTATTCATCGTCGATGCTTCCGCCTCGATGTCCTCCATCGACGGTGACCCCGACCGGCTCGGCTCGGCGGTGGCGGAGGCGAAGCAATTGCGGGATGAGATTCCCGACCAGGGAGTGGCCAGTCTCGTGGTGGCCTCACCGCGATCCACCGTCCTGGTGTCGCACAGTGACGATCCCGACGAGTTCTCCAGAGCCGCGGACACCATCCGGAGCAGCGGTGGCGGCGCCGACTACGAATCTGCGTTCGCCCTGGCCGAGTCCCTGGTGCTTCCCGAACGGGAGACCGATTTCGTCCTCCTCTCCGACGGTCAGCTCACCGAGCAGGAAGAGCGACTGGCCCCTTTGGGGACCCGCTTCGTTCCGATCGGGCAGACCGACACCAACCGCGCCATCACAGACCTCTCCGTCACCTCGGGGCCGGGAGGAATGCAGGCCCGGGTCACCATCGAGTCGACCGGCGGTCCCGATGCGATACAGGTGGTCCGTCTGGACGTGGACGGGATCACCGTGCTCACCCGGCAGATCGAGATCCCCGGCGGCGGCGTGGTGGAGGAGACTTTCGAACTGCCGACCGGCACGCGCGTCGCCGCCTACCTCGACGGCGAAGACCTGATGGCTTTCGACAACCAGCGCTACGTGAGCGCACCCGTGCTCGGTGCGCTGCGGGCGCGGGTGCACGGGGAGGGCCGTTTCTTCATCGACCGGCTGCTGGGCTCGCTCCCCGACGTCGAATTCGACGCCGGCCCTGGCCAGGAGGTGGATTTCGAGATCTACGCAGGCGTCCCCGTTCCCCCCGACCCCACCCTCCCTTTCATCGCCATCGACGTCCCCGGAGGTGCCCCCGGCGTCACACCGGTGGGACGGATCGAGAACCCCGTTCCCACCCTGCGCGCCAACCATCCGCTGCTCCAGGACATCGATGTCAGTCGTATCGCCATCGCCGAGGCTCAGGCTCTCGAGGTGACCAACGGAGAGGTGGTGTTAGGGGCACCGGGCGCCCCTCTGATCGTCGAGGGGGATGCCTCAGGGGTGCCTTTCTACTATTTCGCCTTCACGCTCGAGCAGTCGAATCTGCCGATAGACATCGCCTACCCGATCCTCGGCGCCCGGATGGTTGGCGCGCTCGCCGCTTCCGAAGGCGTCTCCGAGCCGCTGATCGTCGGTGAGCCGCTCCCGGTCGGCGCCAGCGGCGCCACCGTGACGGACCCGCGCGGCAACACTACGACGCTCTCCGTGAGCGATTCAGCCCCGGTGGCCACGATGGCCGGCTTCTGGACGGTGGTCCGTGACGGGTCAGATCCCGTCGAGATCGCGGTGAACACCGATCCGGCGGAGTCGGATCTCACTCCCAGGGAGTCGCTCCCCGGGCTGCGCCCCGCACCCGACGACCCGCCCCTGGTCGACGCCACGACCACGATCGCCCGATCTCTCCTCCCCTGGGTGCTGGCTGCCCTCTTCGTGGTCCTGGCACTGGAGCTGTACGTCAGCTCCCGGGCGAGAGGAGTGCCGTCACGGCAATGGCGCATCGGCCTGGCCGTGCGCGGGCTCATAGCCGCGCTGCTCCTGCTGGCCATCGTCGACCCGCCGTTCGTGAGGAGCTCCGACGACGTGACGACGGTGTTCGTCGTCGACGTCTCGGAGTCGATGGCAGACGGAGGGCGCCAATCGGCGCGGGCTTGGGTCGAGTCGGCGCTGACCGACGCCGACGGAGCCGAGTGGGCGATAGTGGAGTTCGGGTCCGACGCGCGGGTGGGGACCTCTTTGGGCAGCGAGCCCTATCGCCGGGCCCGCGGGGTCGAGACGGAGGCGACCAATCCGGCACGGGGCCTGCGACTCGCGGAGTCGATCCTGGTCGGCGACACCCGCCAGCGAATCGTGCTGGTCTCCGATGGGAGGGCCAACGCCGGGGATCTCCAGGCCGAGCTGGAGCGGCTGGAGGCTCTCGGTGTCGTCGTCGACGTCCACACCGTCTCGGCGAGCACGGTGACGGACGCCGCGATCTCGGCTGTCGACATGCCTTCGTCGGTCAACGCCGACGAGGCCTTCGATGTGTCTGTCGAGGTCCTCTCGACCATCTCCGCGGAGGCAATCGTGGAGCTGGCCCACGAAGACCGGGTCGTGGGCACCCAGGAGATCTCCCTCACTCCCGGCCCCAACTATGCGGTGTTCAATGTGGAGGCGGGAGAGTCTGGCCTGCACCAGTACACCGCCCGGGTGCGGATGACCGGTGATACGGTGCCCCAGAACGACAGTCATCGTGCCGGTGTCGAGGTGCGGGGGGCCACGAGTGTGATGATCGTCGAGGGAGAGGCCGACGGGGGGCAGATCCTCGAGGATGCCCTGATCGCGCGGGGCCTCGAGATCGAGCGAACCTCCATCGATGAGATGCCGGGACTTCAAGAACTGTCGATCCACCGGTCGCTCGTGCTGGTGGACGTGAGCGCACGCGACCTGAGTGATGAGAGGTTCTCGACCCTGGAGACGTTCGTGCGCGACCTGGGGAGAGGGATGGTCGTGGTGGGTGGCACCCATTCGTACGGGCTGGGTGGATACCGCGACACCCCGTTGGAAGGCCTGCTCCCGGTCGACTCCGACGCCCCGGACACCCAACGCGAGGCGGAGGTGGCCGAGGTCCTCCTCATCGACACCAGCGAGTCGATGGGAGCGTGTCACTGCACCGACCGCGGCATGTTCGCCGAGGAAGGAGGGGTCAACAAGACCGACATCTCCAAGGCAGCCGCCATTCGGGCGATCGAGGCCCTCGGCAGCGGCGACGAGGTGGGGGTGCTCGCTTTCAGTGGAACCGCGGAATGGGTGATCCCCCTCCAGGAGTTCCCCGACCGGGCCACCATCGAGAGCGGCATCGGCTCTTTGCGCCCGTCAGGCGAGACCCGGATCGTCCCCGCCATCGACGCCGCCGCCGAGGAGCTCCTCGCCTCCGACAAGGAGTTGAAGCACATCATCCTGTTCACCGATGGCTTCACCACGGAGCTCGATCTGGGTGAGGACTTCGGCGGAGGCCCGTTCACCGCCAACCTGTTGGAAAAGGTGGAGGAGATCGCCGATCTGGGGATCACCGTCTCGGTCGTGGGCACCGGGGAGGGCGCCATCCCCGCCCTCGAAGAGGTGGCCGCTGCCGGGAACGGGCGCTTCTACCCGGGCCGGGACCTCAACGAGATCCCGGAGATCTTCGTGCAGGAGGCGCGTCTCGCCTCCCGTTCGTTCATCAACGAAGGCCAGTTCTTCCCGGTGGTCACTTCGACGGCTGAGGCGGTGCGTGACCTGGCGGCATCGCCGGCGATCCTCGGCTACGTGGCGACCACCCCCAAGCCGACCGCCGAAATCCAGCTTCAGATCGGAGAGATGAGCGACCCCCTTCTCGCCGCCTGGCGGATCGGCCTTGGTCGGGTGACCGCCTGGACCTCCGACGGAGGGGATCGCTGGGCTTCGGGTTGGGCCGGGTGGGAGGGCTTCGGTGATTTCTGGTCCACCGTGGTCC
The DNA here is from genome assembly GCA_964645875.1 of uncultured Acidimicrobiaceae bacterium. Classification (GTDB taxonomy): domain Bacteria; phylum Actinomycetota; class Acidimicrobiia; order Spongiisociales; family ZC4RG35; genus JANQRA01. The sequence goes on from CAZYCX010000013.1 coordinate 38,509, forward strand.
GTGACACGTTCCCGCTCAGTGGGTCGGAGGGACAGCGGATCGACGCCAAGATCACCGACGAGGTGATGAGCGTCACCCTCGAGGGAGCCGAAGAGTGGCCCGCCGGCACCGAGCCCCTCGCCCGGATCAGCTATCCCGACGGCACCTCCCAGGAGGTGCGTCTCGATCGTATCTCCAGCCACGAGTTCGGAGCGGTGACGCCCGCACGCCAGGGCGGGACCTATGCGGTCGGGGTGCGGGTCGATACCCCCGACGGCGAGTCGATAGTCCTCTCCACCCTCGCGACACGCTCCTTCGCCGCCGAGTTCCTGCCTGGAGACGCCGACGCCGACCTGATGGCCGCCATCTCGACCCGTACCGGCGGCCGGGGAGAGATCGAGGCATCCCAGGCCTTCGACGCCGAAGGGCTCACCTCCGGGGTCACCGAGAGCCATCTCCGCTGGTGGTTCCTCCTGGCTGCAGCACTGCTGTGGCCCTTGGACGTCGCGCTGCGACGACTCCGTCTCTCCCGAAGAGAGCAACCAGACCTGCCAGACCCATCACCAACGCCCCGGCCCAGACCCACGTCACCAGAGGCCGCACGAACACGCTGACCTCGACCGTCTCACCGTCCGGGAACAAGAGAGAGATCGCCACGATCACATCCTCGAAGAGACCGGCGAGGAGGGCGGGCTCGGCGACGGGGAGAGCCTGATCCTCGTAGGCGCGTATCTCCGGAGTCGCGTTCCGCCCGTCGACGTCGACACCACCCCTGACGAAGACGTAACGATCGGCCTCGCCGAGCTCCACGAACTCCAGGCGCACCTCCTTGCCGGCGACGTTCACGGTGTCGCCAGGTCTCATCGACCCGGTGAAGTCGTCGCCGAGAGCGCTGCCGGCCACCCCTACCAAGAACAGGGCCATCCCGAGATGGGCGAGCCGGGATACGAGCACCCGGGGAGCCAACCCCCTCCGCGACACCAAGCGAGCGAGCAGCAGCGTCGAGGCCAGCGCCGGTGCGAGCAGGAGCACACCCGGCTGCGGCCCCGAGAGGAGCGTCGCCCCGGCCAGCGTCACCACCGTGAGCCCGGCGAACCACATGGGACTCCGCCCCAGCGCCAGATATACGCTGGAGGCCACCACCACGGCGATGGGAAGCGCCGTGAGGACGAAATACCTGCTGTCGACGCTCACCGTCCTGTTCAGGAACACCGACGCGAAGGCGGGATACGCGGAGCCGGCGGAGACGAACACCAGCACCATGCTGAGCAGGGCGGCGTTGAGCGCCATCCATCCGTTCCGGTCGAGCCGAAACCGCTTCCACCGCTCCCCGGGTGGAGAGCGAAACGCGCCCACTGCGGCCAGGGTGATCGCAATCCCCGCCGCGACGAGGAGGACCCGTCCCACCACCGGGTCCTCGGCGAAGGAGTGGATCGACCCGGTGGCGCCAGACCTGGTCAGATACACACCCAGGACGGTGAGCGCGAAGGGCAGCGCGGCGAAGAGCCCGTTCCAGCGACGCAACCGACCAGTCGACTCCTCCACCCGGGAGGTGTGGAGGAAGATCGTGGCCGCCAGCCAGGGCATGAGTGCCGTGTTCTCCACCGGGTCCCACGCCCAATAGCCACCCCAGCCCAGTTCCACATAGGCCCAGTTGGCGCCGGCGGCCATGCCGAACGTGAGCAGGGCCCAGGAGACGTAGAACCAGCGACGCACCTGTCCAAGCCAGCGGGCGCGATCCGTGGCGCGGAGGAGCTGCGCCGCGGTTAGGGCGAACGGCACCACCAGGACGGTCAGACCGAGATAGAGGATGGGTGGGTGGTAGATCATGGCCGGGTGCTGCAGGATCGCCAGCAGACCTACACCATCGACCGCGGGGATGTCGGTGACCGCGAACGGATTGGCGAGGAGGGCGGTGATGAGGAGCAGTCCGAGGCCGACGACCGAAGCGGTCCTGACGGCGACCGCACCGCGGAGTGAGAACGCCGCAATGACCAGAATCATCGCCGTGTAGAAGAGCAGCGATCCATCCATGCCGCCCCACAACGCGGACAGTCGGTAGGGCCACGGCGTGGCCCGGCTGGTGGTCTCGGCCACATAGGCGAGGGAGAAGTCACCGGTGAGCAGGGCCGCGGTCAACAGGATGGTGGCGCCGGCGCCCGCGGAGGCTGCGCCGACGAGAGCCCAGCGTCGCCCGGAGACGGTTGCGATCGTCGAGAAGGCGATCGCGGCCCAGACGGCCACCTGCCCTATCTCTCCGGCACTCACCTCCGAATCGTACCGACGGCCCCTCCCTGTGCTCGCGAGCGGGGCGATGGGCGGTACTGTCGGAGGCAATGACCGATCTGTTCGAAGCCAGGGCCGAGGACCTCGCCGCCCGCTCGGCGCCGCTGGCTACTCGCATGCGGCCCAGGACGATCGGGGAGGTCGCCGGGCAACAGAAGCTTCTCGCCGGGGGCGCTGCCTTCCGTCACATCGTCGAATCAGGGGAGCCGATCTCGATGCTGCTCTGGGGCCCACCCGGCACCGGCAAGACCACGTTGGCGCGGCTGGTGGCGTCCCACGCCGACGCCGCCTTTCAGACCCTGTCCGCCACCTCGGCGGGGGTCAAGGACATCAGGGAGGTGCTCGCCGGAGCGCGCCGCCTCCTGGCTACCGAAGAGCGAAGGACCGTGCTCTTCCTCGACGAGATCCACCGCTTCGCCAAGAATCAACAGGACGCTCTCCTTCCCGGGGTGGAGGACGGCACCCTGATCCTGGTCGGGGCCACCACCGAGAACCCCTACTTCGAGGTCAACAGCCCCCTGATGAGCCGGATGACCTTGTTTCGGCTCGAGCCGCTGTCACCCGAGGACATCGAATCGCTTCTCCAGGCTGCGGTGACAGACGTCGACCGGGGACTCGGTCGGCTGGGTGTCGAACTGCCGTCGGAGGCGGCCCGAGAGCTCGCCACCCGCACCGGTGGTGACGCCCGACAGTCTCTCAACGCCCTCGAGGTGGCGGCGCGGATGGCAACCGCCGAAGGCCGCTCCACCATCGGAGTCGACGACATCGCCGAGGCCCTGCAGAGGAGACTGGTCCGCTACGACAAGACCGGAGACTCCCACTACGACGTGATCTCGGCCTTCATCAAGTCGGTCAGAGGATCGGACCCCGACGCCGCCATGTACTGGCTGATGCTCATGCTCGAAGGCGGGGAGGACCCCGAGTTCATCGCCAGGAGGCTGGTGATCCTCGCCTCCGAGGACATCGGGCTCGCCGACTCCGAAGGGCTCCGCGTGGCGGTCGCCGCCGCCGACGCCCTGGCCTACGTGGGCCTGCCCGAGGCGACCTATCACCTCGCCCACGCCACCCTCTATCTGGCGACGGCTCACAAGTCGAACTCCGTGGGTCGGGCGATCGGTGCGGCGAGACAGCTCGTCGAGAGCGGCCCGACCCCGTCGGTGCCACTCCATCTTCGCGGCAGCGGATATCGCGGCGCCGCCGAGATCGGCCACGGCGAGGGCTACGAGTACTCCCACGAGCACCCGGGTGGAGTGGTGAGACAGCAGTACTTCCCCGACGGGGTGCCCCCGACCGTGTTCTACCGTCCCGGTGACCTCGGCCGGGAGAAGTTCATCAAAGAGCGACTCGAAGAGGTCGACCGGATGCTCGGACGACGGGACCGCTAGCCCTCGTTCGCGCTGCACAACGTCACGGAAAACGCCACACGATGCAGCCCAGTCG
>CAZYCX010000014.1:0-42013 GCA_964645875.1 uncultured Acidimicrobiaceae bacterium
GCACCTGGACCCCAGGCACACCAGGACCACCCCCCTGGGCCGGCCAAGACGACGACTGAGTCCGCAGCCCGTCCCCCGACTCCGGGTGGCCCTCGACAGATCTAACGTGGCCGAATGCGTCCCCTCCCCGAGTATCTGCCCGCCATGATCACCCCGTTCACTCAGCGTGGTGAGATCGACGTCAAGGCGCACACCCACAACATGCGAGTGCTCGCCGACCGAGGGATCGAGGGTTACGTCATCGGCGGATCCAACGGCGAAGGCCCCTACCTGGAGCCCGGTGAGCGGGAGCGTCTGGTCAAGGCGGGAAGACGACGCAAGGCCCACTTCATGGTCGGCATCGCCGCCGAGTCGACCCGGATGGCACTGGCGCAGGTGGCCGAGGCCACCGAGGGAGGGGCCGACAGTCTCCTCGTGCTCACCCCCACCACGCTGGCCCGGGGCCGCGACGACGCCGTGGTCGACTTCTACCGCGCGGTGGCCGACCGGGCGAAGGTGCCGCTACTCCTCTACTCGGTGCCCAACGTCACCGGATACAGCCTCCCGCTCGAGTTGGTGGCGCGTCTGTCCCGACACGACAACGTCATCGGGATGAAAGACTCCAGTGGCGACGTCGTCCGCCTCCAATCGATCATCGACGCCGTGCCCGGTGACTTCGTCCTGTACTCGGGTGCCTCCAAGGCGCTGACCGGAGCCATGGCGGTGGGCTGCTACGGCGCCATCACCGGCAGCGGCAACTATGCGCCGGAACTGGTTTTGAAGACCATGAAGGCGGCGCGCACGGACGCTGCAAGCGCGCGTCGAGACCAGAAGAGGCTGAGCAGCCTGAGCGCCGACGTCGAGGCCCATGGCATCCCCGGCGTGAAAGCGGCCGCCAGGGCGGCAGGTCTCGAGCCGGGCTATCCACGCGCTCCGCTCACCCGACTCACCCGGGGCGTAGAGACGTCGATCGCCAAGCTGATTAGTTGAGTATTCGCTCAAAGTTGGGGCGCTTCGCTACGATCCGACCCACTCGACCCAAGGAGTAGGTGTGTCCAAGTTCCTCAGCGAGCAGTGGGCCCAAGACGTGACCACAGCCCTGAACCACCACGAAGGATTCAAGAACGCCATCGGCGCCGCCGACCTGGGGATCCAGTTCAACACGGAGGACGGTCCCGACGGGGATGTCGACTACTACCTCAAGTCGTCCGGAGGGACGACCAACCTCGCCCTCGGCACCCTCGATGACGCCGACGTCACGGTGAAACAGTCCTACGACACCGCGGTCGCCATCTCGAAGGGCGAGCTCAACACCCAGACCGCCTTCATGACCGGAAAACTCAAGGTGTCAGGAAACCTGGCCAAGCTGATGATGCATCAATCCGCCGTACAGCAGTGGGGGGCGGCAGTCACCGAACTAGACGTCGAGTACTGACCGCACCGTCCTCCGCTGGCGGGACGGTTGCGGTTAGATCAGGTCGAGCTCTCTGACCGTGTCACGCTCTTCTTCGAGTTCGGCGACCGAGGTGTCGATCTTGGATCGGGAGTAGTCGTCGATCTCCAGACCCTGGACGATCTGCCACGTGCCGTCGCGCACCACGCAGGGAAACGAGCTGATCAGGCCCTCAGGCACCCCGTAGGACCCGTCAGAGGGCACTCCCATCGAGACCCAGTCGCCTTCCGGGGTGCCGAACACCCAGTCGTGGACGTGGTCGATGGCGGCGTTGGCCGCCGACGCCGCCGAGGAGGCGCCGCGGGCGGAGATGATCTCCGCTCCCCGTTTCGCCACCTTGGGGATGTACTCGGTGTCGATCCAATCGGGATCGCCAACCAGGTCCCAGGCCGACTGCCCGTCTACCTCGCAGTGGACCAGATCGGGATACTGCGTCGTCGAGTGGTTGCCCCAGATCGTCATCCGCCTGATCGATGTGACCGGCACATCTAGGCGAGTGGACAGTTGGCTGATGGCCCGGTTGTGGTCGAGTCGGGTCATGGCGGTGAAGTTGGTCGGATCCATGCCCTCGGCGTTGTTCATCGCGATCAGCGCATTGGTGTTGGCGGGATTACCCACGACCAGGACCTTCACGTCGGGTCGGGCCGCAGCGGCGATGGCACGGCCCTGGCCGGTGAAGATGGCGCCGTTGGCGGCGAGCAGGTCGGAGCGCTCCATCCCCTCCTTTCGGGGCATAGCCCCCACCAGGAGGGCGAACTCGGCGTCACCGAACGCGGTCTCGGCGTCGTCGGTCTTCACCATCCCGGCGAGGAGAGGGAACGCACAGTCCTCGAGCTCCATCGCCACACCGTCGAGAGCGCCCAGGGCCGGGGTGATCTCCAGCATCTGGAGGACGACCGGCTGGTCGGGGCCCAGCATCTCGCCTGCGGCGATACGGAAGAGCAGGCTGTATCCGATCTGACCGGCGGCACCCGTGACCGCCACTCGCACTGGTTCATTCATGGGCGACGAGGCTAATTGGGCCATCACCCGCTAGCCCAACCGGCGACAATGAAACGCTCCAGGGCCGGTATATCGGCCCTGCTGCATTAGGAACGGGGTGCCAGGTCTAGGGCCACGTCGAGCTGGGGTGCGGAGTGGGTGATCCAGCCGACCGAGATGTAGCCCACCCCGGTCTCGGAGATCGCCCTGACCGCCTCGAGGGTGACCCCGCCGGACGCCTCGGTCTCCATCCTCCCCGCCACCACGTCGACGGCGCGGGCCAGGGTCTCGTTGCTCATGTTGTCGAGCAGCACCCGATTGGCAGAGGTCTCCAACACCTCCGCCAGCTGATCGAGGTCCTCCACCTCCACCGTCACCCTCACCTCGGGCCCGCATGCTTCCCTGGCTGCGGCCACGGCGGTTCCTATGTCACCCGCCGCCACGATGTGGTTGTCCTTGATCATCACCTCGTCATAGAGCCCCATGCGATGGTTCACCCCGCCACCGGCGGTCACCGCGTACTTGTCGAGCACCCGCAGACCGGGCATCGTCTTGCGTGTGTCGGTGATCCGGGCTCCGGTTCCGGCCACCGCGGACACCAAGTCCGCGGTGGCGGTGGCCACACCCGACATGCGGCCCAGGAGGTTCAACGCGGTGCGCTCGGCGGTGAGGATCCCCCGTGACGGGCCCGAGAGCGAGGCGATGACGGTGCCGGCTTCGACCCGAGCGCCGTCGTCGAGCCGGGTCTCGAAAACGATCTGATCATCGACCCGGGTGAACACGTGCCGTGCCACCGGGATCCCGGCCACGACTCCCGCTGCGCGCGCCACCACGTCCCCTCGTGACCTGGACTCCTTCGACAGGATCGAGGCACTGGTGATGTCACCGCGATCCGAGAGATCCTCGGCCAGCGCCCGCTCGACGATGTCGGAGTAGTCCTCGACACGCATCACGAGACCCTCACCGTATCGACCGGGCCCGGGGCCACCAGGGCGCGCATCGCCTGACGGGGATCCTCGTCCGGGTAGTCGGCCCGGTAGTGACCGCCTCTCGACTCCGAGCGTTTCAGGGCCGCCATCGTTATGAGCATGGCCAGGTCGGCGAGATTGCGCCCGGCGATGGTCCGATCGAGGATCGACTCCATCTCGATGATGCCGTTGCGCGCCTCCCAGAGGCCGTCGCCGGTTCGGATCAGCCCGACCCGGTCCCACATCAGCTGTCGCAGATCCTCGACGACCGGTCCCGCCACCACCGGGAGGTCGAGTGCGTCCTTGGGAACCTCCACCACTCCCACCTCCGGCTCAGGATGGGACTCCACGTCGACGGCGACCTGAGCCCCGAACACCAAGCCCTCGAGCAACGAGTTGGAGGCCAACCGGTTGGCGCCGTGGACTCCGGTCGACGAGCACTCCCCCACCGCCCAGAGCCCGGGGATGGAGGTGCGACCGCGGATGTCGGCGTCGATGCCGCCCATGAAATAGTGGGCTGCCGGTGAGACCGGCAGGAGATGCTCCGTCGGGTCGAGGCCCACCGACATGGCATGTGCGGTGACGGTCGGGAACCGCTCGTGGAAGTTGAGGATCGACCGCGCATCGAGATAGGCGGAGGATCCCCGGTCGTACTGCCAGAAGATCGCCCTGGCGACGATGTCGCGCGGGGCTAGCTCGGCCATCGGGTGATATCGGTCCATGAACCGACGGCCCGTCCCGTCGACCAGCGTTGCCCCCTCGCCCCGCAGCGCCTCCGTGAGCAGGGGCATCGGGTCCTTGCCGGCGTTCATCGCCGTGGGATGGAACTGGACGAACTCGAGGTCGGCGAGCCTTGCGCCGGCACGCGAGGCGATCATGATTCCCTCACCGGTGACACCGTGGGGATTGGTGGTCCTGGCGTACATCCTCCCGGCGCCGCCCGTGGCCATGACCACCGCGGGGGCGACGTAGACGGTGCGTCGTTTCCCATCTGCGGTCACCACCCCGACCACCCGGTCCCCGCTACGGGCAAGGTCGACGACCCTGGCTTCGATCAGGTCGACGGTCTCGGAAGAGTCGACTGCCTCGGTCAGAGCCCTCATCACCTCGGCGCCGGTGGCGTCGCCGTCGGCGTGGACCACCCGCCGCACCCGGTGCCCCCCCTCCCTGCCGAGCAGCAAGACCCCTTCGTCGTCCCGGTCGAACTCCGCACCCATGCGGACGAGATGGGAGATCGCCTCCGGCCCACCCATTGTGAGCGCCGCCACGGCATCGTCGACGGCGATGCCGCCGGAGGCTGCGATCGTGTCGAAAGCGTGGTCCTGCGGTGAGTCCTCCTCCGAGAGGGCGGCTGCGATGCCCCCCTGGGCCCACCATGTCGAGCCCATCTCCTTCGACGAGATCACGTGCGCCCTTCGCATCCCCAACGCCACGGTCAGCCCTGCCACTCCGGCTCCAACCACTATGGGCGCGTCGAGCCGGATGATTCTCGTCATGGGAATCGACGGTCAGTCCCGTCGACCGACCTCGAGCATTCGCGACACCGCCCGTCGAGCACGATCGGCGATGGCGTCGGGGATCTCCACCTGATGGGTCATGGTCTCGAGCGAGTTGCGAATCTTGTCGAGAGTGATCCGCTTCATGTGTGGGCACAGATTGCACGGACGGACGTAGGTCGTCTGCGGTGTGGCCTCGGCGACGTTGTCCGCCATCGAGCACTCAGTGAGCATCATCACCGATTCGGGCTGATGTCTGGTGACCCAGGTGATCATCCCGTGGGTGGAGCCGACATAGTCGGCCTCCGCGAGCACATCGGGTGGGCACTCGGGGTGGGCGATGACCGGGATGTCCCCCATCTGCTCCTTGTAGTCGACGATCTCCGCGCCGGTGAAGCGCTCGTGGACCATGCAGGCCCCCTCCCAGAGGATGACCTCGACGTCGGTCTGGGTGGCGACCCAGCTGCCCAGGTACTGGTCCGGGGTGAATATCACCCGGTCTACCCCGAGGGACTCGACCACGGCGACCGCGTTGCTGGAGGTGCAGGTGATGTCGGACTCGGCCTTGACCTCGGCCGAGGTGTTGACATAGCTGACCACCGGCACGCCCGGATACTGGCGACGCAGTCTCCGCACGTCCTCGCCGGTGATCCCGTCGGCGAGAGAGCAGCCCGCTTCGAGGTCGGGGATGAGGACGGTCTTGTCGGGGGCGATCAACTTGGCCGTCTCCGCCATGAAGTGCACCCCGGCGAGGACGATGACGTCGGCTTCGGTCTCCAGACCGAGATAGGCCAGGGCCAGGGAGTCTCCGGTGATGTCTGCCGCCAGGTGGAAGATGTCGGGGGTCATGTAGTTGTGGGCGGCGACGATGGCATTGCGCTCGACTTTGAGCCGATCGATCTCCTCGATGGTCGGCTGGAGCGCCGCCACCTCCTCCTCAGGCAGGATGTCGCTGGCGCGGGTGATCTGAATGGCGGTCAAGAAAACTCCCGGATCTCCCCCAATTCTACCGGCCCCACATCCTTCCCCGTTTTCGGGCATCGGATGGCGCGTATCGAGCGCATCCGATGCGCGAAAAGGGGGGATCACATGTGGTCGATGATGGCGTCGCCGAACTCGGAGGTCTTCACCTTGGTGGCGCCCTCCATGAGCCTTTCGAAGTCGTAGGTGACCGTGCGGGCGGCGATGGCGCCCTCGAGACCGCGGATGATGGCATCCGCCGCCTCGTCCCACCCCATGTAGCGGAACATCATCTCGCCCGAGAGGATCACCGATCCCGGGTTCACCATGTCCTTGTTGGCGTACTTCGGCGCGGTGCCGTGGGTGGCCTCGAACACCGCGATACCGGTGTCGTAGTTGATGTTGCCTCCGGGGGCGATCCCGATACCCCCCACCTGGGCGGCCAGGGCATCGGAGATGTAGTCGCCGTTGAGGTTGGTGGTGGCGATGACGTCGTAGTTGGCCGGCCGGGTCAGCACCTGCTGCAGCATGGCGTCGGCGATGACGTCCTGGACCAGGAGCTTGTCCCCCGGATCACCGCCGGAGTCCTCCCAAGACACCGCGACGTCGGAGAACTCCTCCTTCACCACCTCATAGCCCCACGAACGGAACGCCCCTTCTGTGAACTTCATGATGTTGCCCTTGTGGACCAGGGTCACCGACTTGCGCCCGTAGTGCAGGGCGTAGTCGATCGCCGCTCTGACCAGGCGTTTCGACCCGGTGGCCGAGACCGGCTTGATGCCGATGCCCGAGTCCTCCCTGATGTCCCAGTCGTAGGTCTCCTTGAGGAAGGCGAGAAGCCGCTTCGCCTCCTCGGTTCCCTCCTCCACCTCCTTGCCGGCGTAGACGTCCTCGGTGTTCTCACGGAAGATCACCATGTCGACGTCTCCCGGGTTCTTGACCGGTGAAGGCACTCCTTCGAACCAGCGAACCGGCCGGACACAGGCGTACAGGTCCATGATCTGGCGGAGGGCCACGTTCAGCGACCTGATCCCACCGCCGACCGGTGTCGTCAGGGGGCCCTTGATCCCGACGAGATGCTCCTGGAAGGTGGCAACGGTCTCATCGGGCAGCCAGCTCCCGGTCTCGTTGTGCGCCTTCTCCCCGGCGAGGATCTCCTGCCAGGCGATCTGACGCTGGTCGCCGTAGGCCGCGGCAACGGCGGCGTCGAAGACGCGGACCGCCGCAGCCCAGATGTCGGGACCGATCCCGTCTCCCTCGATGAACGGGATGATCGGATCGGTGGGAACGTCGAGACCGTCCGGTCCCATGGTGATGGGTGTGCCCATAAATGAGTCTCCTCAGAGGTGGTTTCGGAGCCAACGACACTAGTCCACCCCCACCCCACACCATTCTGTGAGGATCTGTCGACACTGTGTGTCGGTAAACCCTCACAGAACGGTTCAGGTAGCCGCTCTGCGTGACTCGGCCGCGCTGAGGGTGTTGACGAGGAGCATGGCGCGGGTCATGGGGCCCACGCCGCCCGGCACGGGAGTGATGGCGCCGGCGATGTCGACCACGGCGTCGAAGTCGACGTCACCTACCAAGCCCTCGCCGGTGCGGTTGACCCCCACGTCGATGACGGTTGCTCCCGGCTTCACATGGTCGGCGCCGATGAGGCCGGGAGAGCCGGCGGCGGCGACGAGGATGTCCCCTTCGCGGGTCACCGCGGTGAGGTCCTCGGTGCGCGAGTGGGCCACGGAGACGGTCGAGTCGGCTCCGCGCTCGGAGAGCATCATCGCCAGCGGTCTCCCGACGAGGAACGACCGACCCACGATCACCGCCCGAGCACCGGAGGTCTCGATCCCGTAGTGGTCGAGGATCCTCATCACCCCCGAGGGGGTGCAGGGTCGGAGACCGGGGCGGCCCAGCATCAGCATCCCGAGATTGAAGGGATGGAGACCGTCGACGTCCTTGCCAGGGTCGATGGCCTCGACCGTCACCTCGCCGTCCAGGTCCCCGGGGAGCGGGAGTTGGACGAGGATGCCGTCGACGTCGTCGTCATCATTCAGGGAGGCGACGAGATCGAGCAGCTCGGCCTGTGGCGTGGACGGGGGCAACTCGTGGTGGAACGACCGGATCCCCACCTGCTCGGCATCGCGTCGCTTCCCACGCACATAGGTGTGTGACGCCGGGTCGTCACCGACCAGGACCGTGGCCAAACCGGGCTGGTAGCCCAGCTCCGCGACCGCCTCGGCCACCTCGTCCTTGACCGCCGCGGCGACTTCCTTACCGTCGAGCACTCGTCCCATCAGTGGCGGAAGTGTCGTCTATCGGTGAAGACGAGCGCAAGCCCCCGCTCGTTGGCGGCGTCGATGACTTCCTGGTCGTTCACCGAGCCGCCGGGCTCCACCACCGCCATGACTCCGGCGTCGGCGAGGGTGTCGAGCCCGTCGCGGAACGGGAAGAAGGCGTCCGAGGCGGCCACTGCGCCGCGAGCCCGATCGCCGGCCTTCGCCACGGCGCGTTGGGCGGCGCCCACCCGCGACTGGTCTCCCGCACCCACACCCACCGCCTTCTCACCGTCGGCGATGACGATGGCGTTCGACTTGGTGTGGGCCGCCACGATCCAGGCGAACCGGAGACCCTCCCACTCGGCGGCGTCGGGCTCCCGCTCGCTGACGGTCTCCCACCCGTCGAGCTCGACCCGGTCCCTCTCCTGGGCCAGCATCCCGCCATCGATCCGACGCCAGTCGAGGTCTCCCGAGCCCGGGAGTGGTGCGGTCAGCACCCTCACGTTCTTCTTCCCGGCGAGCACGTCCAGCGCCTCCCGGGCGGCCGACCGGGCGACGACCACCTCGACGAACTTGTCGGCGATCGCTTCGGCGGTCGGGAGGTCCAACTCGCCGTTGACGGCGACGACCCCGCCGAAAGCGGCCAACGGGTCGCCGTCCCAGGCCTTGTCGAAGACGTCGGCGATGGTCTGTCCCAAAGCCGCGCCGGCAGCGTTGGTGTGCTTGACCACCACGACCGCACCGTCGCCGAGATCGGCCGCCAGACGCCACGCCGCCTCGGCGTCGGCATAGTTGTTGAACGACATCTCCTTGCCCTGGTGCTGTGTGGCCACGGCCCACCAGGGGCTGGCTCCGTCGTCCCGATAGACGGAGGCCGCCTGATGGGGGTTCTCCCCGTAGCGGAGCGTCCCCTCGTTGCGGAGGGCGATCACCCGGTCGTCACCGATCCAACCGACGATGGCGGCGTCGTAACTGGCCGTGTGGAAGAAGGCCTCGGAGGCGAGGCGACGTCGCATCTCTCCATCGGGGCCCCCGGACGCGACGGCTTCTGCCACCGCCTCGTATTGCTCGGGGGAGACCACCACGGTCACGTGCCGGTGGTTCTTGGCCGCGGCGCGGACCATGGCCGGCCCGCCGATGTCGATCTTTTCGATGATGTCGTCCTCGGTGGCGGCCTCATCTGCCACCGTCTCTCGAAAGGGGTAGAGGTTGCACACCACCAGGTCGAAGCGGTCGATGCCGTGAGCGGAGAGCTCGGCATCGTCGGCCTCCCCCCGGCCCAGGATCCCGCCGTGGATCTTGGGGTGGAGGGTCTTGACCCGGCCGTCGAGGATCTCCGGCGCCCCGGTCACCTCGTCCACCGGGACCACACCGATACCCGCTGCGCGCAGCGCCGAAGCAGTGCCACCAGAGGAGACGATCTCGTAGCCGGCATCCGCCAGCCGCTTCACGAACGGGACCAGGCCCTCTTTGTCATAGACGCTGACCAACGCCCGCTTCACCGCCATCGCACTCTCCTCCCCTCGACGGTGAGTCGACCCTCGACGAGGGCTTGGACGGCTTTGGGGTAGAGACGATGCTCTTCGACCTGAATCCGCTCGTGGAGGGTGTCCACCGTGTCGTGCTCGCCCACATCCACCGCCACCTGGGCGACGATGGGGCCGTGGTCGACCTCCTCGTCGACGAAGTGCACGGTCACCCCGGTCACTGCAACACCGTGCTCCAGCGCTTTCTCCACGGCGTGGGCTCCCGGAAAGGCGGGCAACAGTGACGGGTGGATGTTGAGGATCCGGTGCGGAAACCGGATAACGAACGACGGGGCGAGGATTCGCATGAACCCTGCCAGCACCACCGCCTTCACTCCCCTCGCCTCCAGCAAGTCGGCGAGGGCGGTCGAGAACGAGTCCCGGTCGGGATGGTCGTCCCAGCTCACGACCGCGGTTTCGACCCCGGCGTCTCGAGCCCGCTGCAGTGCCAGGGCCTCCGGATTGTCGGAGACGACCAGCGCCACATGGGGCCGCACGGAGGGGGTGTCGAGAAGCTCCTGGAGGTTGGTCCCGGAACCCGATGCGAGAACTGCGATGTCGATCTTCGAGCCTCCGGGGAGCTGGCGCGGGCGGCAGTGTAGGCGCACGATGACCTTTGGGGGGAGGGCACTAGCATCGTCCGCCATGCCCGCATTCACGCAGGTCGAGGCCCCGGATTGGAGATCCTGGGTGGTCGACAACGATGCCACGGTGCTCGACGTTCGTGAGCCGGATGAATGGGAGCTCGGGACGCTCCCCGGCGCGGTCTTGATCAGCCAGGGTGAGATCGTGGACCGCATGGAAGAGCTGCCGAAGGACAAACCGGTGCTCTGCGTGTGTCGATCGGGAGGGCGAAGCTCCAACGTGGCCGCCTTCCTCTCGTTCAACGGCTATCAGACGGCGAACCTCTCGGGAGGGATGAAGGCGCTCGGGATGCAAGATTGAGCCTCCGAATCGAGACGGTGCGCACTCCGGGTCTCGGTGACTCGACCCATGTGCTCATCCGCGATGGCCTGGCGCTGGTGGTCGATCCCCAGCGAGACATAGACCGTTTCGAGCGGGTCCTGGACGCGGCCGGGGCAGAGCTGAGGCTGGTCATCGAGACCCATCTCCACAACGACTACGTCTCGGGTGGGCGTGATCTGGCGCGAGCCTCCGGCGCCGAGCTGGTGATGCCCGCGGGAGCCGCCCCCGTCTTCCGGCATCGGCCCGCCTTCCACCACGAGGAGATCGACTTCGGCGCCAACTCCACCCTGCGTCCCATCCACACCCCGGGTCACACTCCGGAGCACACGTCGTATCTGTTTCTCGTCGACGGAGTGGCGACCGCTCTCTTCTCCGGAGGGAGCCTGCTGGTCGGGTCGGCCGGGCGCACCGACCTCCTCGGCGACCACCGCGCCGAGACTCTGGCGAGACTCCAGTTCGGATCGGTGCAGCGCCTCTCTCGGCTCCCTGACGAGGTTGGCCTCTATCCGACGCACGGAGCCGGGAGCTTCTGCACCACCACCGCCGCCGGCGACCACACCTCGACGATCGGCGCCGAGAGGGCTGCCAGCCCGGTCCTCGCCTACGAGACCGAGGACGAGTTCGTGAAAGGGCAGCTGTCCAACCTGGTGCCCTATCCCTCCTACTACCGGCACATGGGCCCGATCAACCTGACCGGGCTCGGCGAGCCCGACCTCTCGGTTCCTGTCGTCGAGGACATCCCCGAAGGGGTGAGCGTGGTCGACGCCCGACCGAAAGAACGCTTCGCCGCGGGGCACCTTCCCGGAGCGCTAGGGATCGAGTTGCGCGACAGCTTCGGAACCTGGGTCGGGTGGCTCACCGAGCACGACACCCCTCTGGTCCTCGTCCTCGACGACGATCAGGATGCCGACGAGGCAGTGAGACAGCTGGCCCGAATCGGCTACGACGACATTCGCGGGGTGGTGACATCTTCACCGGACCAGGGACTCGTGTCATACCGGACGGTGGGCGGAAGCGAGTTCGCCGAGGCGGTGGCGTCGGGAGCACAGGTTCTCGACGTGCGCGCTCCCGACGAGTGGAACGGGGGGATCATCGAAGGATCCACGTTGTCCTATCTCCCCGATCTCGCCGACGAGACACCGCCCGGTCTCGACCGGGGACGGCCGGTCTGGGTGGTGTGCGAGACGGGCCTTCGTGCGAGTACCGCCGCCGGGATCCTCCAGGACCGGGGGTTCGACCCGATAGTCCTGACCGGGACGGGTGCAACCGATTACCTCGAAGGCACGTCTAACGCCCATGGATGACGACCGACGCCAGATCCCGGGATGGGTCATGCCGGCGGGGCTGGCGTTGCTCGTCACCGCCCTGGTGGTCATCGCATTGGTCAGGGGGCCGGCCACCTTCGACCCGGAGACGCCCGAAGGTGCAGTTCAGGAGTATCTCGTCGCCATCAAGGAGGATCGCTGGGACGACGCAGTCGAGGTGATTCATGAGGACTGGCGAGGGTCGTGCCAGGGCAGGGACCTCGAGTCCTCCGACCCCGGGAACTTCAGTGCCGAATTGGGCTCGAGCGCCCTTGGTTTCGGGGGGGTGGTCGAAGAGCGGTTCGTCGATATCGAACAAGGGACTTCACCGACGACACCGGAGGAGACGACCATGGTGGAGGTGACCATCCAACGCGGGGGCCCCGGCGGGTGGAACGAGCATGTCTCGTTCGAACTGGGACGCGAGGACGGCTTCTGGTGGCTGATCGGTGACCCCTGGCCGTATTTCGTGTGGAGCTGTCAGGGCCGATGAGCGTGCTGGCCGGCCTCCTCCTCCTCGCCGTGGGTCTCACGGTGGTGATCATCGTGCAACGCTCGCTGGGGTCGAAGAGCGACCCTTCGGACAGCGGCGCCGACGTCGTTGCCTACCTGCTCCTCGCCCTCTCCGTGGGAGTGGCCGGATTCTCCCTGGCTCGGCTCGCCTCCACGGCTTTTCCGGGGGAACGATTCGTCTTCGATCCGGCGGAAGATCTGGCCAACGCCTTGTCCGCTCTCGTGGTCTCGCTTCCGTTCGCGGTCTACTTCTGGAGACGTCAGGCCCGGCGGCGTGAGAGCTACCCCGAGTCGCCGGGATGGACCCTCTATCTGTCTCTGATCGAGATGGTGTTCACCACTGCGTTGGTGATCGTCGCCGTGCTCTTCCTCAACGGCCTCCTGACCGACGAGTCGGCCTCCGCCTGGACCGGCGTGGTGGTGTTCGGAGGGATCTTCGCCCTGCATGAGTACGCCGTCTCCAAGACACCCCCACTCTCGGACGCCGGCGAGCTGAGACGTGTCCTCGGATCGGCCATAGGGTTGGTGACAGGGGCGATCGGTCTCGCTGGGGTGTTGATAGCCGCCGTGTCGGCGGGATACGAGGCCATCGGAGGTGGCCGGGTCGCGGACAGCTTCCACCCCTTCGTGGCCATGCTGGTGCTCGGGGGCCCGCTCTGGTGGTACCGCTGGGCCCGCCCCTGGCCCACCGAGCCCTCGGTGCCCCGTCTCACCTGGTCGGTCGTCGTGACGGTTGGCTCGCTGTTCGCGGTGCTCGGTGCGGTGACTGCCATCGCGGTGGCGGGCCTCCAATATGTGTTCGCCGAGACCTCGCCGGCCGGACAACACTTCGAGTTGGTTCCGGTCGCCCTGGGCATGACCCTCGCCGCGGCGCCGATCTGGGCGGTCCACCGAGCCAGCCTGGGCGCCAAGAACGCCGACACCACCCAGTTGTACCGGTACACGATGGCCGCCGTCGGTTTCGCCACCGCGGTGATCACCGTGACCGCCCTGACCATCGTCGCCTTCGACCGAGCTCTGATCGTCGGCGGAGGCTCGGACGTGGTCGTAGGTCTGGCCACCGTCCTGGTGGCGGGGCTGGTGGTGTGGCGGGTCTTCGAGCCGGCGGCGACCGTCATCGACCGCGACCGATCCGCGGTCTCCTGGCCGCGCCGGATCTACACGCTGGGACTCGGTGCGGTGTTCGGCCTCGTGGCTGCCGGGGCGCTGATCGCCGCCGTCTTCGTGTTGTTGCGACGCGTCCTCGCCACCCCGGCCGACGGCTCCCTGCTCGAACCGGTCTCGATCCTCCTCTACACGGGCTTGTCGTCGTGGTACCTGCTGCGCGGTTACCAGCGCGACCGTGAATCACCCGGTGCTGCCGAGAAGCTGGTCCCATTCGAGGTGACCATCATCTGCTCGCATCCCGGCACGATCGCCACCAAGTTCGCCAAGGAAGCGAAGATGAGAGTGCTCTATCGGGCCGACGACGCCGGTCGCATCGACGAAGCCATGGCCGACGAGATCGTGGCCGCGGTGGCCAATCGTCCCGCTCTGATCTGGGTCGACGAGGCCGGCTTCAGAGTCGCTCCCAAACGCCAGTGAGACCCAAGCGCTCCGACCTGGAAGCTTCGAGACGATGAGGTGGCTCTCCTACCGCATGGCAATAGCCGTCGGGTGGAAGATCCGCGGCGAGCTGCCAGACGAGCCGAAGATGGTGATCGTCGGGGCTCCTCACACTTCGAACTGGGATTTCTTCTTGTTCCTCGCCGTACTGCACCACTTCGACATCCGCGTTCGGTTCCTCGGAAAACACTCGCTGTTCAGATGGCCCCTGGGGTTCATGTTCCGCAAGGTCGGGGGCATCCCCGTCGACCGGGCCAGGCCGGGAGGGATAGTCGGCCAGGTCGAGGCAGCTTTCGACGCCGAGGACGAGATGATCCTGGTGATCGCCCCGGAGGGCACGAGGAGTGCCACTCCGAGTTGGAAGTCTGGGTTCGTCGAGATCGCCGAGACCGCCGATCTGCCCGTGGTCCTCGCCGGCGTCGACGGTGTGGAGGAGGTGCTGACCATCGGCCCTGCACTGCGCGTCGGTGAGAGCAGGGCTCTCTTCATGGACCTGGTCCGGGATTTCTACGCCGACCAGCCCGGGATCAAACCGGAAGGCAAAGGACCGGTCAAGCTGGCCGAGGAGAGCCCGGTCTCATGACCGCTCGGCGAGACGTCTGAAGTCGTCACTCGCCCCACCGGCTCCCACTCCGTAACGGAGCAGGTCGCGACCGAATCTCTCCCGGACCTCGTCGATACTCCCTTCCAGACGCCGATGTCTCTGCGCCAGCTCACTGCCGGCGCGGAGCAGGTCTCCTCCGTCGAGATCCAGCTCGAGTTGCACGTGGTGGTCGGTGGAGAGGCTGGACACCGAGAGGCCGATGAGTGTCACCGCTTCGCCGCCATTGTCTTCGAGAGCACGTTTGAGGAGGGCCATGCCGAGAGTGGACAGGGCTGCGGTGGAGGCCGTCGGGACGGCCAGTGTGTGGCTGCGCGTGACTGAGCGCGGGCCGGCCAACCTCACCCTGACCGTCAACGTTGAGCCCGCCCGGCCTTTGGCCCGGAGACGGCGTCCCACTCGATCGGCGAGACCTGCCACGACCGCGGCCATCTCGCCCCGGTCGGTCATCCCCCCACCGAGCGCTTGCTGGCTACCGACCGAGCCGGCCCGGCGGCCGCCCCGGACCGGGCGTGGGTCCAGGTTCCAGGCGAGAGACCCGAGTGATCCCGAGGCCGCTCTACCCAGCAGCGGGCGCAATGCGGCCGACGGGACCTCGGCCAGCTCTCCGACAGTGGTGACACCGAGCCGATGGAGCCGGGCTGCAGTCACCCTCCCCACGCCCCAGAGGGCCTCCACGGGCAGTGGATGGAGGAAATCGAGCTCGGTGCCCGGCTCGACCAACACCAGCCCGTCCGGCTTGGCGCGGGCCGAGGCGATCTTGGCCAGGAACTTGGTCGACGCCAGCCCGATGGAGATGGGAAGACCCACTTCCTCGCGGACCCGGTGCCTGATGGTCCGAGCGATCTCGGAGGGCCGGCCCAGGAGGTGTGTGGTGCCGGAGACGTCGAGAAATGCTTCGTCGACCGATATCTGCTCGACGACCGGAGTGGCGTCGTCGAGGATGGCCATCACCTGGTCGGAGAGCTCGAGATAGCGGTCGAAGTGCCCATGGACGACCACCGCGTCGGGGCACAAGGCCAGGGCGTCTCGCGTCGACATCGGGGCACGCACCCCGAACGCCCGGGCCTCATATGAGGCGGCCACCACGATGCCTCCACCCACCAGGACCGGCCGTCCCCGCAGCGATGGGTCGAGCATCTGCTCGGCCGAGGCGTAGAAGGCGTCGAGGTCGGCATGGAGGATGGGGGGCTCCATGGCGACATCATTGACGCGCGGTGGGACAGGTTTGAGGCCCGTCAGTCGTCGTCGCCACCCAAACCGGGTTGTGGGTCGACACCAAGCCTCTTGGCATGCCCGGGCGGGATCTTGGCCTGCTTTGCCAGACCGGGTGGAAGCCAGCCCTCACCCTTAGCGGCGAGACCGGGGGGCACCCGGTCGTCTTCCTTCATCGTCTGACCGGGAGGAGTCCCGTCGTCGAGCTTCTTGGCAAGTCCCGGGGGAAGGACCTCCCTGTCGGTCAGACCCGGTGGCATGTCCTGGTCACCGGTGAGGAAAGGAGGGAGGCCCTGGTCTACGACGTTGTTCTGCTGAGCGATTACGACAGACGCGCCCACAACGACGATGGCTGCAACGACACCTTTCACCACCCAACCACGCATAGTGGTCAGCCTACACGCGACGCGAGCACGGCTCAACGGGTCCGTACCCAGGGAGAGTGAAGCTATCCCGGTGTCACTCCTGTTGTCCCTCCGCCAGTGGTCGCTTGGTCAGCGGGTCTATCAAGATCTCGTCGCCACGCCCCGCTTCGAGCTTCTCGAGTAGAAGACCCAGATCCCGTCGGGCCCCGTCGAGATCCTCCCCCCGCTCCCACTTGGACTCCCGCGTCCCGAAGGGCCAATTCTCCCCCAGCGGCCAGCGACCGGCTTGTCTGCCCAGATCGTGGATACGGAGCAGCATCTCCTCGATGTCGGAAGGGAACGGATGCTGGTTGTAATGGGCGAGATCAGTGAGGGGATTGTCGCCGGGTTTGCCGTTCACAACTCGACCCTTGCTGCCTGCTTGAGTGACGCACGGTCGACCTTACCGAGATGAGTTTGGGGCATCTGGTCGACGAAGAAGACCCGGCGGGGGTGCTTGTACGCCTCCAGGTGCTCGATCGTCCAGTCGATCAACTCCTGCTCGGCGACCTCCCCGCCGGCGACGACAAAGGCGACCGGTTTGGCGAGACCGGAGTCGTCCTCGACAGCCACCACTGCGGCGGCGCTCACCGCGGGATGATCGAGGAGGGTCGACTCCACCTCCTGGGGACGGAACCACTTGCCCTTCACCTTGATGGCGTCGTCAGCCCTCCCCCGGTGGGTGACATAGCCATCACCGTCGATCGAGACCAGGTCCCCTCCGACGAACCACTCGTCGCGAAAGGCCTCGGCGGTCTGCTCCGGGTCTCCGTGGTACCCCAGTCCCAGTGACTCCCCACGCACCCAGAGACGGCCCACCTCGCCGGGACCGACCTCGTTGCTGTCTTCGTCGCACGCCTTGATCTCAAAGCCGGGCACCACCCTGCCGAGTGTTCCCGGCCGGACATCACCGAGGGTGTTGGTTATGAAAATGTGCCACATCTCGGCGGTGCCCAGACCGTCGAGTAGCTCGACGCCGAAGGTGTCCCTCCAACGGTGATACAGGGTCTCAGGGAGGGCTTCTCCCGCCGACGTGACGAGACGGAGGCTGGAGAGGTCACGTTCGCCGGCGTCGGGGGCCGCGAGCATCTGGCTGATCGCCGAAGGCACGTTCACCAGGACGGTGGGCCGGTGATGCTCGATGCGAGCGAAGAGCGCCTCTGGCGTGGGATGCTCCTCGAAGAGGACGCACGATGCGCCCACCGAGAAGGGGAAGAGCAGATTCGACCCCGTCGCGTAACCGAAGTAGAGCTTGGGGACCGACATCGTGATGTCATCGGCCTCGAGCCCCAGAGCACCCTGTCCGTAGCAGAGCGTGGTGTTGACCAGGCTCTTGTGTGTCTGCACCACCGTCTTGGGGACCCCGGTGGTGCCACCGGAGAAGAGCCATATCGCCGGATCGTCTGCGAGGGTGGCCACCGGCTCCCTCGTGTGCTCGGTCGGCTCGACCGTCGCCGGGTCGACGACCGCCGGCCTCCAACGGCGCAGGGACGAGTCGAAGTGCTCGCGGTGTCGCCCGTCCACGACCGCGGCTGCTGCTTCGGAGTTGTCGACGATGGCGCCCATCGCCTCTCCGGTCAGACCCGGGTTGACCATGACGACCACGGCTCCCATCCGCATGGTGGCGAGCAGCGAGGCGACGAAGCCGGGGCCGTCGGGCATCACGATGAGGACACGTTCCTGGCGTTTCACCCCGGAGTCGATGAGGGCCGACTCGTAACCAGCTACGAGACGATCGACGCCGCCATAGTCGACGACGCCGTCGTCGAGACGGAGAGCAGTCCTCCGGGTCAGGCCCTCATCGAGACGCTCGCCCAGGAAGAACCGATACGCGTTGAGATGCTGGGGCCACTCACTCACCGGGTACGAAGTTAGCCGGGCCCCACAACCGGTACGGTTCACAGATGGAGATCGTGATGATCACCGGAGCTTCCTCCGGCATCGGCCATGCCACGGCACTCGAAATGGCCGAGCGCGGGTACCACGTGGTGGCGGCCGGACGCACCGAGGAGCGGACCATGGCGGTGGTCGAGGAGATCAGCGGGGCCGGTGGCAGCGCGGAGCTCCTCCTCGTCGACCTGGCCTCTCTCGAGTCGTGTCAGAACGCGGCGAAACGCTACGTCGACTCCGGCCGCACACTCGACATCCTGATCGACAACGCCGGTGTGGGAGGCGTGAGAGGCCTCACTGAGGACGGTTTCGAGATCGCCTTCGGCGTCAACCACCTCGGCCACTTCATGCTCACGAGCGTGCTCCGCCCCTCTTTTCGCCCCGGGACCCGCATCGTGGTCGTCTCCAGCGAGGTCCACCGTCGCGCCGACGGAATCGATTTCACCAAAGTGCGCGAGAAAACCGGCCTGCTCGGAGGCTGGTCCGAATACGCGGTTTCGAAGCTGGCCAACATCCTCTTCGCCCGACGTCTGGCCCAACTCGCGCCCGAGCTGCGGACATACTCCCTCCACCCGGGCGTCGCCGACACCAGCATCTTCCCCGCCATTGCCCGGCCGTTCTTCAGGAACCGTCGCCCACCCCATGAGGCCGCTCGGACCAGTGTGTACTGCGCCACCTCCGACGAAGTCGCCGACCACAGCGGTCTCTACTACTCACGCATGAGCCTGCGCGAGCCATCCGACGTCGCCCAGGACGACGGTCTGGCCACGGAGCTGTGGAGCCGCTCGGCAGACTGGTGCGGGACATCGAGCTGGCATGACAACCGCTAGTTTCAAGGGTCCCCATGAGTGACGATGGCATCTACTACGCCGACTACCTGAATCTCGACGACCTCCTCGGGTCACAACAGTTGGAGAGCACCCGGCATGGCGACCCGGTGCACGACGAGATGCTGTTCGTGATCGTGCACCAGTCCTACGAGCTGTGGTTCAAGCAGATCCTCTGGGAGTTGGACAGCATCATCGAGATCTTCGATCAGGAGACGGTCGACGAGACCGCCATGGGCACCGCGGTCGCCCGCCTCCGCCGCATCAATCGGATCCAGGGCATGCTGATCGAGATGATCGCGGTCCTGGAGACGATGACCCCGCTGGACTTCCTCGACTTCAGGGACTACCTGTTCCCGGCCTCGGGGTTCCAGTCGGCTCAATTCCGGATGGTCGAGAACAAACTGGGCCTGCGTCGCCAGGACCGTCTGCTCCTCTCGGGAGACGAGTACACAGCGAGGTTCGAGCCGGAGGACAAGGAGGCGGTGGAGAAGATCGAGGGAGAGCCCTCCCTGTTCGGACTGGTGGAGCGGTGGCTGGAGCGCACTCCTTTCCTCGATCAGGGCGACTTCAGCTTCTGGGAGGCATACCGCGAGGCGGTCCACGCCCGCATCCGATCGGACCGTGCCGTCGTCGAGGAGAATCCCAAACTCACCGACGAGGAACGCAAGACTCAGTTGAAGGAGTTCGACCAGGTACTCGACCAGTACGAAGCTCTCTTCGACGCTGACAAGCACGAACTGGAGCGGGCTGCGGGACGGATCAGGCTCAGCCAGCGCGCGTTCCAGGCGGCGGTGTTCATCACGTTGTACCGGGACCAGCCCGCCCTCCAGGAGCCCTACCACCTGCTGGAGCTGCTGATGGACATCGACGAGGGATTCACCGCGTGGCGCTACCGCCACGCCCAGATGGCACTCCGGATGATCGGCCGACGGGTGGGCACCGGAGGGTCGGCGGGAGCCAAGTACCTGGAGCGATCGGCCGAGCGAAGCCGGGTGTTCGCCGACCTGCTCAACCTCTCCACCTTCCTCGTTCCGCGCGCCGACCGACCCGAGCTGCCCGAGGGCATCGTCGAGTCGATGAGGTTCCGGTACGAGTCGTGAACCTCGAACCCGGGTTCAGCCGATTCCTCCAATCCGACCCCGACCGGCTCCACTTCGCCGCCCACTCCCACCACCCGTGGCCCGACGTGTCCTTCGACGCCCATGAGCGGGCGTGGCTCGACGCCGCCGAGCAGATGGACGACAAGTGGGAGCACGTCTTCGGGACGTTGCTGCCCAGGGTGAAGAGCAGGGTCGCGGGGCTGTTGAAGGTCGCAGAGCCCGACTCGATCACGTTCGCTCCCAACACCCACGAGTTCGTCGTCCGTCTCTTCTCCTGTTTCGAGCCTCCGGTCCGTGTCCTCTCCACCGATGCCGAGTTCCATTCCTTCGCTCGCCAATCGCGTCGCTGGGAGGAGGCCGGTCTCGCCGAGGTCGACCGCATCCCCGCGGAACCGTTCGACACCTTCGCGGACCGATTCACCGAGGTGGCCCGGGTCGGGAACCACGACCTGGTCTTCCTGTCCCATGTGTTCTTCGACTCGGGCTTCGTCGTTCCCGAAATCGATCGAATCGTGTCGTCGATATCGAACGAGCGGGCATTCGTGGTGCTCGACGGATATCACTCGTTCATGGCGCTGCCCGTCGACCTCTCGGCCATACAGGATCGGGCCTTTTTCATCGCCGGTGGCTACAAGTACGCGATGTCGGGGGAGGGTGTCTGTTTCATGCACTGTCCCCCCGGATACGGGCCGAGACCGGTGAACACCGGGTGGTACGCGGCGTTCGGGCACCTCGAGGCGGGTTATGGCTTGGAGACTCCCTACGGCACCGACGGCTCCCGGTTCGCCGGAGCCACGTTCGACCCTTCCGGCGTCTATCGGATGGATGCGGTCCTCGGTTGGCTCGACGGTGAGGGGGTGGGCCCCAAGGAGATCCACGCCCACGTCGTCGACCTCCAGGAGCACTTTCTCGATACGGTCGCAGACCATCCGGGTCAGCTGGTCCCGGCCCGGCCGGTGCGAAAGGGGAACTTCCTCACCTTTCAGTCGGACCGCGCCTCCGAGTTGTACCGGGCTCTCCACGACCAGAAGGTGGTGACCGACTACCGCAGGGACCGGCTCCGTATCGGGTTCGGTGTCTATCAGGACCGAGCCGCCGTCGCCCGTCTGGTGGAGATCGTCGACGCCCTCCACTAGGCCGGGGAACGGTCGGGTGCGCCGACCAACACTACAGTGGCCGCAATGCCACACCTGCCAGTGCTTCGTGTGGTCCCCCTGGAGAGCATCCGCCGACATGAAGAGGTCGATCCTCTTCGCGTCGATCGGCTCGTCGGTCGCATCGCCTCGGAGGGGGTCCAGGTCAACCCGATGGTCTGCTGTCACGCACCCGACGGGGAGGTGATCCTCCTCGACGGCGCCACGCGCACGGAGTCGCTGAAGCGCATCGGGTTGGAGCATGCCGTGGTCCAGATGGTCGCCCCGGATGACGTGACCCTCGAGACCTGGCATCACGTGGTGCGGGGTTGTTCCCCTGACGAGCTCCTCGCAGCCGTGACCGCCCGGCCCGATCTCACACTCGGCGAAGAGAACGAAGAGAAGGGGACCCCGGGCATCCACCTGCGTGACCACGGGTCGCGCCTCGTCCTCGGCGTCGGTGTCAGCCCGAACGCAACTCTCTCGTCACTGGTGGCCAGCTACATCGGGACGTGGCGGGTCAACCGCGTGCCCGACCCCGGGGTCGACCCGGTGACGTGGAGCTTCCCCGACTGGTCGGCCGTGGTCCAGTTCCCGATCCTGACGCTCGACGACGTGATGAAGGCGGCGATCAGCGACGACCTCCTTCCCGCCGGCATCACCAGGTTCCTGGTCCACGAGAGGGCTCTCCACTTGAACGTCTCGCTGGATCTCTTGAGAGGAAACGGGTCACTCGCCGACAAACAGGAGGCGCTCGACGAACTGATCGCCCAACGGACCCGAGACGGCAGAGTGCGCCGTTACGAGGAAACGGTGTTCATCCTCGACGAGTAGAGGCGGTTTCCTCCCCCAGGAGTGAAGCGAGCGTTGAGTTCTCCCCCCTCCCGGCTCCGCCGGCACTCCCCCCGCTGGGGGGAGAAACGGGAGGTGTGTCGGCGAAGCCGACGGAGGGGGCATTTCCTCCCCCAGTCGAGCGGAAGCGAGCGTTGGGGGAGGTGTCGGCGAAGCCGACGGAGGGGGCTATTCGGGAACGACCGCCACACACACCAGCTCGACGAGTGCCTCCGGGTCGAACAACTCTTCGATCCCCAATAGGGCCATCGGCGGGTAGTGCCTCCCGAACACGGCGCGATACCGCTCGCCGAGCGGGCCGAGGCTGTTCCGGTAGCTCTCCACGTCCGTCGTGTAGATGATCATCGAGACCAGATCCGTCACCTCGCCCCCAGCTTCGGAGATGATCTCCGCCACCGAACGACAGGCGGTGGAGAACTGATCGACCAGGTCCTCGGCGAGGGAGCCGTCTACGTGGTGTCCGGTGATCCCGGCGATGTGGAGGAGACGGCCCGGCGCCGCCAGCGAACCGTAGGAAAAGCCAACCGCCGCCGGGAGGCTCTCGGGGTCGAACAGGTGGTGGCGGGTCATCTGCCCTTCCACTCCGGTGGTCGCTTCCCGGTGAAGGCGGCGTAGAACTCGGCATGATCCTCGGTCGTCATGAGGAGCGCCTGGGTGAATGCCTCGAACTCGATGGCCGACCCCAGGTCCATGTCCAGCTCCCGGCCGAGGAGGATCTTGGTGGCCCCGTAGGCCAGCGCCGGGCCCTCGGCGAGACGACGAGCCAGCCGGCCGGCCTCCTCATCGAGAGCGTCGTCGACGACGACACGTGTGGCCAGGCCCATCGCCACCGCCTCCGGGGCGGAGATCTCCTCTCCGAGGAGGAGTATCTCGGAGGCTCGGCCCAGTCCGACCACCCTCGGGAGCAGATACGCCGAGCCCATGTCCGCACCCGCCAGGCCCACCTTCGTGAACAGGAACTGAAACGAGGCCTTGGCCGCGACGAGGCGAAGGTCGGCGGCGAGGGCGATGACAGCCCCGGCACCGGCCGCCACCCCGTTGACCGCGGCGATGATCGGAATGGGAAGGCGACGCATCCGCTCCACGACCGCACCGGTCATGCGGGTGAACTCGAGAAGGCTCTTGGTGTCCATCTCCAGCAACTGCCCGATGATCTCGTGCACGTCTCCTCCGGAGCAGAACCCGCTTCCGGACCCCGTGACCACCAGCGTCGAGACGTCGTCGCGGTGTTCCAGCTCTCCGAGGAGATCGCGGAAATCGGCATAGACATCGAAGGTCAGGGCGTTGAGACGATCGGGCCGGTCGAAGGTGACCGTCAGCACTCCCGAGTCCAGCTCGAACCGGAAATGGTCCCATCGATCTGTGAACGGAGCGGAGGCTCGAAAAGGGCTCACGACCGGCAGCGTAACGTCGTGCGCCGAACCGCCCCGACATGACCGGGATTCGACAGGTAACTTCGCAACATGGATGCGAATCTCGACAGCGTCAGGCGTGAGCTGGCCGACATACACGACCAGCTCCTGGCCCTGCCCGCAGACGACTTCGCGAAGCGCTCCGAGCTCAAGGAACGGTCAGAACGAGCTCCGTTCATCGACCAGATGCGCAGCTCGCGCCAGCCGTGACCGAGCGTCCACTGGCTGAAGAGGCCGAGCGCATCGGCGCCTCGCTTCTGGAGGTGGCCGGAGCCGGCCCGGCCGGCATCGTCAACCGCGACCTGGTGCGGGCGATAGGAGAGGCCGGTGTCTTCGACAGGATCTTCGGCGAAGGCGACGTGACCGCCACCGAGCTATGCCAATTGCGTCAGGGTCTGGCACGGGTGTGCCCGGAAGCGGAGACTGCGTTCGCGGTTCAGGGCCTCGGCGGTACACCGATCCTCCAAGCCGGCAAGCCCGACTTGCGCGCCGTCTGGGTCCCGCAAATGGCCTCGGGTGAAGCGGTGGCGGCTTTCGCCCTCACCGAGGCGGGGGCAGGATCCGACGCCGCCGCCCTCACCACGAGAGCCGAGCGTGACGGCGACGGCTTCCGCCTCAGCGGGGAGAAGGTCTTCATCTCCAACGCTCCCGACGCCGACATCGCCACCGTGTTCGCCCGCACCACCCCCGAAGCCGGGGCGAAGGGAGTCACCGCCTTCGCAGTGCCGGTCGCCTCGGAAGGGGTCTCCGGTGAGCCGATCGAGATGATCTCACCGCACCCACTCGGCAGGTGGACATTCGACGGCGTGTTCGTGGGCTCCGATCATGTGCTCGGCGACGTCGACGGTGGGTTCGCGGTGGCCATGCAGACCCTCGACCTGTTCCGCCCCAGCGTCGGCGCCTTCGCCCTGGGCATGGCCGAGGCGGCCCTTCGGATCGCGGTGGATCATGCCGAGACTCGAGAGGCATTCGGTACCCCCATATCCGAGTTCCAGGGTGTCGCCCACCAGCTCGCCGACATCCGGGTCGGCATCGAGGCGGCGGAGCATCTCGTGTACTCGGCGGCATCCGCCTACGACAGGGGTGACGACGTCGGTCTCACAGGCAAGGCCGCCATGGCCAAGCTGTTCGCCACGGAGACCGCTCAGCGCGCAGTGGATGTGGCCATCCAGGTGCTGGGAGCGCGCGGTTTGCAGGCGGACTCCACCCTCGCCCATCTCTACAAGGAGGTGCGGGCTCCCCGAATCTACGAG
Organism: uncultured Acidimicrobiaceae bacterium; assembly: GCA_964645875.1. Classification (GTDB taxonomy): domain Bacteria; phylum Actinomycetota; class Acidimicrobiia; order Spongiisociales; family ZC4RG35; genus JANQRA01. The sequence continues at coordinate 24,715 of CAZYCX010000014.1, forward strand.
GGGACTTCGGAGATCCAGCGCAACATCATCGCCCGCGAGCTGTTCCGGGGCCGGATCTGACGGAAGGTCATACGGCGGCGACCCTGGCGCGGACCATGACGCAGGCGTTGGCCAGCCAGTCGAAGTCGCCGGATTCGAGGGCATCGCCGAGCTCGGGTGAGAACGCACCCGGTTGGATCCAGATGTTGCGTATTCCTGCCTCGGCACACTCCTGGAGCACTGTCAGACCGCGGCGCGCCGGGATCACGAACACCGCGATCGTCGGGGTCTCCGGAAGATCCTTCACCGTCGCCCAACAAGGGTCGCCATCCACGGTGTTGCGGTAGGGGTTGACGGCAAAGACCGGAAATCCCTTCCTCTTCATGTCCCGATAGATGATCCCGCCGTACTTGGTGGGATGATCGGTGGCGCCGACGACCGCGATCGACGTTCCTGGCTCGTCGAGGAGAGGGGTGAGATCGTTCATGTCTCAGCCAACCCGGTCGGCCGGGTCGTGATTCCCGTCCAGAGCGTCACGCACGGCGTGAGGCGTCGCTGTGGGGCGGAACGTGTCGGGATCCACGAACACGAGAACCTCCCTGCCCTCGGTGACGACCGTGCCATCCGAGAGCCGCCTGGTGGTGAACGAGACCGTCATCGACGTGTTGCCGAACCGCTCGACCGCCAAGCTGGTCTCCAGCACGTCGCCGAGACCGGCAGACGCCTTGAAGTCCATCTCGGCTCGAGCCGTCACGATGTCGACCCCGGAGCCTCCCAATTGTTCGCCGCCGAAGCCGGCCTCCTCGAACCAGTCCGTGAGCGCGTCATCCCAGTATCTGGCGTAGTTACCGTTGAAGACGATGCCCTGGGGGTCGCAGTCCGAGTACCTGATCTTCTGTCTCGTGGGCATGGCCTCAAGGTAGCGGACGGGCCACTAGCGTCACCGCTCGTGGAGACTGTCATCATCGACGGAGGGCCGCTCACCCCCGACCAGGTGACGGCTGTCGCCTTCGGGAGGGCCCGGGCGGTCCCGGCCGACGATATCGATACGAGACTCGAGCCGGCCCGTCGGCTCGTGGAGAGAGCAGTCGAGTCCGACGACGTGGTCTACGGGATCACCACCGGGTTCGGCGCCCTCGCCACCACCCACATCGGCAAAGACGAGACCGAGGCGCTCCAGTACAACCTGCTCCGCTCCCACGCCACCGGGGTCGGGGAGCCGATCGCAGACGAGGTGGTCCGGGCCATGCTCCTCCTCCGGGCGAGGACGCTCGCCCAGGGCCACTCCGGGGTGAGGCCCATCGTCGTCGAGAAGCTGCTCGAGCTGCTCGAGAAGGGAATCCTTCCGGTGGTCCCCGCCCAGGGATCGGTCGGAGCCTCGGGTGACCTCGCTCCGTTCGCCCATCTCGCCCTGCCACTGATCGGTGAGGGCCAGGTGCGTGTCGATGGGCGGACCCATCCGATCGGAGACATCTCGTTCGAGCCGGTCCGGCTGCGGACGAAGGAGGGTCTGTCCCTGCTCAACGGGACCGAGGGAATGGCGGCAATAGGGGCGATCGCCCTCCATCACGGACGCAACCTGGTCGCGTCCGCCGACGCCGGGGCGGCGCTCTCCATCGAGTCCCTGCTGGGCAGCGCCCGACCGTTTCGCCCGGAGATCCACGCACTGCGACCGCATCCTGGTCAGGCGGCCTCCGCCGAGAGGATCGCCGCACTGCTCGACGGGTCGGGGGTCGTCGCCAGCCACGCCAACGACTTCGACCATGCCGTGCAGGACGCCTACTCGCTGCGCTGCGCCCCCCAGGTCCACGGAGCGGTGGACGACACCCTCGGCCACATGCGCCGGGTGCTCGCCATCGAGCTCGGATCGGTGGTCGACAACCCGATCGTGTTCGCCGACAGCGGGGAAGTCCTCTCCGGGGGCAACTTCCACGGTGAGCCACTCGCATTCGTCTGCGACTTCGCCGCCATCGCTCTCTCTGAGTTGGCTTCGATCTCCGAGCGACGCACCGACCGGCTTCTCGACCCTGCCCGTTCTCAGGGTCTGCCGCCCTTCCTGGCGGCCAACCCCGGGGTCGAGTCCGGATACATGATCACCCAGTACGTGCAGGCGGCGCTGGTGGCCGAGAACAAGGTGCTGGCCCACCCTGCCTCGGTCGACTCGATTCCGACATCGGGCGGTCAGGAGGATCACGTGTCGATGGGATGGGGGGCCGCCCGCAAGCTGCTCACCGTGGTCGACAACGTCCGCAGGGTCCTCGCCATTGAGATCCTCTGCGGCGTCCAGGCGATCGAGTACCGGGCGCCGCTACGACCCGGTGCGGGCACGGCGCGGATCGTCGAGGCGGTGAGGGCGAAGGTCCCGGCCATCGAGGGAGACCGCTCCCATTCCGCGGACATCGAGACCGTCGCCGCGATGATCGAGAGTGGCGAGATCGCCGCCCTGACCTGATGTCCGATCTGTTCCTCACCGGGATCGGGCAGCTGGTCACCAACACCGGGCCCCCCGTTGCCGACGCCGTGGTCGCCGTCGAGTCCGGTGTCGTCACATATGCCGGCCCGGCGACAGACGCCCCCGACCAGACCGGCGAACGCTATGAATGCGAGGGGAGGGCGGTGATTCCGGGGTTCGTCGACGCTCACACCCATCTCGTGTTCGCCGGAGATCGCTCCGACGAGTTCGCCAGACGCCTCGCCGGCGTGTCGTACAAGGACATCGCGGCATCCGGCGGGGGGATCCTCGCCACGGTCGCCGCCACACGCGAAGCCTCCGAGGACGACCTGTTCCAACTGGCCTCCGAGCGGGTGTGGCGGATGCTGCGGACCGGCACCACCACGATCGAGATCAAGTCGGGATACGGTCTCGACACGGCCACGGAGCTGCGCCAGCTGGCCGTGGCTCGAAGCATCGCCGACGAGCTACCGGTGACCGTCAAGACCACCTTCCTCGGCGCCCACTCGGTCCCACCCGAGTTCGCGGGTGACCGGACGGCCTACCTGGAGCATCTCATCGAGGAGATACTCCCTGCCGCGGCACCGCTAGCCGATTTCTGCGACGTGTTCGTCGAAGAGGGGATCTTCGACGTCGAGGAGGCTCGCGAGATCTTCACCGCGGGCGCCGGGCTGGGACTGGGTGCCCGGGTCCACGCCGAACAGCTCGGCCGCAGCGGTGGGGCTCTCCTCGCAGCAGAGATCGGAGCCGCGTCGGCGGACCATCTCGACCATGCCACCGAGGAGGACGCCGCGGCCCTGGCAGAAGCAGGAGTGACCGCGGTCCTGGTGCCGGGTGCCTCGTACACGCTCCGCTCCCGGCAAGCCCCGGGGCCGATGCTCTCCGCATCGGGCTGCACCCTCGCCCTGGCCACCGACTGCAACCCGGGCACGTCGTACTTCGAGTCGATGGCGCCGATCCTCTCCCTGGCGGTGGTGCAGATGGGCCTGACCGTGGAGGAAGCAATCACTGCCGCCACCCTCGGTGGAGCGCGTTCGCTGGGATTCGAGGATCGTGGATTCGTTGGTCCAGGCGCCGTAGCCGACCTCGCGGTCGTCGACGCTCCCTCCGCCACTCATCTGGTGTATCGCCCAGGTGCCAACCTGATTCGCCACACCTTCAAGGACGGGGTCCCGGTAGGTTGACCTCAATGGACCGGCAACGTATCGCCGCATTTCTCGAGCGGTTCGTGGGCTTTGCCTCGGGGGCGACCACCATGGGGCTGCTGGCGGTAGCCGACAGATCCGGGCTTCTCTCCTGGCTGGGTGAGCACGGTGCCGGCACGGCGGACGAGATAGCAGCCGGCGCCGGTCTGGAGGAACGATACGTGAAGGAGATCCTCTCGGGGCTCACCGCCGCCGGGGCCCTGGGCTACGACGCTCACTCCGGGGTGTTCACACTGCCGGACGAGCACGCCCTTTTCCTCTCCGACCCGTCGAGCCCCTATTTCATGGGAGGCTGGATGGACATGATCCCGGCGTTGTATGCCCAGCTGGACGGGGTCACCCGGGCGACCGAGGAGGGAGGGGGCGTCGGGTTCGAGGAATTCGGGACGGAGATGATCAAGGGCATCGACCGGGGCAACTCCCCTTCCCAGAGCGTTTTCCTGGTCGATCGTTGGCTGCCGGCGATTCCGGGTCTCGTCGAACGACTCACCGAAGGGATCCGCGTCGCCGACGTGGGGTGCGGGACCGGCACGGTGCCGCTCCTCATCGCCAGGGCATTTCCCGGGACGCAGGTCAGCGGTTTCGATGTGTCCGAGGAGGCTCTCCAGATGGCGAGAAGCCGCGCCGAGGAGATTCCCAACGTCATCTTCGAGAAGTGCCGGGCCGAGGAGATTCCCGTCGATCCCCCGTTCGATCTGATCACCGCATTCGACGTGATCCACGACCTCCCCGACCCTCTCGCCGGTCTGACCAGGATCCGGGGGGCGCTTTCGCCCGACGGGCGGTTCCTCATGATGGAGCCGAATGTCGCCACCGAGCTCGAGGACAACCTCCACGAGATCGGCGCCCTCATCTACGGGATCTCGGCGTTGCACTGCATGACCCAGTCGTTGGCAGTGGGTGGGGAGGGCGTCGGGGCCGCCTGGGGTCGTGAGATGGCCGAGGACTACGCCCGGCGGGCGGGTTTCTCCGGTTTCGAGACCCTCGAGGACATCAGCAACAAGTTCTCGGCGTTCTACCTGCTCCAGCCCTGACCGACTCGTGTCTGCGAAAGAGGCGCTCACCAGGCGCCGCCACCCCCACCTCCGCTGCCCCCGCCGCCACCGCCGGAGAAGCCGCCCCCTCCTCCGGAGCTGCTCGACGGCGGGGTGAAGGCGCCGGAGAGGGCTGACTCCAGCCCGACGAAGGCGTTCTGGGTCGGGCCACCCCCATAGCCGTGATTGCCGTACCAGTAGAGAGAGGACGCCTGCTCCAGGTCGACCGGGGCGTGGAGGCGGGCCTGCTCGAGGACCTGTTCGGCGACCCCGAGGGTGATCCCGTAGACGAGGAACTGGTCCCAGAGTGCCAGCGAGATCGAGGGGGCCTCTTCGAGCCGGGAGAAGTCGCGCAGATACCGGCGAAACGCCATCCAGCGCTCGGCCTCGAGGGCACCCTGCTTGGTCCCCTTGATGTGAACTCGCCGGAAGCTGAGGAAGATGAACAGGACCACTGCGCCGGCGATGGCCCCGACCAAGAACAGGATCAGGAAGGCTTCCCCACCGGGCCGTCCGGCGAGCATCCGCGGCAGCGTGAAGAAGGCGGCCACCACCAGGCCCACAGCACCGATCCTGACCAGCCACGAGACCGTCGACCCGGAGTCGTCGAGCAGATGCGCCCGACGCACCGAGCCGAGCACGCGATCACGGAAGGTCTGATAGCTCTTGGCGTTGGCGGCGGCATCTGCCCTGATGGCGTCGTTGAGCTCGTGGAGAGGCATCGGGCTCCCAACCAACGCCCTCCTCAGAACGGTGAGCACCGACTGCTCGAAGTCTCTCAGCCCCGTTTCCCGGTCGGCCAGGCCCAGCATCAGATCCGTGATCTCCTCCGACCGAAGACCCGCCCAGGTGACCCGGGTGACCCGGGCAGGCTCGGCGGTGAGGACGCCTTTCCTGATGAGCTCGAAGAGGGTGGCGGTGAACTGCTTCTCAGTCACGGCACCCTGACTGATGAGGGCCCCGACCTCTGCCGGTGAGAGCTCCGAAGGGGGAAACTGCTCGTACTCGCGATCGTATCCGGTCCGAGGCTCGCGCCCGTAGCGGACATAAACCAGGCCCCCGGCACCGCCCACCAGTCCCACGAAGGCCAGGGCGCCGGCGATCAGTCCGGTCCTTGCCGCGGCACGGACATCGTTGGCTTCCTCGACCCATGTCTCCTCCTCGTCGAGGATCACGTCGAGACCGGCCCCGGCGGCGATGGTGACCCCTTCCGAGGAGGTCAGGAGACGGGGAGGGAAGACCACCCGGATCTCCACGAAGCGGTGGGGGGGCACATTGCGCGCCTCGAGGCCGGGCGACACTCCGTCGTCGCCGAGAAACGCCTCTCCTTCGACTCCATACGGATGCCCATAGACCCGCAGATCACCCGGTGCGGCGCCATCCGGGAGCGACACGCTCGCCGTCACCCGGTCGGCGCGGACGCCCCAATGTTCACCCCAGACCTTGTATTGGAGATCGGCGACGTCGTCATAGACGGTGACCACTCCAGTCATCCGGTAGACCAGCTCGAAGGTGCGGGTCTGGTCGTTCGAGGAGTGATGCCACACCATCCTGGCCAAACCTTGCTGCTGGTCGAGCCCGTAGGTGCCTGGAGGCGACGAGCAACCCAGCCATGAGCACCCACCCGACTGGTACTGAACCAACTCGTCACCGATCGAGACCAGTTCGAAAGTCTCGTTGCCGGCGAGGGGGACATCCCGGTAGGCGCCGGAGAACGAACCGTCGAAATCGAAGGTGAGTCGCTCCGTGATCAAGAGAGAGCCGTCGTCCATGACTTCGATGGTGACGTTCGCGGACTCGATGTGATAGGACTTCGCCGCCGCCGGAGTTGCGACGAGTACGACCAGCGCTGCGCTCGCGGCCAGCCCGAGCAGACGTCTCACGCCGGCGGCCTCCTTCAGAACTCGACTGCTGGTGCTTCCTCCGCCTCGTCGCCGGCCTCGAAGAACTCGCGCTCGTCGAAGCCGAAGACGGAGGCGACGATGTTCGTCGGCACCTGCTGAACCTTGTTGTTGTAGGTGAGGACGGTGTCGTTGTAGATCTGACGACTGACCGCGATCTTGTTCTCGGTCTCGCTCAACTCGGCCTGGAGACCCTGGAAGTTCTCCGAGGCGCGCAGCTCCGGGTAGTCCTCGGCCACTGCGAAGAGCTGGCGAAGGGCAGAGGTGAGGAAGTTCTCGGCCTCTGCCTGCTCGGCGGGGCTGTCCGCGGACTGCGCGGCGCTCCTCGCCTGGGTGACGCGCTCGAACGTCTGCTGCTCGTGACTGGCGTAACCCTTCACCGTCTCGACCAGGTTCGGGATCAGGTCGTACCGTCGCTTGAGCTGGACATCGACCTGCGACCAGGCGTTCTCGACCCGATTCCGGTCGCGGACGAGGCTGTTGTACATCCCGACCACCACGAGGACCAGGAGGACTAAGACGGCGACGATGATCCAATCCATGACGGACATGGTAGGGGGTCTGCCGCCCGCCTCAGCGGCAGTCGACCGCCATCACCTCGCCAGTTACTCGACTGCGCTGCAGCGCCTCGCGCCTAGCGCCACGCTATGCAGCGCATACGAGGGTGCCCCTGGTGCCCACTCCACCGCGCTGCACCATGTCGCGCCAGACGTCACGCCGTGCAGCGCAAAGGAGGCCGCAACTCACGCAGTTGACCATCGTTCCCTCTTCCATGGTGGGAGCAGACTATCCGCTTCGACGGTGCCCGGCTACCGCTTCGGGGGCGGGCTCAGCCCGTCCACAGCCGCAGCCCAGTCTGCAGGAAGGACCACTGGCGAGGGCCGCGACATGAGACGGAGGAAGACATCCGAGGCGGTGTCTTCGATCGAGGCGGTTGGCTCGCCGTCTCCACAGGTCCAGGTGACGCCGAGATCAGAGGCGGTGACGGCGAGCGTCTGCACATCGCCGAGATGGGGCAGCCACAGGTCGGCGAACTCGTCGAGGCCGCTCCGGGCGACCAGGTCGGTGAGCCGATCCTCCTCACCGTGGGCCTGATAGGCGTCCCAACGGTGGACACCGATCTCGACGACCATGCGTCTCTCCCAGGAGCCGACGGTCGGATGGGGCACCAGACCCCAGCACCCGGCGTCGGGTTCGGCGTCGGTCAAAGCCTGGAGCATGTCGTCGAGGGTCTCCTCGTACCAGTCGAGCGGATCCGCACCCTCGGGAAGCCGGGGCGCCGAGATCCTCTCGGTAGGCAGCTCCCGACAGATCTGGGCGGTTCGGCCAAGGATCGACGCGGTGTGCGAAGCCAGGTCGGAAAGTGTCCAGCCGGGGTACTGGGGCACCGACTTCTGCGGGTCGCGGCGGGCCGCCTGGCCGAGACGTCGGCCTTCGGACTCGATGGAGGCAAGATTCTCAGCCGAGAGCACGGACCATCGCCTCCCCCATGCCCGAAGGCGTCTCGGCGACCACGATGCCGGCCGCGCTCATCGCCTCGATCTTCGCCTCGGCAGTGCCTTTGCCACCGCTGACGATGGCGCCGGCGTGACCCATTCTCTTCCCGGGCGGGGCAGTGGTCCCGGCGATGAAACCTGCGACAGGCTTGGTCATGTGCTCCTCGACGAACCCGGCCGCCTCCTCCTCGGCGGTGCCCCCGATCTCGCCGATCATGATGACGCCCTCGGTCTCGTCGTCCTCCTCGAACATCTCGAGGCAATCGACGAAGTTGGTGCCGTTGACCGGATCGCCGCCGATGCCGATGGCCGTGGTCTGGCCCAGCTCGAGAAGGGTGAGCTGATGGACCGCCTCGTAGGTGAGAGTCCCGGAGCGGGAGACGACACCGATCTTGCCGCGCTGGTGGATGTAACCGGGCATGATGCCGATCTTGCACTCCCCAGGGGTGATGACCCCCGGGCAGTTGGGGCCGATGAGACGGGTCGGCTTTCCTTCCAGGTAACGCTTGGCCTTGATCATGTCTGCCACGGGTATGCCCTCGGTGATGGCCACCACCAGCTCCAAACCCGCTGCCGCCGCCTCCATGATGGCGTCGGCCGCGAACGGTGGAGGAACATAGACCACCGAGGCGTTGGCACCGGTATGGGTCACGGCCTCTCTGACCGTGGCGTAGGCGGGGAGATCCACCGAGTAGGTGTCATCACGACCGGGCACGCCCGAGTGGTCGGTCTCACCCTCGAAGTGGAATTCGGTGCCGGCACGGGAGGGATGGACCGCACCCACCATCTGGGTCCCGTAGGCAATGGCCTTGTCGGTGTGGAACTGCCCGGTCTTGCCCAGACCCTGAACCAGGACCCTGGTGTTCTTGTCGACCAGGACACTCACCGCGACGCCTCCGTGAGCTCGAGGATCTTCTCCGCCCCGTCGAGGAGGCTGTCGGCGTTGGTGACCTTCAGTCCCGATTCTTCGATGATCTTCTTCCCTTTCTCGACGTTGGTCCCCTCCAGACGGACGACCAGTGGCACTTCCAGCCCAACCCGCTCCACTGCCTCCACGATGCCGGTGGCGATGATGTCACAACGCATGATCCCGCCGAAGATGTTGACGAAGATGCCCTGGACCGCCGGGTCCTTGGTGATGATCTGAAACGCAGTCGTCACCTGATCAGCCGTTGCTCCACCTCCGACGTCGAGGAAGTTGGCCGGCTCTCCCCCCACGTGCTTGATGGTGTCCATGGTCGCCATGGCCAGACCCGCCCCGTTGACGAGGCACCCGATCGTCCCCTCCAGCTTGATGTAGTTGAGACCGGCGTTCTTCGCTGCCAGCTCGGCAGGGTCCTCCTCGGTCTCGTCCCGCATGTCGGCGATGTCGGGATGCCGGTACAGGGCGTTGTCGTCGAAGGACATCTTGCCGTCGAGGGCCATCACCTCGCCATCGGTCGTCACCACCAGCGGGTTTATCTCGATGAGATCGGTGTCAAGCTCGGTGGCGGCATCGGCGAGGGCCCTGACGAACCTGCCGAAGTTCTTGGCGGCGTCACCGGCGAGTTGGAGACCGTGGGCGAGCTCGTTGGCCTGGAACGCTGCCAGTCCGATCGCCGGATCGATCTCGGCTCTGAGGATCTTCTCCGGGGTCTCCTCGGCCACTTTCTCGATCTCCACACCACCCTCGGTGGACGCCATGACGATGTTGCGTGAGGACGCCCGATCGAGGAGTACGGCGAGATAGAGCTCCCGGTCGATGTCGATGCCCTGTTCCACGTAGAGACGGTTGACCTGCTTCCCCTCCTCACCCGTCTGCACCGTGACCAGCGTGCTGCCCAGCATCTGCTGGGTGAGCTCTCTCACCTTCTCCTCCGCTGCGGAGGGACCGCCCTCGATCCCATCGGTGACCACGTTCACCCCACGCACCTCGGGATGCTCTTTGAAGGTCCCCTTGCCCCGGCCGCCGGCGTGGATCTGCGACTTGACCACCACCACCGGGTTTGCCGACTCTTCGATCAGGGGACGGACCGCGGCCACCGCCTCGTCCACCGAACGGGCCACCCGGCCCATGGGCACGGGGATCCCCCGGGCAGCCATCAACTGCTTGGCCTGGTGCTCGTGGATCTTCATCTCTTCCTTTCTAGTGGTGTGTCGCTGAATCGGGGCCGCGGTCGCACCACTTCTAGCCTCTGCCGGGGATGTTCGCATCCACCCAGCCCGAGATCTCCTGGAGAGGCGTTCCCGGGGTGAAGATCATCGCGATGCCCGCCTCCTGGAGGGCCGGGATGTCGGCGTCGGGGATCACCCCCCCTCCGAAAACCATGATGTCGGACGAGTCGCGTTTGGCCAATTCCGCCACCACCTGAGGGAAGAGGGTCTTGTGGGCACCCGAAAGCGATGAGAGGCCGACGGCGTCGACGTCCTCCTGGACGGCGGTCTCCGCGATCTGAGACGGGCTCTGGTGGAGACCGGAGTAGATCACCTCGTGTCCGGCGTCGCGGAGGGCCCGGGCGATGACCTTGGCGCCACGATCGTGCCCGTCGAGACCGGGCTTGGCGATGAGTATCCGTCGTGGCATGGACGAGGAGAGAGAGTAGCGCCCTGCCAGAACGCGAACCCAGGGTTGGGAGACCCACTCAGCGAAGTCGAGCGCCCCGAGTTGGTGCAGGGAGGGCCCCGGTGCTCTCACATCCACCTACCATGGCTCCATGCCCATCTCGAATCTCCATGGGCTGGCCGCGGCGGGGGTCAGCGTGTGGTCGGACCAGATCTCCAAACAGATGCTCGACTCCGGCGATCTCGCCAACAGGATGCACGAGGACGCGATCACCGGAGTCACTTCGAACCCGAGCATCTTCGCCGCCGCTATCGGTGGCTCGAGCGACTACACGGCGGAGCTGAAAGATCTGAAGTCTGCCGGGGTTCCCACCGGGGAGATCGCCAGGAGCCTGATGGCCGGAGACATCACCCGCGCCTGTGACGTGCTCGCACCCGTGTACACGGCGACAGGTGGGCGTGACGGGTTCGTGTCGGTGGAGGTGTCTCCCACACTCGCCCACGACACCGACGCCACGATCGCCGAGGCACGCGACTGGGTGAAGCAGATCGACCGGGAGAATCTCCTGGTCAAGGTGCCGGCGACGGCGGAGGGAATCCCCGCGATCAGGGCGTTGATCGGCGAGGGCATCTCCATCAACGTCACCTTGATCTTCTCGCTCGACCGCTACCGCGACGTCATGGAGGCTTACCTCGGCGGTCTCGAGGACTTCCTCGACGTCGGCGGCGATCTCTCATCGGTGTTCTCGGTGGCGTCGTTCTTCGTCTCCCGGTTCGACACCGAAGTGGACCGACGTCTCGACGAGGTCGGCGGCAAGGACGCCGACGACTTGAAGGGCAAGCTAGCCGTCGCCAACGCCCGCGCCGCCTATGGCCTGTTCCTGGAAGTCTTCTCCGATGGCCGATTCGAAGTGTTGACCGACCAGGGCGCCCGGCCCCAAAAGCCGCTGTGGGCATCGACCTCGACGAAGAACCCGGCGTACAGCGATCTCCTCTACGTGGAGTCGCTGGTGGCCAACGACACCGTCAACACCATGCCCCTGGAGACGATCGACGCCTATCAGGATCATGGCGATCCAGAGCCGTCCGGCTTCGACGCCGTCGACATCGTCCGGGCCAACGACCATCTGGAGCAGATGGAATCCCTCGGAGTCCACTACGAGGACGTGGTCGCCACGCTGGAGCGCGAGGGCGTGGAGAAGTTCACTGCCAGCTGGCACGAGCTGTTGGAGGAGATCGAGGAGACCTGAAACCCCCTCCGTCCCCCACTTCCTGCGGCGACACCTCCCTAGCCGGCCTTCGGCCTCACCCCCTCCGTCGCCTGCGGCGACACCTCCCCCAACGTCGCTGCGCTCCTGGGGGAGGAAACGGTCGCTGCGCTCCTGGGGGAGGAAACGGTCGCTGCGCTCCTGGGGAGGAAACGCTAGGCCTTCTCGAGCGGGGCCCAGGCGAGCAGCAGTCTCTTCTTGCCCTGGGTGTCGAACATGACCTCGGCCTCGGCGCGGTCGCCTTCACCGATCACCTCGCGCACGGTGCCCAGCCCCCACTTGTCGTGTCGAACCCGGTCCCCGGGCCCGACCTGGCCCGGCGACACGGTCGAACGCGGTCCGGTGGCCGCGGCCCGGTCGGAGGAGCCTTTGCGTTGGCGTTTCGGCGCCTTCTCCATCAATCCCTCCGGAACCTCCTGGAGGAATCGGGACGGCGGGTTGTAGCTCGAGCCACCGAAGAGCATCCGCTGCCAAGCCGACGTCAGGTAGAGCTTGTCCTGCGCCCGGGTGATGCCGACATATGCGAGCCTCCGCTCCTCCTCCAACTCCTCGGGCTCGCCGAGTGAGCGCATGTGGGGAAAAACTCCATCTTCCATGCCCACGATGAAGACCACGGGGAACTCGAGGCCCTTGGCGGTGTGCAGCGTCATGAGAGTCACCGCCCCGGCACCCTCGTCCCATTCGTCGATGTCGGCCACCAGGGCGGTCGACTCGAGGAAGATCTCCAGCCGCCTGAAGTTGTCCAGCGAATCGAACTCCTCGTCTCCGATGACCGCTCCCTCGTTGGAGGACTCGAATTCCGAGGCCACCCCCACCAGCTCTTTCAGGTTCTCGACCCGACCCATCGCCTCGATAGTGCGCTCCGACTCGTAGTTGGCCACCATCCCGGTGTCCTCCAGAACCGCCTGGACCGCAGTCTCCACACCTCCCTCTTCGATCTTCTGGCGCAGCAGGTCGTAGAGCCCGGTGAACTCGAGCACCGCCTTCTGTGCCCTGGCGTTGAGCTGGGGGATGTCCTCCGCCATTCGCAACGCTTCGAAGAAGGTGATGCCGTTCGACTGGCCATAACGATCGACGTGGGCGACGGTCGTGGCGCCGATCCCCCGTTTCGGCTCGTTGATGACCCTCTTCACCGAGACCTCGTCTGCGGGGTTCACGAGCATCTTCAGGTAGGCGATGGCGTCCTTGACCTCCTTACGGTCGTAGAACTTGACCGAGCCGACGACCGTGTAGGGGATGCCACGGCGCACGAACACGTCTTCTATGACCCGCGACATGGCGTTGGTTCGGTAGAAGACGGCGACGTCGGCGAGATTGAACCCCTCGCCCTGCAGCCGTTCGATCTCGTCGACCAGGAACCCGGCCTCGTCGTGCTCGTCCTCGGCCTCGAACCTGACGATGGGGACCCCCGCACCCCGGTCGGACCAGAGGTGTTTCGGTGTCCTCTTGGTGTTGTTGGAGATGACCGAGTTGGCTGCCTCCAGGATGGTCTCGGTGGACCGGTAGTTCTGGTCGAGCACGATCACCCGAGCGTCGGGATAGTCCTTCTCGAAGTCACGGATGTTGCGGATGTCGGCGCCGCGGAACTTGTAGATCGACTGGTCGGAGTCACCGACCACACAGAGATTGCGGTGAGCGGCAGTGAGCTGTTTGACCAGCATGTACTGAGCGCGATTGGTGTCCTGGTACTCGTCGACCAGGACATAGCGGAACCTCCGCTGATAGTTCTCGAGCACGGACGGAAAGGCGGCGAACAACTCGACGGTGACCATGAGCAGGTCGTCGAAGTCCATGGCCGACGCCTCGACCAGGCGCTGCTGATAGAGCCGGTAGATGTCCGCCACTTGCTCGTGATAGAAGCCGTCACCCTGTTCGGCGAACGACTCGTAATCGACCAACTCGTTCTTCGCGTTCGAGATGACCGCCTTCATGGCCTTCTCGGGAAAGCGCTTGCTGTCTAGATCGAGGTCCTTGGTCACCATTCGCAGCAGCCGAAGGGAGTCGGCGTCGTCGTAGATGGTGAAACCCGATTTGTACCCGAGCCGGGAGGCTTCTCGCCGCAGCATCCGCACACACGAGGAGTGAAAGGTGCTCACCCACATCGACCGGACCATGCCCCCCACCAGGTGTCCGACCCGCTCCTTCATCTCGTTCGCGGCCTTGTTCGTGAATGTGATGGCGAGGATCGAGTCGGGGGCGACGTCGAGATCGCGGATCAGGTGCGCGATCCGATAGGTGAGCACCCGGGTCTTGCCGGAACCAGCCCCGGCGACGACGAGCACCGGGCCTTCGGTGGCGGCGACGGCTTCGCGCTGGGTGGGGTTGAGGTCGGCGAAGAGAGGCGACTCGGTGGGGACGTCGTCCACGAACCACTGGGTCTGCTGGGTCATCAGGCATCGATGGTACCGGGCGGGCCGGACTGAATCACACGTGTGTGATCATTTGCCTCGAATCGCCGCCTCCGGCACCTCCACCCCAACCCGCGTCGGAGGGGCGGGTTCGCTCTGTGGCGTGTCCTCTTCGGCGAGGGCGCTGCGGCGGTTGAGTGGCAGGGAGTAGCAGAACCTGGCTCCGGTGGGGAACCTGCGCTCGTACCACACGTCGCCACCCATGGCGCGGGCGAGGCGTCTGGCGATGGGGAGCCCCAGTCCGATACCGGTCGAATCCCTGGCATCGCCCTTCGACAGCTGCTCGAAGTTCTCGAAGACCCGCTGGGTCTCCTCGTCGGGCACGCCGGGCCCGTTGTCGGAGACGATGATCAGATACTGGTCTCCCAAAACGAAGCCCTCGACGAGGATCTGGTCTCCCCCATATTTGCGTGCGTTCTCCATCACATTCCTGATCACCTGATGGACACGGCGCCGGTCGGCGAACACCCGCACCCCATCGGGCAAGGACACCAGCGACGACTTGCGGCCGCCGTTGGGGAACACCATCTGAGCGACATCCTCGATGAGATCTCCCAGGTCGAACAGATCGAGCTCGAGGCTGAGCCGGTTCGCCTCCAGCCTGGGGATCACGAGGACGTCTTCGACCAGATCTCCGAGGTACATCGCCTGACGATGGATGATCGAGATGAACTCGGCGACCTCTTCGGGCGGCAAGTCCTGCCAGGACTCATGCAGGGTGTCGGAGAACCCGGCGATCGAGGTGAGGGGCGTGCGCAGCTCGTGGCTGACCAGGGCGACGAAGTCGTTCTTGATGGTGTGCGCCTCCTCTGAGAGCCGACGCACTTCCTTCTCCCGCTCCCTGCCCTGAGCCGTGATCCGCCACGCCCAGAAGACAGAGACCAAACCGATGACGGCCGGCAGGATCAGCAGGGCATCGTCTAGACGCGGCAACTCGGGCATCTCAGGTATCAGGTATCGGCACTTCGTGCCTGAAGTATTAGGTATTAGGTATCAGGAATTTTTCCTCATACCTCAAACCGCTAGGCGGTGTCGGCGTCGTCGAGCCCGATCAGATGGCGGAGGGTCTTGGTGAGCACTCCTTGACGCAGATCGAACTTGTCGAGATAGGCGTCCACGCCCACCGCCCAGGCGGCGTCCTTCTCCTCCTGGGTGGCAACACCGGAGACCATCACGATCGGAATGCGCACGTCGGCGGCTCGCATGGCCCTCACCAGCTCCACACCATTGGACCGGGGCATGGAGTAGTCGACGACCAGCGCGCTGAAGGAGTCCCTCGCCATCGCCAGCATCGCCTCCCGGGCGCCGCTGGCCACCTCCACCTCGAATCCGGCGCCGTTCAGGGTCGCGGCGAGAAGCTGACGCACCCCTGCCGAGTCGTCGACGACGAGGACCCGGGGCTTGTCGGCCACCAGGTGGGGGCGATGGCGGGCAACCATTCCCAGGAAGTCGGGGTCGAGGACCACCAGCACCTGGCCGCCGCCGAGGAGGGCAGCTCCCTTGATCGCTCCGCTTCCCTCGATGATCGGACCCAGGTTCTTCACCGCCACCCGACGCCGATCGATGATCTCGCTGACCGTCACCGCCACCAGGCCGGATCTGGTGTTGACCACCAACACCTCGGAATCGTCGCCGGGCTCGTCGACACCCACGGCGGCGGAGAGCGGGAGGACTGGTACCGCCGCACTCTCGAAACGCACCTCGCGGCCGTTGGTGGTGGTGAACTCGGCGTTGGCGAGGGGCATCGACGCCTCCACCGCCGCCTCGGGGATGCCCCAGAACTGGTCGCCTTCGGCGACTACGACCACGTTCTGCAACACCATCGAGAGCGGCAGGGTCAGCGTGACCGCAGTGCCCACCCCCGCCTCGGAGTCGATGGTGACCGCGCCGTGGACCTGACCGGCCGCCTCGGCGGCCTCGCTCAAGCCGTCGCCGGCACCGGAAAACTCGGTCGGCTCCTCCAGAGTCGAGAATCCCGGATGGAACAGGATGGGTGAGAGATCGGGAGGGGTGACCGGCAGTCCGGACTTCTGTGCGATGTCGGCGACCCGAGACCAGTCGACTCCGGCACCGTCGTCCGTCACTGTCACGTCGACTTGGTCCTCGACGACCCGGGCGGACACGCCCACCACCCCCGTGGCCGCCTTGCCCCGGCCCACCCGCACCTCCGGGCGCTCGATCCCGTGGTCGACTGCGTTGACCAGGAGATGACGAAGCGGCTCACGAACGAGATCGACGATCTGACGGTCGAGCTGGACGTCTCGTCCCGCGAGCTCGAAGCGAACGTCCTTGCCCGAGCGTCGGGCCAGGTACCGGACGAACTGCGGGAAGGTCGACACCGCATCGAAGAACGAGACGTTGGCTAGGGACACCGCCTGATCCTGGATGTCGGATATCGACTGGCTCAACCGCTCCAGCTGCGAACGCCATGTTCGTCGGAACAGCTCCGGATCGGCACCTTCGATCGAGACGAGCGAGAGGTCGGCGATTGCCTCCGCATCCAGAGCAACCTCGACTATCCGGTTGATGAGCTTGTAGAGATCGGCTGTGTCAACCCGGGTGGCACCACCCAGCAGCGACTCCGACACCGAGGTCAGGAGTCCACCCAGGCTCCCCCCATCCGGCGATCGGAGCCCGACCACGTCGGATTGCACCCGAGACTCGGACGGTTCGGTGCTGGCCCGCTGCATGAGGGTCTGCAGCTCTGCGTCGTCGGGTGAGTCGATGGCCAACGTGAGCCTGCCGGCCAGTGCCTCCATGGTCACGACGACTTCGGGATCGATCGACTCTCCCTCCGACACCTTGCGCCACAACTCCTCGAGGCGAGTGGCGGCGTCGCGGATCGACCTGTAGCCGAGCAGCCCTGCCGAGCCCTTGATGGTGTGGGCGTCGCGGACCAGGTCGGTCACCGCATCGGTGGTCAACTGTCCCTCGGCGAGTGAGCGGGCGCCCTCGACCAGACGCCGGGTGCGCTCGTCCAACTCCTCGCGGAAGATTCGCGTGAGTTCAGGAGTA
>CAZYCX010000015.1:0-40935 GCA_964645875.1 uncultured Acidimicrobiaceae bacterium
CGGCTCTCCTCTGTTCATCGGTCAGTTTTGGTGGCTGCGCCATTCCTCCTCCTAGGTATGGGTGCCGACGTGAAATCGACCATAGCCCCGCCGCATCGTGCTCATGAGGCGATCGAGGCGGCGATTTCTCGCGCGGTTTCCACGGGATCGTCGGCTCTGGTTATGGGTCGCCCGATGATCAGATGGTCGGCGCCATCAGATACTGCCTCTTGGGGTGTGGCGGTTCGTTTCTGATCGTCGGGCGGGGACCCACTGAGACGTACCCCGGGAGTGAACACCTTCAAACCCGATTCTGCGCCCTTGACGCTGATTATCTCGGCGGGCGAACACACCACGCCCTCCGCCGCGCCGGAAGCCGCCAGGTGCGTCATGGCCACCACCTGGTCGGCCACCTGGGCATCGATGCCGATCGTCGGCAGGTCGGAGTCCGAAAGTGAGGTGAGGACGGTGACCACCAGAACGCCGGTGTCTCCCATCCCGGAGTTGGCCGCTTCGATCATCTCCAGACCTCCGCCGGAGTGGACCGTGACCCAACGCGCTCCGGCGTCGCGTATCCGCATGGCTGCACCCTCCACCGTGTTGGGTATGTCGTGCAGTTTGGCGTCGGCGAACACCGGCCTTCCGCGTCCGGCGATGGTCTCGATGGCCTTCGGGCCCTCGCCCATCAGCAGCTCCATTCCGACCTTGAAGCCACCGACATGACCGTCGAGCATGCCGGCGAGCCGATTTGCCTCCTCGAGTGTGGGGAAGTCCAGGGCGACGATGATCGGGTTCACCACTCCCCCATGGCGCCCACCAGCTCGGAGACTGAGGAGGCGCCCATCCGCTCCAGCTCCCCACGCAGCTCACGGATGATTCGTGTTCCCGCTCGTGGCTCGGCGAGGTGGATGGTCCCCGCCGCCACGGCAGCCGCGCCGGCGAGCAGGTACTCGACGACATCACGACCATTGCTCACCCCGCCGCAGCCCACGATCGGGAGGTGGGGCATCGCCCGCGACACTTCGTAGACGCAACGCAGCGCGATCGGCTTGAGCCCCGGGCCCGAGTATCCCCCCACCCCTCCGCTGAGCACGGGGCGACGCTCTCTCACCGACACGCCGAACCCGAAGGCGGTGTTGGTGAGGACCACGAAGGCCGCGCCGGCTTCTCGACACGCCGCCGCCACTTCCACGATGTCGGGCGTGTTGGGAGACAGCTTTGCCCCCACCGGCAGCTCGCTGGCCGCCACAACCGCTTCGACCGCCTCCCCGCTCCGCTGTGCCGAAAACGAGAACATCTGCCCATCGTCGAGGTTGGGACAAGAGAGGTTGACCTCGATCGCGGCGACTCCGGCCGAGTCGAGGCCCTTGGCCACCAGGGAGAAACCCTCGGAGTCGCCCCCGACCGCCGAGCCCCACACCGGGATGGCCAGTTGCGGGATGCGCGGCTCCATCACCTGGGCCCATTCCTCGATACCCGGGTTCTGGATCCCGATCCCATTGAGCATCCCCGTCTCGGTCGGCGCCAGCCTCGGCTGGGGACGGCCCGACCACGGGTCGGGGGAAACGGACTTGGCCACGGCGGCGCCGTAGGAGGAGAGATCGGCGAGGTCCGCCCACTCCCAGACCGAGCCCACCGTGCCCGAGGCGGCGATCAACGGCGTGGACAGCTGGAGGGGGCCCAGGGAGGTGCTGATGGAAGTGCTCAGGCCCGGTGCCATTCCTGGAGACTCCTCGGCTTGTTGATGGCTCCCGGGCCGGCACGGAGGCTGCGGGCGACGGCCAACCCGCCCTGGACGGTGGTGACACAGGGGATCTTGAGGCGGCGGGCCGCCTGACGGATGGTGATCCCGTCGTATCGGGCCCGTCCTCCGCGGGGCGTGTTCACCACCAAATGCACCTCGCCATTGGCCAGCCGCTCCCCGATGTCCCGGGGTCCTTCCCCGATCTTGTTGACCACCTCGGTCGCGATGGCATGGTGTCTCAGGTACCTCGCCGTCCCCGTCGTGGCAAGCAGCTCGAACCCCAACATGGTGAAGGCTTGAGCCACGGCCAGACCGATTTGCTTGTCACGGTCGGCGAAGGAGAGAAACACCCGACCCCGATCGGCGAGGAGGTTGCCGGCGGCGAGCAGTGCCTTCCCGTAGGCGACCCCTACATCGGGGCCGATGCCCATGACCTCTCCAGTGGCCTTCATCTCCGGGCCGAGCACGTTGTCCTCCTCGGGGAAGCGGTCCCAGGGGAGCACTGCGTCCTTGACCGCCACGAAACTCTCCGCGGGCCTCTCGGGGACCAGCCCCTCTTCGCGCAGTTGGGTGATGGTGGAGCCGAGCATCACCCTGGTGGCGATGCGGGCCAATGGAAGGGCCTTGGCCTTGGAGATGAAGGGGATGGTGCGACTCCCCCGCGGGTTCGCCTCCAGTACATACACCTCGTCGCCTTTCACCGCGAACTGGATGTTGATGAGGCCCCGGACCTCGAGGGCCCGGGCCAACTCGTCGGTGCCCCGGAGTATCTCTTTCAGTGCCTCGTCGGAGATGGTCGGAGGGGGCGTGACACAACCCGAGTCACCGGAATGCACACCGGCCTCCTCCACATGCTCCATGATCCCCCCGACCAGCAACTCCGCTCCGTCGAAGACGGCATCGACATCGACCTCCACGGCCGACTCGAGGAAGCGATCGAGGAGTATGGGATTGGCGGTCACCTCGGGATCTCCCTCGCCGTAGATGTCGCGGACGTACTCGCCGAGCTCCTCGAGGCTGTAGACCACCTTCATCTTGCGACCGCCGAGCACGTACGAGGGCCGCACCATCACCGGGAGCCCGATCTGGTCGACCACTTCCTGTGCCTCGGCGGCCGAGGAGGCGGTTCCGGCAGCCGGCTGACTCAGGCCCAAGTTGCGACAGATCTCGGCGAACTGCTCCCGGTCCTCGGCCATGGCGATCGACGCCGGTGAGGTGCCGGCGATCGGCACCCCGGCCTTCTCGAGTGTGTCGGCAAGGTTGAGCGGGGTCTGACCGCCGAGCTGCACGATCACCGCTTCCGGTTTCTCGGCGTGTATCACCTCGAGCACGTCCTCGACGGTGAGAGGCTCGAAGTAGAGGCGATCGGAGGTGTCGTAGTCGGTGGAGACGGTCTCCGGGTTGCAGTTCACCATGACCGTCTCGTAGCCGGCGTCGCGCAAGGCGAAGCTGGCATGGACGCAGCAATAGTCGAACTCGATGCCCTGCCCGATGCGATTCGGGCCCGAGCCGAGGACCACGACTCTCGGCTTGTCCGCCGCCAGCACCTCCGAGTCGTCCTCGAAGGTGCCGTACATGTATGGGGTGTGGGCCTCGAACTCGGCGGCGCAGGTGTCGACCGTCTTGTAGGTGCGGGCGATCCCGGCATGGAGACGGATGCGGCGCACCTCCTCCTCAGTGGTGTCCCACAGGTAGGCGATCTGACGGTCGGAGTAGCCGATTCGCTTCGCCTCTCGCAAGAGGTCGTCGTCTCTCCGGGTCTCGAGGTCGTGACGCACTTCGACGACCTCGGCCATCTGATCGACGAACCAGGGGTCGACAGAGGCCAAACCGGCGACGTCGTCGACATCCCAGCCGCGACGGAGGGCCTCGGCCATCGCGTACACCCGGTCCGGCGTCGGGGTGGACACGGCTGCAGCGAGGGCGTCATCGCCGAAGGCCCGCACAACGGCCTCACCTTTGTCCGCGTTCAGGCCGGCTCGTCCGTTCTCCAGGCTGCGCAGGGCTTTCTGTAGCGCTTCGGGGAAGGTCCGTCCGATGGCCATGGCCTCGCCCACGCTGCGCATCGAGGTGCTCAAAGTCGTCGACGCTGAGGGGAACTTGGCGAAGTCGAAACGCGGGATCTTGACGACCGTGTAGTCGAGGGCAGGCTCGAACGAGGCGGGCGTGGCCTTGGTGATGTCGTTTGCGATCTCGTCGAGGGTGAAACCGACCGCGAGCAGCGCAGCGATCTTGGCGATCGGGAACCCGGTCGCCTTGGAGGCCAACGCGGAGGATCGGCTCACCCTGGGGTTCATCTCGATGACGAGTCGTCGCCCGGTGTTGGGATCGACGGCGAACTGGACGTTGGACCCTCCGGTTTCGACCCCGATCGCCTCCAACACTGCGATTCCGTCGTCACGCATTTCCTGGTATTCGCGGTCGCTGAGGGTCTGCACGGGAGCCACGGTGATCGAGTCGCCGGTGTGCACCCCCATCGGGTCGAAGTTCTCGATGGAACAGACGATTACGGCGTTGCCGGCCCGGTCGCGCATCACCTCGAGCTCGTACTCCTTCCACCCGCGCACCGACTCCTCCACCAAGACCTCCTTGACCGGGGATGTGTCGAGGCCGTGTCTCGCCACCTCGAGGAACTGGCCCTCGTCGTCGGCGATGCCGGTCCCGCCTCCACCGAGGATGAAAGAAGGCCGGACCATCACCGGGTATCCGATGTCGCGAGCGATCTTCACCGCGTCGCTCATCGAGCGGGCGTAGCCGGCTCTCGGTACCTCGAGGCCGATGGACTCCATGGTCTCCTTGAACAGCCCGCGATCCTCAGCCCGGTCGATCGCCTCCAGCCCGGCTCCGATCATCTCGACGCCGTGCCGGTCGAGCACCCCACTGCGCGCCAGCTGTGTGGCCACGTTGAGGGCGGTCTGCCCGCCCAGTGTGGGCAGCAAGGCGTCGGGGCGCTCCCGGGCGATTATCTCTTCGACCACGTCCGGCGTTATCGGCTCGATGTAGGTGGCGTCGGCGAACTCCGGATCGGTCATGATCGTCGCCGGGTTCGAGTTGACGAGGATTACGCGGTAGCCCTCGGAGCGGAGGACCTTGGCGGCCTGGGTGCCCGAGTAGTCGAATTCGCATGCCTGGCCGATGACGATCGGGCCGGACCCGATGAGGAGGATGGAGCGGAGATCCCGACGCGCCGGCATCAGCGAGACTCCGCGATCATCGTGGTGAAGATGTCGAAGAGGTGGCCGGCGTCGTGGGGGCCGGGCGCGGCCTCCGGGTGATATTGGACCGAGAAAGCGGGATGGTCGTCGAGAGCGATTCCCTCGAGGGTCCCATCGTTGAGGTTCTGGTGTGTGGGACGCACCGTGCCGAAATCGGTCTCGACCCGCTCCGGTAACAGCTCGGGACCTACCAGTCCCACCCGTTCCGGCGGTTGGGCGTCGGTCAGGCTCCACAGATCGACTGCGAATCCGTGGTTCTGCGCCGTCACCTCGACATGTCCGTCCTCGAGCCTCCTCACCGGATGGTTGCCACCGTGATGCCCGAACGGCAGCTTGAAGGTACGCGCGCCCACTGCCAGCCCGAGCACCTGATGACCGAGACAGATGCCAAAGAGAGGCGTCTTCCCGATGAGATCCCTGAGCGTGGCCGTGGTTGCCTGGAGAGGCTGGGGGTCGCCAGGACCGTTGGAGACGAAGACTCCCACCGGGTCGCGGGCCAGGATGTCGTCTGCCGGTGTCAGCGCGGGCACGACATCCACGGAGTGCCCGCGTCGGGTCAGATTGGTCAGGATGTCGCGCTTCATGCCGAGGTCGATGGCGACGACCAGTCCCAGCTCCTCGCCCTTTGCTTCCAGGTGATATGACGTGCTGGTGGAGACACTGCTGACCAGGTCGCGCCCCTCCATGGAAGGGGCCGCGGCGGCGATCTGCCGTAACTCGGCTTCGCTGACCCCGCTGCCCATGGCAACAGGCATGGCCCCTCGATCCCGGATGTGGCGGGTGAGTCGCCGCGTGTCGATGTCGGAGATGGCGACCACGCCGTTTGAGGCGAAGTACTCGGCGAGACTCCCCTCCGCCCTCCAATTGGAGTGTCTCCGGGACAGCGCCTTGACCACGAACCCGGCCACAGCCGGTCGGGGCGACTGGTCGTCGGCGTGGTTGACCCCATAGTTGCCGATGTGGGGGGAGGTCATCACCACCACCTGTCCGGCGTAGGACGGGTCGGTCAGGATCTCCTGATATCCGGTCATCGACGTGTTGAACACGGCCTCGCCGGTGGTGACTCCTTCGGCTCCGACGGAACGACCGTTGAACACCTCACCGTCGGCGGTGACGAGCTGCGCCTGCATCCGACTCATGCGGCTACCACCGGGCTCTGGTGGGTGATCCGGCCCTGGAGGAGCGTGGCGCGGACCATGCCGGACATTTCGCGATCACGGAACGGGCTGTTCGAAGACTTCGAGGCGAAGCCGTTCGGGACCCACGTCGCCGATGGGTCGAACACCACGAGGTTGGCGACCTGGCCCTCGGCGACGGGGCGGCCCTGGGCTTCGAGACCGAGGAGACCGGCGGGGCGAACCGAGAGCGCTGAGAAGAGGAGATCGCGGTCTCCAAGGGCTTCCCAGGCGGCAGAAGCCGCCGTCTCGAGGCCGATCACCCCTCGGGGTGCGGCCTCGAACCCCACCGCCTTCTCCTCGGGGAGATGGGGGGCGTGATCGGTGGCGATCACGTCGATGGTCCCGTCGCGCAGACCCGCCACCAGGGCTTCCCGGTCTTCGGGGGCGCGCAACGGCGGGTACATCTTGAAGTCGGTGTCGAGGCCGGACAGGTCCTCGTGGTCGAAGATGAGGTGGTGTGGCGTCACCTCAGCGGAAATGGCCAATCCGGACCCCTTCGCGGTGCGTATCAACTCGACGGTCATTCGGGCCGACACGTGCTGGCAGTGGTAACGGGCTCCGCTCCGGACGACCAACTCTAGGTCGCGTCGCACCACCTCGGTCTCCGCCTCGGCGGCCAGGCCGCCCACACCGAGGGCCCTCGAGACCGTTCCCTCGTGCATGTGCCCTCCCACGGTCGTGGTCGGGTCTTCGGCATGTTGGGCGAGGATGGCGCCGGGAAGCGAAGCCAGGACCTCCAGGGCCTCCCCCATGAGATCCGCGCCCACCGGGTCGCCGTCGTCGGAGAACACCCTCACTCCGGCGAGGTAGAGACCCTCGAGGTCGGACAGGGAGCGGCCGGCTCGACCTCGGCTGACCGCCGCGGCCACGACCACTTCGGTGAGATCCACCTCGGCGGCGCGGGCCCGCACCGCTTCGATCATCGCGGGTGAGTCGAGCGGAGGATCGGTGTTCGGCATGGCGGTGACGGCGGTGAAACCGCCTGCTGCGGCCGCGGCCGAGCCGCTGGCGATGTCCTCCTTCCAGGTCTGGCCGGGCTCGCGCAAATGGGTGTGCATGTCGACCAACCCCGGGCCCACCCAACAGCCCGAGGCCTCGATCACCACGTCTCCGTCGGCATTCGGGCCGATCGCGTCCACCCGGCCCCCGTCTATGGACAAGTCAGCGGCGAGCCAGCCTCCATCGGTGAGCACCTCTCCTCCGCGAATCACGATCACGGGCGGCCCTTCGCCAGGGCACGGAGGATCACCATCCGGGCTGGAACCCCGTTCCGGACCTGCTCGACGACGAGGGAGCGCGGGGAGTCGGCCACCTGATCGGCGATCTCGACGCCCCGATTGATCGGCCCAGGATGCATGATGACGGCACGATCGCTCATCCGGGCGGCCCTTTGGCTGTCCAGACCGTACTTGGCGACGTAGTCTTTGCTGATCACACCACCGCGTTCGGTCTGAACCCTGAGGAGATAGGCGACGTCGATCTCACCCATCAGGGTGTCGAGGTCGGTCGTCATCGGCACCGTGGACTCGCCGGGCAACCACTCCTCTGGTCCGACCAGGGTGAGGTCCACCCCGAGTGTGGCCATGGCATGGATCAAGCTGCCTGCCACCCGGGAATGGGCCACGTCGCCGATGATGGCCATGCGGAGATCCTCGAGGTGGCCGAAATGCTGATGGATGGTGGCTGCGTCGACAAGGGCCTGGCTGGGGTGTTCGTTGGCTCCGTCACCGGCGTTGACCACCGGCAGACCGGTCCACTCCCCTACCGACGCCGGGATGCCCTCCAGCCGGTGACGTACCACGAGGATGTCGGCGCCGATGCCACCCACGGTGAGCACGGTGTCGCGCAACGACTCGCCCTTGGTCGCAGAGGACGACTCCGGGAAGAACGTGATCACGCGGCCCCCGAGACGCTGCGTTGCCAGGTCGAAGGACAATCGGGTGCGGGTCGATGGCTCGAAGAAGAGGTTGGCCACACACACCCCTTCGAGGGATTGGTCCAGCGTCGCACCCCGGTCGAGGGCTCGGCGCATCTCGACGGTTTCGAGAACCAGGGATTTCAGATCGGTGCGACCGAGCCCACGGACACTCGTGAACGCCTTCATGCCACCTCGACCTCCTGGCGCACTATGTGGACCCCCTCGCTGCCGTCGCTCTCCTCGAGTCGGACTTCGACGGTCTCTTCCCGCGAGGTGGGCAAGTTCTTGCCGACGTAGTCGGCCCGGATCGGGAGCTCACGATGGCCCCGATCGACGAGGACCGTAAGCTCGGTGGTGAGGGCGCGGCCGATGTCGCTGAGAGCGTCGAGTGCAGCCCTCACGGTTCTCCCCGTGAAGAGCACGTCGTCCACGATCACAACGTGTTTTCCCCCGATGGGGACCGGTATCTCCGTATGTCTCACCGGGATGTCGGTGCGGAGATCCCGATCGTCTCGATAGAGTCCGATGTCCAGTTCACCCACCGGGACATCGCAGTCTTCCAACGAGCCGATGGTGTCGCCCAACCTCCGGGCCAGTACCACTCCCCGCGTGTGGATACCGACCAGGATCAGTTCGTGGGCCCCGCGATGGGTCTCCAGGATCTCGTGAGAGATGCGGCGGATGACGCGGCTGATGTCATCGCCAGTCATCACCTGGGGCATGTCTTTCCTTTCCGGCCTCGCTGGACCGTCCTTAAAGGTGCATCCGGACCTTAACCCACCCGGGCCCGACGTCCTAGCCAACCCGGATGGTTTTCGCCAGAGTGGCGAGAATCCCGTTCACGAACGACGCCGACTTCTCGGTGGAGTAGGTGTGGGCGAGACGCACCGCCTCGGAAACGACCACCGCGGTCGGCGTCATCTGGTCGCTGAGCAGCTCATAGAGCCCTATGCGGAGGATATTTCGATCGATCACCGGCATGCGGGCCACACTCCAGTGCTCCGACACCGATTCGATCATCTGGTCGAGATCGTCGAGATCGCTGACCACCCCTTCGACTATCGCCCCGGCCCTGCCTCCCACGTCGGATCCCATCTCGCCCCGGGTCTCGTACTCGTAGAGACGTTCCAGCGCCAGGTCACGGGATTCCACGGTGGCCTCGACCCCGAGGGCCCGCGCCACCATGATGGCGAGATCCGCCCCGAGGATGTCTTCGGGTGTGTCGGGCTCCTCCCGGGCTCGGAGTACTGCCTGGACCTCGGAGAGATCTCGGTCGATGACATCCGCCAGCTGCTTGGCGGTGACCCGCGCCGGAATGACGAGAGGCCCGGCAGCGTCGTTCATACCCGGGTCAGATACTCACCGGTTCGGGTGTCCACCTTGATCCGATCGCCCTGGTCCACGAACAACGGTACCTGCACGTCGATGCCCGTCTCCACGGTGACACCCTTGGTGGCCCCGGTGCGGGTATCACCCTTCACGGCCGGCTCCGCATAGGTGACTTCGAGCTCCACGGCGGCTGGCATCTCCACCCCGATCGCGGTGCCCAGGTGCATCGGCAGGGTCACTGTCATCCCCTCGACCAGGAATCCTGAGGCGTTACCCACGTCTTCGGGGGTCAACACGATCTGCCCGTAGTCGCTGAGGTTCATGAAGTGATAGCCGAGGTCGTCCCTGTAGAGATACTGGTGCTCGGCCCGGTCGATGATCGCCTGCTGGACGTTCTCGTCGGCACGGAAAGTGCGGTCCAGGACCTGGCCGGTCTCCAGCTTCTTCAACTTCATCCGGACGAAGGCTTTCCCCTTCCCCGGCTTGACGTGCTGGTACTCGACGATGGAAAAGAGGCCGTCATCGAGCTCGAGAGCCATCCCGGGTCGTACGTCGTTGGTGCTGATCATCTGATGTCCTGCATGGTGGCGTCGGGACAGTACCCGTGTCCAGTGGTCTATCCGCCGCAACGCCCCCTAGAAGCCAATGGCGTTCAGCCCGAGTTGGATATCGACATCGTCCACGTGGGTCAGGTAAGGATCCTCGACGTCCCGGAGCAACACCATCCGCAGTCCTCGAGAGTCTCGCTTCTTGTCCATGGCGAGCAGATCGAGTACCCGGGCGATCTCGAGACCGTCGACCCTCGTCGGCAGACCGAGCCGTGCGATCGCCGCCGTCACGTCGTCAGCGGCCGGGAACCCGGCCAGTTTCTCCGAGATTCGCACGGCGGCGACGGTGCCGAGACCGACGCTCTCTCCATGGGACAGCGACGAGGCATATTCGATGGCATGACCGATGGTGTGCCCGAAGTTCAGGTAGGCGCGCACCCCCTGTTCGGTCTCGTCCTGGTCCACGATCGACGCCTTCACCCTCATGGCGCGCTCCACGACCGACTCGAGGGGAGTGTCCATACCCGACCTGGCTATGTCTTCAGCCAGCACGCGGTCTCCGATCAATCCCGCCTTGTAGGCCTCGGCCATTCCCTCCCTGACCAGGTAGCCGGGAAGACGGTCGAGGAGGTCGATGTCGACCACTACCCGGCTCGGATGCCAGAGCACTCCCACCAAGTTCTTGCCTCCGACGTTGACTCCTGTTTTCCCCCCGATGGAAGCGTCGACCGCGGCAAGCAGGGTGGTCGGCACGTGCACCACCTCTACGCCACGCAACCAGGTCCCGGCCACGAAGCCGGCCAGGTCGGTGACCGATCCGCCCCCGACGCCCATGATCGTGTCGTGACGGGCGAGGCCGAACTTCGCCAGGGCCTCGTACACCGAGGCCGCCACCTGGAGGGTCTTGGCCTCTTCCCGGTCGGGGAGCCCGATGACCTCACACATGTGGCCGTCGGCGGTCAGTTGCCGGTAGATGGCGAGAGCGGTGTCGGTGGGCGCTGGCTGGGTGAGGATGGCCACCCGGGCTCGACCTTCCCGGTCTGGGAGGAGGCGGCGGGGCAGTCCCCTCCCGATGAGGACCTCGGTCTTTCCAGCCACTCTCATCGCTGCCAGATCTCGATGATTGCGGCGACGACGTCGGCGATGTCCAGGCGATCGGTTTCGACTACATCGGTCGCCACCTCTTCGTAGAGGGGAGACCTCTCGTCGAGGAGCTTGGTCAGAACATCGCTCACGCTCTCCGCCCCTTCCAAAATCGGCCGGGCCTCACCACCGTCGACTCGCCGCGCCAGTACCTCCGGATGGCACCTGAGCCAGACCACCGGCCCTCCTCTGGCCATGTGCTCGCGGTTCTGCGCGGCCATCACCGCTCCTCCTCCGGCGGCGGCGATGAAACCCGACTCGGGGACATCGGCGATCGCTCGAGCCTCCAATCTCCTGAATCCCTCCTCACCGACTCCTTCCCATATGGTCGAGATCGGAAGACGGGCCAATTCGACCACCATCCGATCGGTGTCGAAGAACGGGACACCCACCTGACGGGCCGCGGCCTCACCGCAAGTGGTCTTGCCCGACCCCATCATCCCAACCAGCCACATTCGCTAGACGCCGATTCGGCCGGCCACGTCCGCGCGATGGCCGGCCACGGCCGAGAGGAGCTGGTCGACGGTATCGCCGCCAAACTTGCGGTTGAACTCGCTGGCGAGCACCCATGCCACCATCTGCTCCCCCACGACGGCGGCGGCAGGAACGGCGCACACGTCGGAACGCTCCCGTACCGCCTGGTCCGGCTCACCGGTGGACATGTCGACCGTTCGCAGGGGCTGCATGAGCGTCGAGATCGGCTTCATGGCTCCTCGGAGCCGGATCGGCTGGCCGTTGCTCATCCCGCCTTCGATCCCTCCGGCCCGGTTGCTGGCTCTCTCCACCGACCGTTCGCCCTTGATGATCTCGTCATGGGCGCGCGATCCCGGTGTGGAGGCACTCTCGAACCCATCGCCGATCTCAACTCCCTTGATTGCAGGAATCGACATCACGGCTCCTGCCAGCAGACCGTCGAGACGACGGTCGAAGTGGACGTGCGATCCGATACCGACCGGGACGTCATGGGCGATCACTTCGAATACCCCACCCAGAGTGTCCCTGGCCTCGCGGGCGGCGTCGATGGCCCTGACCATCTCTGCCGATGCTTGAGGATCGAGACACCGGACGGGATCTGCATCGATCCTCCCCAGGTCATCCGGACCCGGAAGAGAGTCCTTGGCCGTTGTCGAACCGATGGACAGAACGTGGCTGACGATGCCCACTCCGCAGTCGGCCAGCATGACCTTGGCGAGATATCCGGCGACCGTCCGGGCCGCGGTCTCCCGGGCGGACGCCCTCTCGAGGATGTCGCGAGCGTCGTCGGTCTCGTACTTGACCATGCCGGGCAGGTCGGCGTGGCCGGGGCGGGGGCGCGTTACTTCCTTGCCTGCGGCGCCCGCTCCCGGGCCCATGATCTCCTGCCAGCGGGGCCATTCCGTGTTCCGGATGACGATCGCCACCGGCGACCCGAGGGTCCTCCCGTGTCGCACTCCGCCCAGGATCTCGATCTCGTCCTGTTCGATGGACATCCGCTTACCCCGTCCATAGCCATGGCGGCGACGGGCGAGCTCGACGCCGAGCGCTTCGACATCGACATCGAGGCCCTTGGGCAACCCTTCGACGACGGTGACGAGGCCGGGCCCATGTGACTCACCTGCAGTCAGGAAGCGAAGCATCCCACACAGGTTACGTCGGAATCGGGATGGCTCCCACTCCAACCAGGACGATCGAGATCCACGCTCCCAACACCATTGGAGGGCCGTACGGAAGCTCGGTCTTCCGTCCTGCTGCTCCCGCCAGCACCAGCACCAGGGCGAGGACACCGCCGATCATGGCGGTGGCGAACACCGCCCAGCCGAGCACGCCCCACCCCAGATATGCGGTGAACAGGCCCAGCTGTGGTGCCAGCTTGACGTCGCCGGCGCCGAAACCCTGGCCCCGAACCACGATGAAGAGGAGGGACGCTCCGGCGAAATAGGCGGCGGCCCCCCCTAAACCACGCAGCAACGCCATCCACTCCCCGGTGAAGACCACCGAACCGCTGAGCAGCAGCGCCACGATGAGGCTTCCCCGCAGGTTGAGCCGGTCGACGATCCGGAACTCCTCCAGATCGGTGACCATGAGTGCCGCGGTCAGGGTTAGAAACGCCAGGTAGGCGACGAGTTCTGGCTCCAACCCCAACGTGTGGGAAAAGCCCAGCGCCCCGCCGGCGGTGCTCACGGCAAGCAACACCTCACGGCCGGGTGGACGCCCGCATCGCCCGCATCTCGCGCTGAGCCATCCACGGGCCTGCCCGCAATTCGAGCACGTCCCTACGAGAGGTCTGAGTCGGGAGTCGTCGTCGAGGGCCTGGATGGCGAGGTCGTGGGCGACCAGACCCAGCAAGAGGCCAACTGCTCCGACGAAGACATAGGTCACCGCCGGAGCAAGTTAGCCAGGTAGAGGTGCTTGGCCGGGGGTTACGAGTCGGAGGAAAAGTCTCGCAACGACCCCATCCGGCGGCGCCGGAGCAGACCATGGCCCTCTTCAGTCTCAGGCTCGGAAGATTCGAGCTCCGAGAACACCTTCTCGAGGAACGCCTCCGTGTCATCTTCGACGTCGTCGTCTTCGACGTCGTCGTCTTCGTCTTCGTCGTGCGAATCCTCAACCGCCGGGATCTCGGAGAGACCCTCCGAGACCACCTCAGGCGCAGCGGAGCCCTCTTCGGCTACCGGCTCATGCTCGTCCTGAGGCTCCTGCCACCAAGACTCGTTGGGATCGACGTCGTCCTCTGGTGAGTCCTGGGGTGCGGCGAAGACCGGCTGAGAGATCTCATTCTCCACTGGCTCCACTGGCTCCGGGTCGGAAGCGGAGTCGTCGTGATCGGAATAGTCATCGTCCGCCTCAGCCGGCTCCTCGTGGACGGGCTCAGTGTCAGCGATGGGGGCAGAGGTGCTCTCCAGCATGATCAGAGCGGTGTCGACCAGGTGGTAAGTGGTCCGCGCCGTCCAGAACTCGGTGGTCCCGAGCCGATCGGCGATCTCACTGATCGAGGCGCCGCTCCCGATTTCGCTGAGGACTTTCCATTGGTCGACCTTGATGGTGACCTCTTCGCGATCACCGAGGTCCCGCCGGAATCTGAGCGCGGTGCTGAGGTCGGGCACCCGTTCCGCCACCGTCGCCCATTCGCGACGACGCTCCTCGGCATCCTGGAGCAGCGCCTCGATGTCGAACGACTTGGGCGATGCATAGGGAGTGGTCAGCCCCTCATGGACTTCGAAATCACCGCCCCTCTGGGCGATCTGGTGGAGACTCTCCACCGTCATCTCACGGAGGAGGGCGATCAAGGCTTGGTTGCTCTCCCCGATAGCGGCCAACGTGGTCTCGCCGGAGGTGATGCGGCTGAGCATTCTCTCGTCGGCATATCCCGAGTTGACGAGATGACGATGCAGTTCGGTGTCACTGGAGGTCGTGGCGAGGTCGATCCCGCCCCTTCCGACGAACACTCGGCCACGCAGGCCCTCGCCGGTGACGTCCACCGCTCCCTGCTGCTTCGAGCGCGTGAGAAGCCGCAAGACCTCGTCTATGGGCACAAAGCCCAATTTCCCTGAAAGAGACACCTCGGCTCCTTTACAACGGCTCGATCGAGGGATCGGCCCTGACTGGAGCGGTCTTTAGCCCTTTCTGAGGTTCTCCATGAGCTCGTGGTGCTCCACGTTCAGCCCAGTCCAGAGACGAAAAGAGGCGATTGCCTGTCTCAGGAGGAACTCGTGACCGTCGGCCACATCTGTCTGACGGCGTCGAGCTGTCACCACGGCGGGAGTCTCCCCATCCCCATAGGGGAGGTCGATGAGACCCGATGCGACCTCCAACACCCCCGGGGGCAGAGTCTCCCCGTGCATCCCCAACGGAGTCGTGTTGACCACCAGGGCACCGGCCACGGCAGTCCCCCAGGCGACGACCTCTCCCCCGAGACGTCCGGTCAGCTCATCCGCCGCCACTGACCGACGCGCTGCCAGGTAGACCGTTTCCTGGTCATCGAGGGCACTGAGCGACGCCGCGGCCGCGCCACCACTCCCCAACACCAGGATGGACGTCCGGTCGTCGAATCGTCCCGAATCGATCAACTCGCGAAACGCGGTGGCATCGGTCGACTCACCGTGGATCCCGGACTCGATGTGGGTCAGGGTGTTGACCGAGTTCGAGCGCGCCGCCTGGGGCGACGTGGAATCCGCCAGTCTCGCCGCCGACGCCTTCAGCGGCATGGTCACGTTCAGACCGTTCCACCATCCCTGGCGCATTCGCTCGATCTCGACCTCCAGCACCCGCTCGTCAGCCCGGATTCTCGTGTACTCCCCCGCCAGGCCGGTGATGTCGAGCATCGCGTGATGCAACTCGGGGGAGCGAGAGTGCTCGATGGGATCTCCGAGCACGGCGAACTTGTAGGAGATCATCGCCGAGGAGTCTGGCACCTAGGGGAGAACGCCGTCCTCGCGTGCTCGCTGCACGTTGGCGTTGTGCTCTTCGAGGGTCTCGGCGAAAGCGTGGTTCCCCTCCTCGTCGGAGAGCACGTAATAGAAGTAAGGGGTTTCGACGGGTGCTGCCGCGGCCTCCAACGAAGCCCTCCCCGGCACGGCGATGGGAGTCGGGGGCAGCCCCCGGTGCAGATAGGTGTTGTAGGGCGAGTCGATGCCCCGGTCGAAGTCGGCGACATCGCGGGTGTCGAGGGCGTAGAGGACGGTGGCGTCGATGTCGAGAGGCATGTCCTCGGCGAGACGGTTGTGGATGACGCTGGAGACGATTGGGCGCTCCTCGTCGACCCGGACCTCGGTTTCGATGAGGGACGCCAAGACGATTCCCTCATAAGGCGTGTAACCGAGCTCCTCCCAGGCACTCCAGTCGATGGAGTCGACGCGTTGTTCCATGGTCGACGTCATGCGTTGCAGGATGTCTTCGGGATTGGCGTCCTGGGAGAACTCGTAGGTGTCGGGGAACAAGAGTCCCTCCCAATCGGCCAACTCCGGCTCGTCGGGCATGTCGCGCAGCGACGTGCTCACACTGCCGTCGAGGAGAGCCCCCTCGTAGTCCGAATACGAGAAACCGGTTTGCTCGGCCAGCCTGACCAGCAGCTCGGCGATGCGAAGGCCTTCGATGATCGTCACCCGATAGGCTGAGGCACCCGGGCCGCTCACCAGCTCGGCCACGACGTCAGCAGGGTCCATGCCGGTAGTCAGCTGGTAGGTACCCGCCTGGAGACGTTGGGCGGCTTCCACATTGCGCACTGCAACCTCGAACTCGAGCGCAGATCGGACCACGCCCTGGGCGGAGAGGATGGCCCCGATGTCCTGGCCGCTGGAACCGGGCGGAATCTCGATGGTGACCGGCAAACCGGGCTCGACGTCCAAAGGGGCATCGGCGGCCTCGGAAGGCCCGAGCGCGTCGCCGACCGTTCTCCCCAGATACGAGGCCCCGTACACCACGAAGATCCCGGCGAGGACGATGCTCAGGCCAACGGCTGCCACCTTCAGGAGTCGGGTCCAGGTGGGTTCTTCGGGTGCGGGTTCGAATGTCATCTCAGTTCAGGTGTCTTGGACGTCCGGATCATCAGCGAAGTTCCCCGGATGGCGACGAGCGTCGAGGAAGGTCTGGAGGATGATGGCGGCTGCGATCTTGTCGACGGTCGCTTTCCGGTCGCGTCTGCGCATCCCCGACTCGAGCAATGCGCTGTCGGCCATGCGGGAGGTGAAGCGCTCGTCCACCAATTCTACGGGGATCCCGAGGATTTCCTCGACTTCCCGCGCCAGATCTCGGGCGCCGGTGGCCGACTCTCCTTCATGACCGCCGAGACCCGTGGGCAGTCCCACCACCGCAGATTCGAGCTCGTACTCGTCCTGGATCCGGCGCAGCACCGCCTCGAGCAGTCCACGCGGCACCACCTCTAGGGGTCGCGCGGTGAGACCGAGGTCGTCGGAGATCGCCAGGCCGATCCGCTTGGTCCCGTAGTCGATGCCGAGATATCGGCTCACAGGGCGGCCAGGGCCCGCTCCGCCTCCGCCCTCGCCGTGTCCAGAGCGGTCGACAGGCGGCTGCCGTCGGGGCCACCGGCCTGGGCGAGCTCGGGATCGCGCGAGCCGCCGCCACCCAGCTCTCCGGCCGCACCCGCGATCATCTCCCCGGCGGAGATGCCCCTGTCGACCAGGTCTGCCGTGGCCACGCCGACGAGGGCTCCTTTCTCCTCCTTCACCGATCCCAACAACACCAGGGATGAGCCCTCGATGCGGTCACGCACCCCGAGGGCGATCTGACGCAACTCGTTTCCATCGACTTCACCCACATCGGCTATCACGAGAGATGTCTCCCCCACGGTGTGTGGGTTGGCAGCCAGCTCCTCGGCGAGCTGACCCATCCGCTGGCTGGCGATGGCCTCGAGCCTCTCTTCCAACCCGTGCACTCTCTCGAGGAGCTGTTCCACCCGCTGGGGGACCTGGTCGGGCGGAGTGCGCAGGAGCTCACCGGTGCGGCCCAGGGCACCACGAACGGCCACCAGGTGGTCGTAGGCGGCCATACCCGTGAGTGCCTCGACCCGACGCAGGTTGGAGCCGATCGAGGACTCCGAGACGATGGCGAGCGGGCCCACCTGGCCCGCGGTGTGGGTATGGGTGCCACCACAGAATTCGACCGAGAAGTCACCTACCTCGACGACGCGGACCACGTCTCCGTACTTGTCGCCGAAGAACGCCAGGGCCCCCATCTCCTCGGCCCCGTCTTTGGTGGTGATGGTCGTGGTGACATCGTGATTCGCCACCAGACGCCGGTTGATCTCCGCCTCGATCTCGCTCAACTCCTGTGGCGCCACCTGGGAGAAGTGGGAGAAGTCGAATCGGAGCCTTCCGTTTTCGACCAACGAGCCCGCCTGGCTGGCGTGGTCGCCGAGAACATCCCTTATCGCCCAGTGGAGCACGTGGGTCCCGGTGTGGCTCTTGCGAATGCCCTCCCGGCGCGGGCTGTCGATGGCCGAGGTCACCGGCTGGCCGGCGATGAGCTCTCCCCGCGTCACTTTGACCCGGTGCCCATGGAGGCCCTGGATGACGTGTTGGGTGTCGCTGACCACGGCCTCGCCGGTCTCGGTCGTGATCACCCCGGTGTCGCCCACCTGCCCTCCGGACTCGGCGTAGAAGGGGGTCTTGTCCAGGAAGATCTCCACCTCCTGGCCCTTGTCCGCCTTGGCGATGGTCTCACCCTCCCGGACGATCGAGAGGATGACTCCATCGGACGCCTCGTAGTCGTATCCGACGAAGTCGGTGAGACCGTGGGAGTCGATCAACTCCCGATAGACGTCGGCGGCGTCGGCGGCGTCTGAGCCCTTCCAGGCTGCCCGGGCCCGCTCCTTCTGCGCCTGCATCTCGACGTCGAATCCCTCGATGTCGACGTCGACCCCACGCTCGGCAGCGATCTCCTTGGTGAGGTCGATGGGAAACCCGTAGGTGTCATGCAGCTTGAAGGCCGCCGTGCCACTCAGCGAGTCGCCCTCCTCCAGCTCGGTGTCCAGGAGCTGGTGGCCGGACTCGAGCGTGCGGCGAAACCGCTCCTCTTCCCGGGTGACGACGTCGAGGATGAAGTCCTTCCTCTCCACCAGATCCGGGTAGGCGTCGCCCATCACCTCGATCGTCGACTCCGCCAGTCTGGGCGCGATCAGACCGTCGCCACCGTATTGCCAGCCGTGGCGGACGGCGCGACGGAGCACGCGTCGCAGCACATATCCCCTGCCGTCGTTGGAGGGGACCACCCCGTCGCCGATGAGGAAGGTGACCGTCCGGCCATGGTCGGCGAGGATGCGGAGGGACACGTCGTCGCGCTCGGAGGCTCCATATTCGAGACGGGTGTAGCGCTCCGCCGTTCGGAGGACATCGCGCGTGGTGTCGATATCGAACACCGACGGCACGTCCTGGAGCACCGCGGCGATCCGGTCGAGCCCCATCCCGGTGTCGATGTTCTTGGCGGGCAGGTCACCCACCACGTGATAGGGCTCGTCCTGGATGTTCTGCATGAACACCAGGTTCCAGATCTCGACGTAGCGGTCTT
This sequence comes from uncultured Acidimicrobiaceae bacterium, assembly GCA_964645875.1. Classification (GTDB taxonomy): domain Bacteria; phylum Actinomycetota; class Acidimicrobiia; order Spongiisociales; family ZC4RG35; genus JANQRA01. The sequence goes on from CAZYCX010000015.1 coordinate 19,056, forward strand.
CTGCTCCCCCGATCGGGCCTCCCGCCTCACCGAACTCCTCTCCCTTGTCGTAGAAGATCTCTGAGCTGGGGCCGCACGGCCCCGGTATCCCCATCTGCCAGAAGTTGTCCTTACCCCCTCGTTGCACCCTCTCGGGAGGCACCCCAACCGTGTCGATCCAGATCTCGGCGGCCTCGTCGTCGGTCTCGTGGACGGTGAACCAGAGGCGATCGGGGTCGAGACCGAGGGCGTCGGTCACGAACTCGTATCCCCAAGGGATCGCCTTCTCCTTGAAGTAGTCCCCGAAGCTGAAGTTCCCGAGCATCTCGAAGAAGGAGAGATGCCGTTGGGTGGTGCCGATGATGTCGATGTCGACGGTGCGGACGCACTTCTGCACCGACACCGCCCGGGGCCACGGCGGCTCCTCTTCTCCCAGGAAGTACGGCTTGAAGGGCACCATCCCGGCGTTCGTCACCAACAGCGTGGGATCGACTGGTATCAGCGAGGACGAGGGGCGGTAGACGTGATCACGCGCGGTGAAGAAGTCGATGAATGCCTGACGGATCTCTCCGCTCCTCACGATCCGTCCTCCAACTCGTCCTGACGGGCTCTGGCGGCAGGCGTCAAGTCGATGCCCAGCTCGGCGAGTTGAGTGTCCTCGACCCAGGTGGGCGCCCCCGTCATCGGGTCGACGCCGGTCTGCGTCTTGGGAAACGGGATTACCTCCCTGATAGAAGCCTCCCCTTGCAGCACCATGACCAACCTGTCGATGCCGAAGGCGAAGCCTCCATGCGGCGGCGTCCCATACTCGAGTGCCTCGAGGAACCAGCCGAACCGGCGCTCCGCCGTCTCGGCATCGATTCCCAGGATCTCGAACACCTGTCTCTGCACCGCGGGGTCGTGGATCCTGATCGATCCCGACCCGAGCTCGACTCCGTTGAGCACCACGTCATACGCCCTCGATAAGGCGTTTTCCGGGTCTTCACGCATCTGGTCGATCGACTTTGGTGATGTGAATGGATGATGAGAGAAGGTGATCGAGCCGTCCTCGTCTTCTTCGAACAGAGGAAAGTCGACGACCCAGAGGAATGCCAGCTCTTTGTGGTCGGCCGGCCGTCCCAGGTCGTTGCGCAGACCTCCCAGCACCCCGATCGCGGTCCTCCACCGATCGGCGGCGAGCAACAGCACGTCCCCGGGGCCGGCTTCGAGGCTGCTCTTGATCGCCTCCTGCTCGACCTCACCGAGGAACTTGGCCACCGGCGAGCGAAGCGTGCCGTCGTCCTCGACCACCATCCACACCAGGCCCTTGGCTCCGAGGTCTTTGGCCCTCTCCGTCAACTCGTCGGCACGGGCGCGGGACCACTCCTGACCGCCGGCGTTGATGCCGCGCACCGTCCCCCCGGAGTCGATGACACTCCGGAACACCCCGAATTCGGTGGCGATGAGGTGGGAGGTGAGGTCGACGATCTCCATGCCGAAGCGGATGTCGGGCTTGTCGACGCCAAACCTGTCCATCGTCTCCTTCCAGGTGAGACGTGGGAACGGGAGCGGGGTCTCGCTTCCTCTGATCTCCCGGACGGTGGCGGCCAGCACTTGCTCGATCGTGGCGAGTACGTCGTCTTGGTCCCAGAAGGCCCCCTCCATGTCGAGTTGGGTGAACTCGATCTGACGATCGGCTCGGGTGTCCTCGTCGCGGTAACAGCGGGCGATCTGGAAGTAGCGCTCGACGCCTGAGATCATCAGCAATTGCTTGAACAGCTGGGGTGACTGGGGCAGGGCATAGAACTCGCCCTGCCGGTGCCGGGACGGGACGAGCATGTCCCTGGCTCCCTCGGGGGTCGAGTTGATCAGGGTCGGGGTCTCTACCTCGAGGAACCCCATCTCGTCGAGCGTTCGCCGGATGGCGGCGGTGGCCCGGGATCGGGCTCGCAGGTTGGCGGCCATGCGGGGACGGCGAAGGTCGAGGTAGCGGTGTTGGAGCCGGGTGCGCTCGTCGACGTCGGTGCGGTCGTCGATCATGAAGGGCAGCGTCTTGGCCGGGGACAACACTTCGATCGCGGTCGCTCCGATCTCGACCTGGCCGGTGGCCAGCTCGGTGTTCTCGGTCCCCTCGGGTCGCTTCCGTACGGTGCCGGTGACCCGGACGCAGTACTCCATCCTGAGCCCGTCGACCACCGCATGCTCGTCGGGGTCGGCCACGACCTGGACGAGCCCTGTGCTGTCACGGACGTCGAAGAAGGCGATGCCGCCGTGGTCGCGGCGCTTCTGCACCCAGCCAGCCACCGTCACCTCCGAATCGACGTCACCGGAGGTGATCGTTCCCGCGCCGTGGGACCTCATCGCTTGCTGAACCAAACCGAAACCTCCTCGAGCGGTAGCTGCGCCCGCTCTTCCTCAGTCTGCACGTCGACGGGCTCTCCGTCTCCTCTCCACACCAGCACCACCGGGACCTCGAGACGACCTGCCGTGCGGAACTGGGCCTTGACGGAGCGCCCTTCGGCGTCGAAGTCGACCCGGATCCCGTCGGCTCGCAGTCGGGAGACGGCGCGGAGTGCATCCTCCGGGCCCGTCTCGGAGACGAGGTACGCATCCAGGTGAGGTCGTTCCGGGTTGCCCAGCGCGAGCATGATCCGGTCGATGCCCAAAGCAAAACCGACTCCGGGAGTGGGCCCGCCGCCGATTGCTTCGGCGAGGCCGTCATAACGGCCACCTCCCCCCACCGCGTTCTGAGCGGCGTCGAGACCGGTGGCGATGTACTCGAATGCGGTGCGGGTGTAGTAATCGAGCCCGCGCACCAGGGATGCGTCCTCGCGATATGGGATCTCCAACGTCTCCAGACCTCGCTTCACCGCATCGAAGTGCTCGGCGCAGGCGTCACAGAGATGGTCGATGGTGCTCGGGGCCTCCTCCAGCTTGTGCGCATCGGCTTTCGAGTCGAACACCCGAAGGGGATTGCGGTCGATCAGGCTCAGCGACTCGGGGCTGAGATCAGCCTCGCGGTCCCGCAGATACCGGCGGAGTGCCTCCACGTAATCGGGTCGGCACTCGGCGTCGCCGATGGAGTTGAGGAGGAGGGCCACTTGGCCCAACCCGCTGGCGGAGATGAAACGGTATCCAAGCTCGATGACCTCCACGTCGGCGACCGGGCTGGCGGTGCCGATGTACTCCACCCCGACCTGCCAGAACTGGCGGCGACGACCTGCCTGCGGCCTCTCGTAGCGGAAGAAGGGTCCCGAGTAAGCCCCTTTCCAGGTCCCCTGCTGCCCGGAGTTGAGGTAGGCGCGCACCGCGCCGGCGGTCCCTTCGGGCCGGAGCGTCACCGAACGGCCTCCCTGGTCGGTGAAGGTGTACATCTGCTTGGTGACCACCTCCGTGGTCTCCCCCACCCCGCGTTCGAACAGGTCGGTGGCTTCGAACACGGGCAGTCCGACCAGGGGGTATCCGTAGCGCTCCGACAGGTCTTCCCAGATCCGCAGTGTCTCCCGCCACGCCTGGGACTCGGGCGCGATCACGTCGTCGGTGCCTTTGGGGGGCTGAAAGCTCATGGATTCCGCGGGAGGTTACCGGCGGGAGGAAGCGATTCCACTTCGACGCCATCTGCGGGCTCCGCACGAACTCGGGGCGCTGGACTTCGCTGATCGGGGCCTGCAACCCAGGGTTCGCATAAAGTCCGCCGCCGTGCCGTTCATCGTGCCCACTCTTCGCGGAAGGGGTTGAGGGCCCGTTCCCGGCCGATGGTCGTCTCCGGGCCGTGTCCCGGCAGGACCCTGACCTCGTCGTCGAGTGTCATCACCTGTTCTCGCATGGAGGTCATGAGCTCGTCGTAGGAGCCCCCGGGTAGGTCGGTGCGACCGATCGAGCCGGCGAAGAGCTGATCTCCGCTGAACAGGATTCCCTCGTGCTCCCAGTAGAGGCAGCAGTGCCCCGGCGTGTGACCGGGAGTGTGTCTCACTTCCAGGGAGATACCGGCCAGATCCAGACGCTGGCCGTGCTCCAGGCGCTCGATGCGCTCGGGTACCTCGTAGGCGCCGGGCGGGATGTAACCGAAGATCCTCTCCAGTTGGTCCGTCGGATGAAGTGTGAGGAAGTCGTCGTCGGGGTGCACATAGGCGATGGCCCCCGAGTTGGAGATGATCTTCCCGGCTCCACCGGTGTGGTCGACGTGCCCATGGGTGAGCAGGACCGCGGTCACCGCCACCCCGCGTTCGGCGATGTGGCGCCCGATGGCGTCCGGCTCCGGTGGGGCGTCCACGAGTAGAGCCTGGCCCTCGTCGCCGACCACCAGATAGGCGTTGGTGGCGGTCACCCAGGCCGGGATGCGCTCGACGAGCATCGCTTCTCTCAACCCGCCGACGGGTCGTTGGCGAGCCGGAATGCGGTGAACACCCCGTCCACACCTCGGATGTCGCTGAGGAGCCGGGGAAGCTGGCTGGGGTCGGAGAGCTCGACCTCGTACTTGAGAATGGCGACCCGGTCTTCGTTGGTGTTCGTGGAGGAGGCGGTGATGTTCCCCCCCGTGTCGGAGACCACCGAGGTGACGTCTCGAAGCAGCCTCGCCCGGTCGAGCGCCTCGACCTGTATCCAGACGATGAATGGCCCGGCGATGTCCGTGGGCCAGCTCACCTCGACGGTGCGCTCCCGCCGCTCGGTCAAGGAGGCGACATTGGTGCAATCTGCCCGATGCACCGACACCCCTCGGCCGATGGTCACATACCCGACGATCCCGTCTCCGGGGACCGGTGAGCAGCACTGGGCTAGCTGGACGAGCATGTCGTCCTGACCTTCGACCGCCACGTGGGCCGATTCGGAGGGCCGGCGTCGTCGGGTCGGCTTGAAGAGCTCGTCGCCCGTATCGGGCTCGAGTCGTCTCTTGAGACGGACCGCCACCGAGTCGATGGAGAGATTGCCCTCACCGAGCGCGACCTGTATCGCGGCGCCGTCCTTCTGGCCCAGCTCGGCGGCGATAGCGTCGAGGTGAGCGGTCTGCTCTGCCGCGGAGAGGTGCGGCGCCTCCCTCTTGAACAGCGTCTGGAGCAGGTCTTTGCCGTCGATGAGCGCCTGGTCCCGCCGCTCCTTTTGGAACCAGTGCTTGATCTTGGTCTTGGCCTTCCCGGTGCGCACGAACTTTTGCCAGTCACGGGATGGGCCGGCGTCAGGTGAGTTCGATGTGATGATCTCGACGATGTCACCGGAGTCGAGCTTGCTGGAGAGAGGGACGAGACGCCCGTTCACCTTGGCACCGACACATCGATGTCCCACCTCGGTGTGGACGGCATAGGCGAAGTCGACCGGGGTGGCGCCCTTGGGCAGCTCCTTGACGTCCCCTCCGGGCGTGAGCACGAACACCTCGTCGAGGTACAGGTCCATCTTCAGGTTGGCGAGGAACTCCTCGGGATCCTCGTCGAAGGGGTCGAACTCGACCAGGGGCGTGGCCTCGACGTCGCCTTCCTTGTACCGCCAGTGGGCGGCGATTCCCCACTCGGCCCGGCGGTGCATTTCCTCGGTGCGGATCTGCACTTCCAGCGGTTTGCCGTCGGGCCCGATAACCGTGGTGTGCAGCGACTGGTAGAGGTTGATCTTGGGCATCGCCACGTAGTCCTTGAAGCGCCCGGTGACCGGGACCCAGTGGCTGTGGACCAGCCCTAGGGCCGCGTAGCAGTCGCGGGTGCTCCCGGTGATGATCCGGATACCGATCAGGTCGTGGATGTCCTCGAAGGGGCGGTTCTGCTCCATCATCTTGCGATAGATCGAGAATTGGTGCTTGGGACGTCCGGTCACCTCGGCCTCGATCCCGGCGTCGGTGAGCATCCCGCTGATCTCCGCGGTCATCTTCTCGATGAAGGCCTCGCGTTCGGGGGCAGCTTCGGCGAGTTTCGCCTCGATCTCGGTGTTGGGCCCGGGATAGAGGATTGCGAAGCAACGATCCTCGAACTCGTGCTTGATCTCCTGGACACCGAGGCGATGAGCCAGGGGTGCATAGACGTCGAGTGTCTCTCTCGCCACCCGGATCTGTTTCGACTCCCGCAGGGCGTGGACCGTGCGCATGTTGTGGAGCCGGTCGAACAGCTTGATGATGAGAACCCTGACATCCCGGGCCATGGCCACGACCATCTTCCGTATGCTCGCCGCCTGGGCCTGCTCCCGATTGGAATAGCGGACCCGGTCGAGCTTGGTGACCCCGTCGATCAGCTCGGCGATCTCCTGACCGAATTCCTGCTCGACCTGGGTCAGGGTGAGTGGGGTGTCCTCGACGGTGTCGTGGAGGAAGGCGGCGGCGATAGTGGCGGCGTCGAGACCGTATTCGGCGAGCATGTGGGCAACCGCCACCGGGTGGGTTATGTACAGGTCTCCCGTCTTACGGACCTGGCCTTCATGGGCTTGCGCCGCCAGGTCGTGGGCGCGTCTCAGGGTTTCGACGTCCCCGTCGGGATAGTGGGCCCGAAACGCCTCCAGGACGTCGTCGAGGGTCGCCGGCACGGCTTCAGTCGTAGCTGAGGAGGGCATGTAGGGGGACATGGTCGATCTTGGTGGCACCGCCGAGAAATGCCAGTTCGATGAACACGGAGAGCCCCACCACATCGGCTCCGACGTGCCGCAGCAGCTGGATGGCGGCCTGGGCAGTCCCACCGGTGGCGATCACATCATCGACGAGCAGGACTTTCTCACCTTCGAGCACCGCGTCCACGTGGACCTCGAGTGAGTCCATCCCGTACTCCAACTCGTACTCTTCCTGGACTGTCTCGAACGGAAGCTTGCCCGGCTTCCGGAGTGGGATGAACCCGGCTCCGATGCGGTCGGCGACCGGGGTGGCGAGCGTGAAGCCACGCGCCTCGATTCCCGCCACCTTGGTGATCCCCTGGTTCATGAACGGCTCGGACATCTCGTCGATCAGCAACCTGAAAGCCTCGGGATCTCCGAGGACCGGCGTGATGTCCTTGAAGACCACCCCTTTCTCCGGGAAGTCGGGGATATCACGGATCAGTGTCTCGAGTTGGCTCACCCTCAAAGTCTACGGCCCGAGTGGCCTCTTCCCGTCGAAACCAACGCCTCGACCCACTCGCGCTGGGCAATTCGAGGTCGCGATCTGGAGTGGGGGATCAGACGCCGCGGGCGCCGGGGCGGGGCTCCTCGTCGCCCACCCGGTTGCCGATGGCCCGCTTGGAGAATCGGATCTGGCCGTCCTCGACCTTCAGCACCACGCTGTCCTCGGTCATCGAGACCACCGAGCCGTGGATTCCCCCGATCGTGCGCACCTCGTCGCCGAGTTGCAGCGACGCCGCCAGGTCGCGCTGCGCCTGGGTCCGCTTCCGCTGGGGGCGGATGATGAGGAAATAGAAGATTCCGACCATCAAGGCGAGGAAGAGCACAGATGGCAGTGCGCTTCCTGTCGCCTCCTGCGCAAACACGAGAGGGGTCACGATTCCTCCGGGGAGTGAGACTGTTCGGCAGCGAGGTTAGGCGGCCGGGGGCACCTAGGTCTAACCACTGTCGCGTTCGCCCTTCACAGTCGCCACATACATCTCGAATTCGCCCGCAGAGATGGCCTGGCGTGCCCCGGCGACCAGGTCGAGCAGGTAGGTCAGATTGTGGATCGTCAGCAGCCGGTGGGCACTCAACTCACCCATACGCACCAGATGCCGTAAGTAGGCCCTGGTGTAGCGGGAACAGGTCGAGCATCCGCACTCGTCATCGAGCGGGCGTCGGTCGTCGGTGAACTCGATCCGGTTGATGTTGAAGTCTCCGGTGCGGGTCAGGGCCCGTCCGTGACGGGCCAGCCTCGTCGGGATCACGCAGTCGAACATGTCGGCTCCCCGGGCGATGGCGTCGAGGAGTCCATCGGTGTCGCCCAGACCCATGACGTATCGGGGCCGGTCCGGAGGCAACTCGACCACGGCTGCGGTGAGGGCGGTGTTGCGCTCCCCGGCGGGCTCTCCCACGGAGAGACCTCCGATGGCGATGCCTTCGAACCCGAGAGCCGCCGTTTCCCGTGCGCTCTCGGCCCGGAGATCGAGATCGACGCCTCCCTGGACGATGCCGAAGAGTGCCTGGTCTTCCCGAGCGTGTGCCTCCAGAGACCGCTCGGCCCACTGCAGGGTGCGTCTCATCTGAACCTCGACCTCTTCCCTGGGGGCAGGGAGCCCGACGCAGACGTCGAGGACCATGGCGATATCCGGTCCCAGTCGCTCCTGGATCTTCACCGCATCTTCCGGTGTGAGCTCGACCGTCGAGCCGTCGTAAACGGAGGAGAAGACGGCGCCCTCGTCGGTGATCTCGGGTTCGAGGGAGAAGATCTGAAAACCACCCGAATCGGTCAGGATCGGCCGGTCCCAGCCCATGAACTCATGAAGCCCTCCCAGGTCGGCGATCAGATCGGCTCCGGGGCGCAGCATGAGGTGATAGGTGTTGGCCAAGATCATCTCCGCTCCGACCGCGTGCAGATCGTCGGTGTCCACCGCCTTGACCGCAGCCTTGGTGCCGACAGGCAAGAAGGCGGGAGTGCTCACCTCCCCGTGGGGTGTGCTGAGCATTCCGGCGCGAGCGTCCCCGTCCGTGGCCAGCGCTCTCCAGGTGACCGCGCTCATCGGGCCGAGGCTAGGTGTAGGCCCTGGCGGCGAGCATCACGTCACCGAAGGAGAGGAAGCGATAGCCCCGTTCCAGGGCGGTCATATAGGCTTCACGCCATCGGTCCCCCATGAAACCGGCGAGGAGCACGAGGAGGGTCGATCCCGGGAGATGGAAGTTGGTGACCAGCAGGTCGACGACCGTGAAGACGCTACCCGGCTTGAGGAACAGATCGGTTCTCCCCTCCCCCGGTTCCACGCCTCCCCGACCGTCGGCCATCGCCTCCAGAGTGCGGACCACGGTCGTCCCGATGGCCACGACCCGCCCCTTCTCGGATCTGGTCCTCGCGATCGCCTCGGCGGTGGAGAGAGACACGGAACACCACTCGGAGTGCATCTCGTGATCCTCGACGTCCTCGACCGTCATAGGGCGGAAGGTGTCCAGTGACACGTGCAAATCGACCGTGGCGAGCTCGATCCCGGCGTCTCCCAACGCCCGGATCACCTCATCGGTGAAGTGAAGACCGGCGGTGGGCGCCGCCGCGGAGCCGGGAGCTCTGGCGAAGACCGTCTGGTATCGATCCGGATCGCTCAGGTCTCCGGTGAAGTAAGGGGGAAGAGGCATGGTCCCGGCTCGCTCGAACGCCGCCTCGGGGTCGGAGACGTCGAACCTCACCCTCACCTTCCCATCTCGAGGATCCGACATGATGGTGGCAGTGAATCCATCGAAGTCGATCGACACCCCGGGACGCAATCTTCGGGCCGGTCGGGCCAGTGCCTCCCAAGACCCGTCGTCTCCCCTCTCGAGGATCAGCAACTCGACCTGGCCACCCGTCTTCCGTCGTCGCCCCACCAGACGGGTGGCCCGCACCTTGGTCTCGTTCACGACCACCAGGTCGCCTGGGGCGAGGAGGTCGGGGAGCTCGATGAACGTGTGATCGGACATGTCCCGGGAGTCGAGGAGTCGTGCATCGTGGCGGGGCTCGATGGCACTTTGGGCTATCGCCCACCGGGGAAGGTCGTATCGGAAGTCCGAGACCTTCAGAGCAGGGTCCCCTGTGGATCGGATGGCGGTTCGAGGCCCATATGGACATAGGCGTGTGGCGTTGCCATGCGGCCTCTCTGTGTGCGTTTGATCAACCCGGACTGGAGGAGGAACGGCTCGTAGGCGTCTTCCACCGTCTCGGGCTCCTCACCGACCGCGATGGCGAGTGTGGAGAGACCCACCGGGCCTCCGCCGAACTTGTGAACGATCGAATCGAGGATGGAGCGGTCCACCTTGTCCAGCCCGAGCTCGTCGACCTCGTAGACGGTGAGTGCCTCTGTGGCGACGTCGTTGGTGATCCGACCCGAGGCCCGGGCCACGGCGTAGTCGCGTATCCGAGCCAGGAGGCGGTTGGCGATACGGGGGGTCTGACGGCTGCGTCGTGCGATCAGCATGGCGGCCGCGGCATCGATGTCGACTTCGATGATTCCGGCAGATCGACGCACGATGCGCGCCAGGTCCTCGATCCCGTAGAAGTCGAGCCTCTCCTCGATCCCAAACCGGTCACGGAGGGGCGCGGTCACCTTTCCCTTCCGGGTTGTCGCTCCGATGAGGGTGAACCGGGGCAGGTCGATGCGGATCGACTGCGCGGTCGGCCCTTTCCCCAGGACCACGTCGAGTTGGAAGTCCTCCATCGCCGGATACAGCACTTCTTCCACGGCGCGGGGCAGACGGTGGATCTCGTCGATGAAGAAGACATCGTGAGGTTGGAGGTTCGAGAGAATGGCGGCGAGATCGCCCGGACGCTCGAGAGCGGGCCCGGAGGTGACGCGCAGGTTGACGCCCTTTTCCGTGGCGATGATGGCGGCGAGGGTGGTCTTGCCCAGCCCGGGCGGGCCGGAGAACAGCACATGGTCGAGGGCTCTCTCCTCGACGATCGACGCCTCGAGTGAGATCTGGAGACGTTCCTTGACCGGCTCCTGGCCAATGAACTCGCCCAGGTGACGCGGGCGGAGGGTGATCTCGTCCTCGTCCTCGACGGTGGGGCTGAGCAGGCTCTCCTCTCGGCTCATCCTTTGGCCAATCGCTGCAGCGCGGTCTTGATCTGATCCTGGATAGGCTCGTTGGGGTCGAGGTCTCTCACCACGGCATTGATCTCGGCGGTGGAGTAGCCGAGTCCCTCCAGAGCCTGGCGGACGCTTCCGATGGCGTGGCTTCCGACGATCTCTGTCTCCCGTCCCGACAGCTTCTCGCCCAACTCGAGGACGATCTTTTGAGCTCCTCGCTTGCCCACACCGGGAGCAATGGTGAGGGCGTCGGGGTCGTCACCGGTGATGGCCCGGATTATCTCGTCGGAACTCAGAGATGCCAGCAAAGCCATCGCCACTTTCGGCCCGACTCCGCTGGCTCCCAACAACGTGCGGAAGAGCTCGCGATCCGCCTCGACAGCGAACCCGTAGACACTGATGTCGTCCTCCCGCACGTGGGTGTGGGTGTGGACCACGATCTCCTCTCCGATGCCGGGGAGCGCAGCCAGGTCACGGGTCGTCATGGACACCTCGTAGCCGACCCCTGCCACGTCGATGATGATGCCTGACTCCCGGCTCGAAACCAGCACCCCACGGAGACGCCCGATCATCGACTCGCCTCCAACGGCGCAACGCGGAGATGGCAGAGGGCTATGGCCAGAGCATCGGCGGCGTCGACCGGCTTCGGGGGATCTTTCAAGCGGAGCAATCTGGTCACCATTTGCTGTATCTGGCCCTTGTTAGCGGAACCGTCACCGGTAACCGCCGATTTGATCGCAGTCGGGACGTACTCGTAGACGCCAATTCCCGCCTCGGCCGCGGCCAACAGTGCGACGCCCGAGGCCCGGCCCACCGAGATCGCAGTCTGGAGGTTGCGGTTGGTGAAGACAGTTTCGAGGGCGATGACGTCCGGCAAGGTGTCAGCGATGATCTCGGTCAATCCGCGATGGAGCTCGGCGAGTCGTTGCGGAGTGGTGAGGTCGGTGTCGGTCCTGATGACCCCGGCGCGGTGAGCGCGCGGCGGATGTGACCCCTCGATCAGTCCATAGCCGGTGGTCGAGAGCCCGGGATCGATGCCCAGAACGAACATATGTTCTAGACGCTAATCGGTTTGGCGACGCCGGTCGGGTCTTGTCGAAGGTTTTGGAGTGGGGCGGCGTGGGCCCCTACGTAGGTCGCGGTGGGTAGGGGGTCCAGTCCGGCTTGTGGAACACGAACCGGCCATCGCCGGCGCGCGATATGTGCCAGCCCTTCTCATGAATGAAGATGTGATGCCACCAGCACAGCAACACGAGGGAGTCGAAATCGGTGCTGCCTCCGTTGGCCCAGTGCTCGAGGTGGTGTACCTGCAGGAAGACCGTGCGCCCGCAGCCGGGGAACTGGCAGTGGTGGTCCCGGTACTCCACCTGGCGGGGAGCCACCCCGGTATCTTCCGGCTCCTGCGTCCGATGCCGATCGGATTGCCATCGCTTTCTATGGCCACTTCGACCGCCGAGTCGCATCCGAGCATCCGGGCGGTTTCGTTGGATATGACCGGTCCAACGAAGAGCTCGGAGACACCGGACCCGGCCGGATCGATGAGAGCATCGAGGTCCACATGGACCACGGTGGTCGGCGTATTCGCCTCGCCGTCGGCTGTGGCGCAGACCTCGAACAGTGAGTCGGCCATCCGTTTCGACCAATCGTCGTATGAATCGGTCTCAGGATTCTTGGGGATCGCCTTGGCGCCATCGACCAACCGGTCCTCCACGACTTGAGCCTGCAGGCCGCTGAGCTCACCGGCGAACCTCATCTTGCGGTGATGAAGATCCCACTGGGTCGACATCCACTCCGAAGACCGGACCGCTGCCGACTCCTCGCGGGTGACCGGTTTGGCCCGAGAGGCGATGCGCCCGATGTACAGCTAGATCTCGGCCCGCAGCATGCTCGATCAGATCCAACTCGTTGTCGGGTGTCGCTACTTCTGACAAGAGGTCGACTGCGTCGAGGGAGAGCTCGCCGGTGGCGAACCGCTTCTCCAGTTCCGGCAGATCCCGAAGACGTCTGGCCACTCTCCAGAGCCGTCGACCGAAGGACTCCTCGATCCCGAAGCGAGCGTTCAGCCACTGGACGACATTGGGAGAGCCGTCCGCCAGCCATTCTTGGGACCCGTCTGCTTCGCTCAACAACTCACAGAATTCGGCATAACTGGAGTTGATGCGGTTGGCGATCGGTGCCATCCGGTCCCCGGCTGGAATCTGAGAGACGTCTATCCATGTCATATGCCCATTGAACAATGGAGGTAGGACAGATTTGGGGCCGAATGGCAGGATTCCGGAAGAAAATCTGATGAGAGACTGTCACCCCGAGCAGATCCTTGGCACTGTCTGACGACGTGCGAAACATTGGAGAGAGACGGGCTACCGTTCCACCTCGATATCAGGGAGGGTATGGGGCACGTGCCACCCGACGATCTCGATCTGGTGATCAGGGATGGTCTGGAGTGGATCGCCTCTCAGACCCCTAAGTGAACCGGCCGGCCAACTCCTGGAACTGGTCCCGAAAGGTCCGTCGCGCCAAACGGGGATAGAACCACTTGGCCAAGCCGGGCTTTCGCTTGAAGGTGGCCGTCGTCGTCTGGGTCACCTCGGTGCCGTCACCGTCGGGTGCTACCTCCAATAGGACGTCGCGAACCTGAAACCGGTCCTCGACTCGCCAACGGATGTGACGCTCACCGAGCTCCACGATTTCGACTTCCACCTCCGAGACGAGTTCCCGACCTTGCACCTCGACACTCTGATGGAACTCGAATCTGGCTCCCAACTCGGCACCATCGCCTCTCACCTGGCGGACATCGGTGACATTCGGGCACCACTGTGGGTCGTTGCGGGTGTCGGATACATAGGAGAAGACCTCATCCGGGCCGGCAGGCACCCGGGTCGTGACCTTCACCGGCCTGACCCGATGGACCTTGTCACTCTCGGTCATGACGTCTCACTGTCTTCGTCGACTCCACCGACTCTTCTCCCCAGCGGGCTGCGGCCCTCCCCCTCCGCCTCACAAGCTGGCACCTCCCCCAAGGTCGCTTCGCATCCTGGGGTAGGAAGCAGTCGCTTCGCTCCTGGGGGAAACAGGTCGCTCACACCTCGGCCAGCACCTTCTCCATCACCGACTCCTCGATGTCGTAGTTGGAGTAGACCTCCTGGACGTCGTCGAGGTCGTCGAGGGCGTCGATCAACCTGAGCAGGCGCTTGGCATCTCCCTCTTCGATGGGAATCGTGCCCGACGGGATCTGGGTGACGTCTGCACTCTCGATGCCGACACCGCTCGCGGCCAGAGCCTCGCGCACCTGTCGCAGGTCACCGGCTTCGGTGATCACCTCGAACATCTCCTCACCGGCTTCCCGGACGTCCTCCGCCCCGGCGTCGAGGGCGGTGAGCATCACCTCTTCCTCAGACCCCTTCGCCAGGATCACGCCCTTCTGGCTGAACAGGTACCCGACCGATCCAGGCTCGCCGAGGCTGCTGTTGTACCTGGTGAAGGTGGAGCGGACGTCGGAGGCCGCCCGATTGCGGTTGTCGGTGAGGATGTGGACGTAGAGGGCCACGCCACCGGGGCCATACCCCTCGTAGTACATCTCCTCGTAGACCGCGCCCTCGACTTCACCCGTGCCCCGCTTGATGGCGCGCTCGATGTTGTCGTTGGGCATGTCGGCGGACTTCGCCTTGTCCACCGCGGTAGCCAGAGTCGGGTTGAAGTCAGGGTTCCCGCCACCTTCGCGAGCCGCCACCTCGATTGCCTTGGCCAACTTGGCGAACAACTTGCCTCGTTTGGCGTCCTGGCGGCCCTTGCGGTGCTTGATGTTGGCCCATTTGGAATGTCCAGCCACGACAACCTCAGATCAGGTCCAGGAGCATGCGATGGATACGCCCGTCACCCGTTAACTCCGGGTGGAACGAGGTGGCCAGGATCTTGCCCTGGCGGACCATCACGGGATGCTCGTCTATCTCGGAGAGTATTTCCACGTCGGAGCCCACTTTGTCGATCCAGGGCGCCCTGATGAAGACGGCGTGGAACGGATCGTCGAGCCCATCGATGTCGAGGTCGGCTTCGAAAGACTCGTTCTGGCGTCCGAACGCGTTCCGCTCCACGACCACGTCGAGAGCACCGATCAGCGGTTGATCACCCTCGGTGACCGCACCGGCGAGGAGAATCATCCCGGCACAGGTCCCGTACACCGCGAGACCGTCGCCGATGGCCTCTCTCAGGGGCTCCAGCAGACGGAACCGCACCGCCAACTTGCCGATGGTGGTCGACTCCCCTCCCGGTATGACCAGGGCTTCCATGGATTCGAGCAGCTCCGGCTTCTTGACCTCCATCGCAGCCACTCCGAGCGACTCGAGGATGCGGATGTGCTCGCGCACGTCGCCCTGGAGGGCCAGGACTCCGACGCGTGTCATGCTCACCAACCCCTGCGGGCGAGCTGCTCTGCTTCGGTGAGGGAATCCATCTGGAGACCGGGCATCGCCTCACCGAGCCCCCGCGACACCTTGGCCACGACCTCAGGATCGTTCCAGAACGTGGTCGCCTCGACGATCGCCCGGGCGTAGCCCTCGGGGTCTGAGCTCTTGAAGATCCCGGAACCGACGAATACCCCGTCGACACCGAGGCCCATCATCAGGGCTGCGTCAGCGGGGGTGGCGATGCCGCCGGCAGCGAAATTCACCACTGGGAGCTTTCCCGTCTCAGCGATCTCGCGAACCAGATCGTATGGAGCGCCCATGTCACGGGCGGCGGACATGAGTTGTTCCTCGCCCATCGAGGCGACACGGCGGATGTCGTTGGTCAGCGTCCGCATGTGACGAACCGCCTCGACCACATTGCCAGTCCCGGCCTCCCCCTTGGTGCGGATCATCGCTGCACCCTCACCGATGCGGCGGAGTGCCTCGCCCAGGTTGCGGGCGCCACAGACGAAAGGCGTGGTGAAGGCCCACTTGTCCACGTGATGTTCCTCGTCGGCGGGAGTGAGGACCTCCGACTCGTCGATGTAGTCGACGCCTAGAGCCTGGAGCACGAGCGCCTCGGCGAAGTGCCCGATGCGGCACTTGGCCATGACCGGGATGGTCACCGCATTCTGGATCTCCTCGATCTTCGTCGGGTCCGACATGCGGGACACGCCGCCCTCCTTCCGGATGTCGGCAGGGACGCGTTCGAGTGCCATGACGGATACGGCACCGGCCTCCTCGGCGATCTTCGCCTGCTCGGCGTCGACGACGTCCATGATGACGCCACCTTTGAGCATCTCGGCGAGCCCTCTTTTCACGCGATCTGTCCCTTTTTCCACGGGTTGAAGCTCCTTTGGTGTGACGCGAATTGTACCGCCCACCTCAGCGCACTCCTAAGAGATCGCCTCCCGGTAGACGCTGCGATAACGCGCCGCCACGTTCTCCCAGTCGTAGAGCCGGGCGCGCTCCGCCCCAGCCGTTGCCAACGCTTCGATCTCGGTGGGGTCAGCGAGCAGTTCAATCAAGGATTCGGCCAGCGCTCGAGGGTCACCGGTCTGGAAGTAGCGCACGGCGTCTCCTCCAACATCCCGGAAGGACGGGAGGTCGGAGGCCACGACGGCGGTCCCAGCTGCCATGGCCTCGACGAGAACGACGCCGAACGACTCGCCTCCCAGATTGGGGGCGGCATATATCGCCGCTGAGCCGAGACCGTCGGCCTTCGCCTCATCGTCGACCGCCCCCATCCAGGTGATCCCACCGTCACCCCGGTTCGCACCCATCACATAGAGCTCGGCGTCTGGAAAGCTGGCGGTCACGGTCTGCCATGCCTCGAGCAGGATGTCGAGGCCCTTGCGCTTCTCGTCACGGCCGAGGAACGCCACCCGTCTCTCGTGCCGATCGATCCCGGTGTGGAAGGCGGAGACATCCACACCATTGGGGACGATCGCCACCTCCAGGTCCGCGGCCAATGGAGCGGCGGCGGTCGCCGACACTGCGGTGATGCGACGGATATTCGGTCCGAGGAGTCGCTTCAACTGCGATCCGACCAGCCGGTAGAGACCGGCGCCCATCGTCCCCGGGGCGGCATGGAACGTGGCCACCACCGGCACCCCGACGCGGAGCGCCGAAAGTGAGACCAGGGGCATCAAGGGCTCGTGCACATGGAGGAGGTCCATGCTCGCCGCGGCCCGCCGAATTGCGCCCACGACTCTCGGGTCGAACGACAGCGGCACCCGGGATCTATTGCCCGGGATCGAGACAGTGGGCCCGAGATCCACCCCGTCGAGGGCTTCGGGGAGGCCGGGCCCGATGATCGTGGGTTCGTCTCCTGCTTTAGCCAGATGTCGGGCCAAGTCTTTGACCTGTGCCTGCACTCCTCCGGGCTTGGAGAGGTCGTAGGGACACACCAGGCCGATACGCACTCACGCCCCCTCTTCATCCGAGGGCCAGTTGGGCACAACGAGATGCCATTGCTCCGGGGCCTCGCCGATTATGGCCTCGAGTCGGGTGGCGAGACTCTGGGTCAATGCGGCGACTCTCTCGGTGCGTGTTCCGGTCTCTGATACCGGAAGGGCGTCGTGGATCACGACGCGATAGCCGCCATCCCGGAAATAGCAGCCGGCGGGGAACAGGGGTGCTCCCGTCCGCACCGCCAGTGTCGCCGGGCCGGGAGGGAGCGTGGTTTTCTCACCGAAGAACTCGACTTCGACGCCACGCCGCTTCAGATCCCGGTCCGCGAGCAAGGCGACTGCTTTGTTGGCGGCGAGGGACTGCTCGAGTCTCCGCATGACTTCGATCCGGCCGGTGGCCAGGACGATTTCTATGCCGAACTCGGCCCGCATCTCGGTGAACCAATCGGTGATCCTCCGATTGGGGAGGACCTCGGCGACGGCGACCACCGAGATCCCGTTGTTCACCGCTATCGGCGCCGCCGCCTCCCAGTTGCCCATGTGAGGGAGGGCGAAGATCATGCCGTTGCCGGCGTCGCGGGCGGCGAGGATCTTGTCGAGACCCACGACCTCGGTCTCAGCGAGCATCGCATCGACTCTCCGGGCTCTTGCCCAGAGTGCCTCCGCGTAGTAGCGACCGTAAGACTTCATCATCTCGGAGGCGGCTCGGTCGACCCTGGCATCGTCTCCGAGCACGCGCCGCGCGTGCCGTCTCGCCATCTCGAGGCGTGTCTTGTCCAGCCTGGCCCACACCGCTCCAAAACCCCGACCCAGGCCCCGAACGACTGGCCAGGGCAGCGAGCCCACCAACCCCACCCCGGCACGCAAGGCCAGGTAAGAGAAGTAGTCCGTCACGAGATGGAGCGGTAAGACCGGAGGAACCGGGTCAGAGCAGTCATCCAGACCAGGACGACGAAGATCCACAGCATCGGCTCCACGAAACCGAAGATGAGCCCGCCGCAGAACAGGATCAGCCGCTCGGTGCGGCCCATTAGACCGCCGGTGCCGTCCAAGCCCTCGGCCTCCGCCCTCGCCCGCATGTAAGGCACCAGCATGGCTCCTCCGATGGAGAGGACGATGAGCAGAAGGACCCGGGCATTTCCCTCCATGGCGAAGGCGAGACCGGCGAAGGCGGCGATCTCCCCGACCCGGTCGAATGCGGAGTCCAGGAATGCTCCCCGTGGACCCTCCTTCCCCGAGGCCCGCGCCACCGAACCGTCGAGCCCATCGAGCAATGAGCCCATTGCGATCACCCAGGCTCCGGACACGAGCCGTTCGGTCCCGACCATGACCGAGCCGACCAGAACCATCGCCAGACCCAGGGCCGTCATGACGGACGGGGTCATGCCGATGGCCGCCAGGGCCTTGCCAATCGCGTCAAGGTACCGGGTCACATGAGGTCGGACCCGCATGTCGATCACGGGCGAGAAAGTAGCACCCCCCTGGGAACGTCGTCCACGACCAGCGTTAGGATCGGAATTTTCCACAAGGAGGTCACGTGGTTCCCGAGAAAGTCCGAAACATCGCCTTGGTCGGGCACGGCGGCAGTGGTAAGACCACGCTCGCCGAGGCGATGCTGTTCGTGGGCGGCGCCACGAAACGCATGGGATCGGTCGAAGGGGGCACCTCAACGTTCGACTACGAGCCGGAGGAAATCGATCGCGGTATCTCCCTCGGTCTCGCCGTGGCCACGGTCGATTGGAAGGGAACCCGGGTCAACATCATCGACTCCCCGGGTGCCTCAGAGTTCAGTGGCGACGCCCGCACCGCACTGCGCGCCGCCGATCTCGCTTTGTTCGCAGTCTCCGCCGTCGACGGCGTCGAGGTCCAGACCGAGGCCATGTGGAGGGCTGCCGAAGAAGAGGGAATCCCAAGGGCGATAGTGGTGACCAAGCTCGACAGGGAGCGAGCCTCGTATGAACGTGTCCTCGGGGAACTCCGGGAGAACTTCGGCAAATCGCTGGCTCCGATCCAGGTTCCCATCGGGTCGGAAGAGGATCTCCGCGGCCTGGTGCGCGTTGCAACCGAGCGGGCATACGAATACCGGTCCGGGTCATCGACGGGCTCCCAGGTCGACCTGCCGGACGAGGTGGCCGAGTTGGTCCACAGCGCTCACACCGACCTCATCGAGACCGTCGTCGAGACCGACGACGAGATGATGGAGGCGTACTTCGAGGGCAAAGAACCGAGTCGTGAGCAGATCGTGGACACGGTCCACCATGGCATCATCAAAGGGGAGATCCATCCGGTGCTGGTCACATCGGCATCCAAGCTGATCGGGATCGACACCTTGTTCGAGTTCATCGCCGACTACGGACCGAACCCCCTGGAACGCGCGATGCCTCCTCTGCGCGAGGGCGCACAGCTCGAGCCCACCGGCGACGGTCCCGTGCTCGCCTACGTCTTCAAGACGTTCTCCGACGCCTTCGTCGGCAGGATCTCGCTGTTCCGCATCTACTCGGGGACGGCCAAAGCCGATCAGGAGCTCGAGCTGGCCCGGGGTGGAAAGGTTCGACTCCACAACCTCTTCAAGCTCCAGGGCAAGGAGCACCACGACGTGGCAGATCTCCCGGTGGGCGGCATCGGGGCGATCGCCAAGGTGGAGGATCTCCATCCCGGGGACACGCTGCGCTCCCCCGGACTCGACGTGGTCATCGAGCCGATCACGTTCCCTCGTCCGGTCGCCGAGTTGGCTATCACTCCCCACTCGCACCACGACGACGAGAAGATGTCGATAGCGCTCCACAGGATGGAGGAGAGCGACCCCACCATCAGGGTCGAACGCCGTGCCGAGACCGGAGAGACCATTCTCTCCGGGCTGGGCGACACCCATCTCGATGTGACACTCGCCCGGATCAAGCGGATGTTCGGAGTCGAGATCGACGGCGCCATCCCAAAGATCCCCTACCGCGAGTCGATCCAGGCAACGGCAGAAGCGGAGGGGAAACACAAGAAGCAGTCCGGGGGCCGGGGCCAGTTCGGCGTGGCCTCGGTGCGCTTCTCCCCCCGGCCCCGCGGCAGCGGCTACGAGTTCATCAACTCCGTAAAGGGTGGGTCCATCCCACGCGGACTGATTCCGGCAGTGAACAAGGGCATCCAAGAGGCGCTGGACCGGGGGATCGTCGCCGGTTTCCCCGTGGTCGACGTGGCCGCCGAGGTCTACGACGGCAAGTATCACGCGGTCGACTCCGACGAGATGTCGTTCCGGATGGCGGGCATCCAGGCAGTACGGGCCGCCAGCCCCGATCTGCGCCCGGTGTTGCTCGAGCCGATCATGCGGGTCACCGTCACCGTGCCCGAGGGCCACCTCGGGGACGTCATGGGAGACATCAACTCCAAGCGGGGTCGCGTGCTCGGCATGGAGGGTGAGGGGATGCTGCGGACAGTGAATGCCGAGGTCCCGATGGCCGAGATGCAGCAGTACGCTGCCGAACTGCGATCATTGACCTCTGGCAGGGGCACGTTCGAGATGGTGTTCGACCATTACGAGGAGGTGCCTCACAACGAGGCGCAGTCCGTGATCGCGGCCCGTGTCGCGGACGGCGAGTAGCCGCCGAGAAAGGATCGACATGCCTGACGCAGTCTTACGCTATGGCGACGAGGAGTTGAGGCTCGCGGTCAAGGAGTCTACGGAAGGCGACTCCGGGATCGACATCTCCCAGCTGCGCGGGTCTCTCGGTCTGGTCACGCTCGACCGCGGCTTCGGCAACACGGCAGAGGGCACCTCGGATGTCAGCTACATCAACGGAGAGGAGGGAATCCTCCGATATCGAGGCTATCCCATCGAGCAGCTGGCGGAGAACGCGAGCTTCCTCGAGGTCGCCTATCTCCTCCAGTACGGCGAGTTGCCCACGAAGAGCGAGTACGACGCTTACGTGGAGTCGGTCACCTATCACACCCTGTTGCGCGAGGACATGAAGCATCTCTTCGAGGCATTCCCACACAATGCCCATCCGATGTCCATCCTGGCCTCGGCCACCTCGGCGCTGGCGACCTACTACCCCGACTTCCTCGACCCCACCGACCTGGAAGCCGTCGACGTCAGCTCCCGCCGGCTGCTCGCCAAGACCCCCACGATGATCGCTTGGTCGTACAAGTACCGGGTGCACCAGCCCTACGTCTACCCGGACAACTCGCTCGACTACCCGTCCAACTTCCTGAAGATGATGTTCTCGGTTCCCGCCGAGGAGTACGAGGCCGATCCGGTCGTGGCCAAGGCACTCAACATGCTGCTGATCCTGCATGCGGATCACGGTCAGAACTGCTCGTCGTCAGCGGTCCGTCTGGTCGGGTCGGGCCACGCCAACATCTTCAGCTCGATCGCAGCCGGTATCGCCGCGCTCTCGGGGCCGCTTCACGGCGGCGCCAACCAGGCGGTCCTCGAGATGCTCGACGACATCGTCGCCTCGGGGGACGACCTCGACACCGTGATCAAACGGGCCAAGGACAAGGACGACCCTTTCCGGCTGATGGGGTTCGGCCATCGCGTGTACAAGAACTTCGACCCCCGGGCGAAAATCATCAAGACCCAAGCCGAGAAGGTCCTCGACCAGCTCGGTATCGACGACCCCCTGCTCGACCTCGCTCGACAGCTCGAGGAGGTGGCCCTCTCCGACGACTACTTCGTCGAGCGCAAGCTGTACCCGAACGTCGACTTCTACTCGGGGATCATCTACCGGGCGATCGGCTTCCCCACCGACATGTTCACGGTCCTGTTCGCCCTGGGACGCCTCCCCGGATGGCTGGCCCAGTGGAGAGAGCTGGCCGCCGATCCCCAGGCCCGGATCTTCCGGCCCCGCCAGGTGTACACCGGGGCCCCCAAACGCGACATGGTCCCCATTGACCGGCGCTGAACACCCATTCTCTCCCTGTTTTCGCGCATCAAACGAGCGGA
>CAZYCX010000016.1:0-39423 GCA_964645875.1 uncultured Acidimicrobiaceae bacterium
CCACCGGGGTGGGCCCGATGATCGGCCCGAAGTCGGGGGTCATGTCACACAGCCCGGCCCACTGACGGAGCATCCGCATGTTGGCGATGGCCGGCATCAGCTCGAGGACGTGGGTGGCCAGCCCGGTGGCAAACTCCAGCGAGCCGTCGGTGGAGTAGCCGGCGAAGGGGTCGACGCTGGCCCCGAACACCAGCTCGCCCCGCGAGGTCTGGCTGACGTAGGTGTGGAGGCTGCCGGAGACGATCACCGGGTGGAGGAACTGCTTCACCGGCTCGGTCACCGCCGCCTGGAGGGGGCGGGTGGTGATGGGCAGGTCCACCCCGGCCATGGCGGCCACCAAGGAGGCCCAGCCAGCGGTGCAGTTGATGACGGTGCCGGTGGCGATGGGCCCCCGGCTGGTCTGCACGCCGGTCACTCTCCCGTCGGTCACGTCGATCCCGGTCACCTCGGTCTCCTGGTGGATGTGGGCGCCCCGGGCGTTGGCCGCGCGGGCGTAGCCCCACACCACGGCGTCGTGGCGAATGATCCCGCCCGGCGGGTGCCAGAGGGCTCCCATGATCGGGTAGCGGGGATGGTCGGAGACATCGAGAAACGGGGCAAGCTCTTTGACTGCCTCGGGGCTGATCACCGACGAGTCGATGCCCTCGAGCTTGTTGACTTCGGCCCGCCAGCGCATGGTCCGCAGCGAGGCGTCGCTGTGGGCCAGAGTCATGTGCCCGCGTTGCTCGAACATGACGTTGAAGTTGAGGTCCTCGGCGAGCCCTTCATAGAGCTTCACCGACCGGTCGTAGAAGCGGGAGCCCTCCGGCGTCAGGTAGTTGGAGCGGACGATGGCGGTATTGCGTCCCGACCCGCCGCTGCCGATGTAGCTCTTCTCGACGACGGCGACGTCGGTGATCCCGTGATTCCGGGCCAGGTAATAGGCGGTGGCGAGACCGTGGACCCCTCCGCCCACGATGACGACGTCATAGGAAGGCTGGAGGTCGTGGTGGTCCAACACCCGGGGCCACGGGCTACGCGACAGACCTTTCCGGAACAGGCTCCATGCTGAGTACCGCTGCGTGTTGGTCATGGGGACGTGACCATAGATAAGCTCCACGACCATGAGCGACCAGTACGACGCGATCATCATCGGGGCCGGGATCATCGGAGCCAACCTCGGTTTCGAGATGTCGAAGGCGGGCTACAAGACGCTCAACATCGACAAGCTTCCCGCCGCCGGGTACGGATCCACCGCCAACTCGTGTGCCATCGTCCGCTGCCATTACTCCACCTGGCCCGGAGTGGCCATGTCGTACGAGGGTTTCCACTTCTGGAAGAACTGGGAGGAGTACCTCGAGACCGACGACGAGCGCGGCCTGGCCGGGTTCGTCCAGTGCGGCGCCGTCTACGTCGGGGACTCGGAGCGCTACGAGAACAAAGTGCTCCCACTCTTCGACGAGATCGGCATCGAGTACGAGGTCTGGGATCCGTCTGAGATATCGGAGGAGGCCCCGTTCCTCGACACGGGGAGATACGCCCCGCCGAAACGTCCCGAGGAGGACGCCTTCTGGGAGGACCCGCCCACGCAGATCACCAGTGCGGTTCACACCCCGATCGCCGGGTACATCACCGACCCCCAGCTCGCCACCCACAACCTGCAACGGGCCGCCGAGGCCAAAGGCGGGGACTTCGTGTTCAACGCCGAGGTGGCCGACATCCGGGTGGCCGACGGCCGGGTGGCCGGGGTGACCCTCGAGGACGGCACCGAGATCGACGCCCCCATCGTGGTCAACGTGGCCGGGCCCCATTCGTTCGTCATCAACGAGATGGCCGGGGTGGCCGACTCGATGAACATCAAGACCAGGGCCCTGCGTCACGAGGTCCATCACGTTCCCTCGCCCGAGGGCATCGACTTCGAGAAGGAGGGGATGCTGGTGGGCGACGATGATCTCGGGACCTACTTCCGTCCCGAGGTGGGCAATCACATCCTGGTGGGCAGCCAGGATCCCGACTGCGATCCCCAGATCTGGGTCGAGGACCCCGACGAGTTCGAGCGCGCCATCACCGAGGGCCAGTGGAAGGCCCAGGTCCTCCGTCTGGCGCGCCGCATACCGTCTCTCGGGGTGCCCTCCGAGAAGAAGGGCGTCGTCGACCTCTACGACGTGAGTGACGACTGGATCCCGATCTACGACAAGACCGATCTGGCTGGCTTCTATGTCGCCATCGGAACCAGCGGAAACCAGTTCAAGAACTGCCATATCGCCGCCTACTGCCTCACCAAGCTGATCGAGGCGGTGGAAGCCGGTCACGACCACGACGTCGATCCGGTCAAGGTGAAGATGCCATATACCGGGATCGAACTGGACATGGGCGTCTTCAGCCGCAACCGCGAGATCAACGAGGACTCCTCCTTCAGCGTCCTCGGCTGAAAAACGCGAACCCAGGGTTGTGGGCCCCGGTCAGCGAAGTCCAGCGCCCCGAGTTCGCCGGTTGCCCCGACAGCGCTAACTTCTTCTGTTCACACCGGCACCGAGGGCACATGACAAACCAATGGGTCGCCCACAAGTTCGGCGGCACCAGCCTCGCTGACGCCGACACCTACCGCGCGGTGGCCGCGATCATCGAAGCCTCGGGTCATCCCAGGCAGGCTGTGATCGTGTCCGCGAGCGCGGGCACGACCGATGGTCTGATCGAGCTGGTGGGGCGTGCCGGCCGTCGAGAGGACACCGACGACGACCTCGCCGAGAGGCTGCGTAGCCGTCAGATCGCCCTGATAGAGGAGATCATGGGCGGATCGAGGTCTGCCGACCTGATCGCAGAGATCGACAAGGACTTCGCCGACATCGAAGACGTCCTCCGGGCATCGCGGGTGATGGGCACGGCGCTGGACAACGCCATCGGTGCCGTAGCCGGCTTCGGCGAGATCTGGTCCGCCCGGCTCCTCACCGGACATCTACGGGACCGGGGCATGTCGGCGGTGATGCTCGACGCCCGCCAGGTGCTCGTGGTCGCCCCGGCCGATGCCGCCCCCGCGGTCAACTGGGAGGTCAGCCGGGAGAATCTCGATTCGTGGCTCTCCGATAACCCTGGAGACGTGACGGTGATCACCGGTTATGTGGCTGCCGATGCCACCGGGGCGCCGACCACCTTGGGTCGAAACGGGAGCGACTACTCGGCTTCGATATTCAGCTCCCTCCTCGGTGCCCGGGAGCTGATCATCTGGACCGACGTCGACGGGGTCATGAGCGCCGACCCGCGACTGGTCCCCCAGTCGCAGGTGCTCGAAGAGCTCTCCTACGACGAGGCCATGGAGCTCGCCTACTTCGGGGCCAGGGTGATCCATCCCGCCACGATGACGCCAGCCATCCGGAGCGGGATTCCGGTCACCATCCGCAACAGCTTCAACCCGGGCGCACCGGGGACCAGAATCGCTCTGCGGTCGCGCGATGACCTGCCGGTGAAGGGGTTTGCCTCGATCAGCGACATGGCTCTGGTGAACATGGAGGGAACAGCCATGATCGGGGTCCCCGGCATCTCCGAGCGGTTGTTCGGCTCGCTCCGCCAGGCCGGGGTGTCGGTGGTGATGATCTCCCAGGGCAGCTCGGAGCACTCGATCTGCTTCGCCGTCCCCGACGATCAGGCGGAAGCGGCCCGGGCCGCCGTCGAGGACGCATTCGCCGCCGAACGGCAGCGGGGTCTGCTCCAGGAGCTCGATGTCACCACCGGGTGCAC
The DNA here is from genome assembly GCA_964645875.1 of uncultured Acidimicrobiaceae bacterium. Classification (GTDB taxonomy): domain Bacteria; phylum Actinomycetota; class Acidimicrobiia; order Spongiisociales; family ZC4RG35; genus JANQRA01. The sequence goes on from CAZYCX010000016.1 coordinate 3,715, forward strand.
CATCCTCGCCGCGGTCGGCGACGGCATGTCCGGGACCCCGGGCATCGCTGCCCGCCTCTTCGGGTCCCTGACCCGGGCGGGTGTCAACGTGAAGGCGATCGCCCAGGGCTCGTCGGAGCGCAACATCTCGGTGGTCATCGACGGCGTCGACTCCGCGCGGGCGCTGCGTGCCGCACACGCCGGGTTCTACCTGTCGCGACAGACGCTCTCGATCGGGCTCATCGGGCCCGGCCACGTCGGGGGGACCCTGCTCGACCAGATGGGACGGCGGCTCGAGTCGCTCATAGAGGAGTTCGGGGTCGATCTCAGGGTCCGGGCCATCGCCGCCCGCTCGACCATGTTCCTCGACGAGCACCGCATCGACCTGGCCCGCTGGCGAGATCGGATACAGGAGGGGGGTGCGGGCACCATGCCCACCGATCTCGACCTGCTGGCCGATTACGTCCAGACCGAGTCGGTGCCCCACGCCGCCATCATCGACTGCACCGCCAGCGCCGAGATAGCCCTGCGCTACCGGGACTGGCTCTCGAGGGGCATCCACGTGATCACCCCGAACAAGAAAGCCAACAGCGGAGCCATCGACTACTACCGGTCGCTCCAGGCGTCGTCACGCCGCGCCGACGCCCACTACTTCTACGAGACGACGGTCGGAGCGGCGCTCCCGGTGATACAGACACTGCGCGATCTGGTCCAGACCGGAGACGACGTCCGGCGGATCGAGGGTGTTTTGTCGGGAACGCTTTCGTATCTGTTCAACAGCTTCGATGGGTCCACCCCGTTCTCTGACATCGTGAGGGCGGCCCGGGAGAGGGGCTATACCGAGCCCGATCCGCGCGAGGACCTCTCGGGCATGGACGTGGCCCGCAAGGTCGTCATCCTGGCAAGGGAGCTGGGGATGGACGTCGGGCTCGACGACATGGAGATCGAAGGGCTCATCCCGACCGGCCTCGAGGAAGGCACCGTCGATGAGTTCTTCGAGCGCCTCGCCGACCACGACACCACCATGCTCGACATCGTCGATGAGGCCCGCTCGTCGGAAAGGGTGCTCCGTTTCGTCGGCGTCATCGACGCCATCGAGGGGTGCCGTGTCTCGCTGCGCTCGTATGACACCGAGCATCCGTTTGCCCGCATCAAGCTCACCGACAACATCGTCGCCTTCCAGACGGCGCGGTATGCGGAAAACCCCCTGGTGGTCCAAGGGCCCGGGGCGGGCCCCGAGGTGACTGCTGGTGGTGTGTTCGCCGACTTGCTGAGACTGGCGAACTACGTGGGCGCCACCCTGTGACAGCGGCGGTCCGTCGGTAACATCTCCAATGCGCCGACAGGGAATGTCCCGATGACCCAGAGCTACCGCGACGTGGTGGCAGAAGCAAAACGCCGGATCAGGGAGATCGAGCCCGCCGATCTGGAGGTGAGGATCGAACGGGTGACACTGCTCGACGTCCGGGAAGCCGACGAGTTCGAGCAGGGCTCGATCCCGGGTGCCATCCTGGCCCCGCGCGGACTGCTCGAGTCCACGATCTCGAATCATGTCACTGCCGCCGACCAGGAGATCGTGCTCTATTGCGCAGGCGGGGCCCGCTCGGCTCTCGCTGCCAAGACCCTCGAGGACATGGGCTACCGGAACGTGTCGTCCCTCGAAGGCGGGTTCACGCGATGGAAACGTGAAGGTCTGCCCTGGAAGATCCCAGAGAGCCTCACCTCCGACCAGCGGGGCCGTTACAGCCGTCACATCCTCCTGCCTGAGGTTGGTGAGGAGGGCCAAGCCCGGCTTCTCGACTCCAAGGTGCTCCTGGTCGGCGCGGGTGGGCTGGGATCACCGGCGGCGATGTACCTCGCCGCCGCCGGAGTGGGCACGATTGGAATCGTCGACTTCGACGTGGTCGACGCCAGCAACCTCCAACGTCAGATTGTGCACAATCTCGACCGACTCGGCCAACCCAAGGTGGAATCCGCCCGTGAGACGCTCACCGCCCTCAACCCCGATGTGAAGGTGGAGCCGCACAACGTGAGGCTGGCCGCCGACAACGTGCTAGAGCTCCTCTCCGGCTACGACGTCATCATCGACGGCGGGGACAACTTCCCCACCAGATACCTGGTCAACGACGCCTCGCTCCACCTCAGAACCCCGGTAGTCCATGGCTCGATCTTCCGATTCGAGGGACAGGTCAGCGTCTTCGACCCCTATCGGGGGCCCTGCTATCGCTGCCAGTACCCGGAGCCGCCGCCCCCGGAGTTGGCCCCGTCCTGCGCCGAGGCCGGCGTGCTCGGTGTCCTGCCCGGGATCATCGGGTCGATCCAGGCCGTCGAGACGATCAAGCTGATCCTCGCCATCGGGGAGAGTCTGGTGGGTCGCCTCCTCACCTACGACGCCCTCGCCCAGGAGTTCCTGGATCTGAGGATCCGACGCAACCCGGAATGCCCCGCCTGCGGTGACGAGGCGTTGCCGCCCCTGCTCGTCGACTACGACGCCACCTGCGCCTATCCCGGTGCGGTCGCCCGGGACGGTTGATCTCTCCCCGTGATCGAGGCTCCTTCGGTGACATTCCTCTCAGGCCCGGAACGCTCCGGGTCTGGGTTGCAGATCAGGGTCGGCGAAGCCCGCTTCCCAGGGGAAGCGCCCGTCGATGTCGTCGTAGCTCAATTGGAGCACTGGGACCGAGAACTCGGCGGGTCGCTGATAGAAGCGGTTGGCCGAGAACACGATCTCGCCGGGATTGGGAACCTCCTCTGGTACCACGCGGTGGTCCCAATCTTCGACGGTGAGCAGCCTCCCGGGTAGCAGTGTCTCGTCGGCCCGTATCCGCTCACCCAGGGTATTGAGCAGGTGCAAGGCGGTTGCCGGATCCAGCCCCAACACCAAGAGCTCGGGATGTCCCATCCCGAACAGCCCCACCGTGTAGGCGAAGGGTGGCCCCTCGTCCTCCCCGCCGTCGCAGCCGGGCGCCGAACAGCACCCCCCGCCGATGTACTCGATGGCCCAGCCATGACGTCGAATCACCGACGTGATCCGGGCGTCTTCCTGATCCAGCCAGGCCTGGATGCGCGCACTCATCTGTGAACCCCCTTCCCGAGATGCACGGTTGCGGCGACCGTATCTCGCGGTGCCGACAGATTTCGGTGACTCGCCCGTGGAGAGCTACCCGACGCGTTTTCGAGTCGATGACGCTCGAGCAGGTTGATCGCGGCTGCCGCGAAGATCGTTCCCAGAGGGGCCGGCCCGGCCGGGTGGAAGCGATGGGCTAGCGTCGGGCCCGATGTCAGCCGCCCCGTCCCCCGATGGTCGCAGTCGATTCGCCGAGCTCCACGCCTCCGGCACCTTCATCATGCCCAACGCATGGGATGTCGGGTCGGCACTGGTGCTCCAGTCGCTGGGCTTCGAGGCGATAGCCACCACCAGCTCTGGCTTGGCCGCCGCGCTGGGCCGTCACGACCAGAACGTGACTCTCGCCGAGCTCACGGTCCATGTGAAGGATGTCTGCTCCGCAGTGGAGATCCCGGTCAGCGTGGACGCCGAAGCGGGTCATGCGCTCGAACTAGAGGGTTTGAAGCGGACCGTCGGCATGCTCGCCGCGGCAGGGGCCGCGGGAGTGTCCATCGAGGACTACCTCCCCGACCGTGGCCTGATCGATGTCGAGGAGGCGACCGACCGGGTGGGCAGCTTCGCCGAGGCGGCCCATGACGAGGGGGTGACGGTCACGGCCCGCGCCGAGAACCACCTCTACGGGGTCGACGAGCTCGAGGACACGATCGCCCGGCTTCGGGCCTACCGGCGGGCCGGAGCCGATGCGGTCTATGCCCCCGGGCTGGGTGATGTCGACCGAATCGCGCGTCTGGTCCGTGAGGTGCCCGCCCCGGTCAACGTGCTCGTGCTCCCCGATGGCCCCACGGTCGGCGAGCTGAGAGAGATCGGGGTCAGGCGGATCTCGACCGGCGGTTCGTTGGCTTTTGCCGCTTACGGAGCACTCGCGACGGCCGCACGCGAGCTGCTGGATAGCGGAACCTTCGGCTTCATGGCCGGAGTGTTGACCACCGAGGAGCGGGAAGCCGCATTCGGGGACCGGTAGCCGGTCTCAGGCCGGGACGACTTCGACCTGGATCCCGTTCAGCACCGCATTCCCCGACATCGGGTCCATTTCACCGTTGGACAGCCGGTTCGAGTTGACCCCTGGCCGGTCGGCGGCGGTGGACAGAGCGGTCCCTTCGTAGTCGTGCCCCCAGCCATGTGGCAGGCTCACCACTCCGGGCATGATGTCCTCGGTGATCTCCACCGGTGCCACCACCGATCCTGCCGGCGAAGACACCTTGGCCCGGCCTCCGTGGATCACCCCGATCCGGGAGGCGTCCTCGGGGTTGATCTGCAGAGTGCAACGCTCCCGGCCGGTGACCAGGACATCGATGTTGTGCATCCAGGAGTTGTTGGATCTGACGTGGCGTCGACCGACCAACGAGAACACGCCATTCGGACGACGGCTCGATGCCTCACGCAGCCGCTCGATGTCGGATGCCAGAGCCTCCGGTGCCAGATCGATCTTCCCCGACGGGGTGCGGAGGACATCGGGGATTCTGGGCTCTAGGGGACCCAGGTCGATGCCGTGAGGATGATCCTCGAGCTTGTCGAGGGAGAGCCCGTCGGGATCCTCCCCATAGCCATCACCGTAGGGCCCGGTGCGGACCAGGAAGTCGAGGAGACGGACCGGGCCGCTGCCCCCTTTCGTGGAATCGAAGATCTCCTCGGGTGAGCGGCCGTGGATCCTGGAGTCCGGGTTCGCCACCGCGGCGCCGACCATCATGGCGAACAGGGCGTCGTCCAGTGCTCCGATGTCGGGCTGCGAGCCCTGGCCGGTGAGAGTGGCTCCCAATCTCAGGAGAATCTCCCATTCGTCGGGGGTCCCCTCCGGGAGAGCGAACAGGGCAGGGGAGTAGTTGGCGACATTGCGAACCGACAAACCGTAGAAGGCGAAGTCGTAGTGGGGACGTCGCAGTGGAGTCGTCCCGGGGAGGATCACGTCGGCATGTCTGGTGGTTTCGTTCAGGTAGACGTCGAGAGAGACCATGAAGTCCAGCTTGCTGAACGCGTCGTCGAGCTGATCGCTGTCCGGGGTGGAGAGGATCGGGTTCCCCGCGATGGTCACCATCGCCCGGATCCTGCCCTCGCCCGGTTCGAGGATCTCCTCGGCCAGGGCCGATACCGGCAGCTCTCCCCTCCTCTCCGGCAGCCCGCGCACCCTGGTCGCCCATCTCCCGGTGGTGAAACCCCGTCTCGCCCGGGGCTGCTCGTGGGCCGGTCGGGGGAACATGGCGCCACCGGGGCGATCGAGGTTCCCGGTGATCGTGTTCAAAGCATCGACCATCCACGCGGCCAGGGTTCCGAACTCGGCGGTGTGCGTGCCGATCCGCCCGTAGACCGCGGCGCTAGGCGCATCTGCCAGCTCCCGGGCGACCCGTCTCATTGTGGTGGCTGCGACGCCGGTCGCCGCCTCCACGGCCTCCGGGGTGAACGGCTCGACGAGAGAAGCCAGCTCATCGATCCCGTCGACCATGTCTTCGAGACGACCCAGGTCGGTCAGGTCCTCGGAGAAGATCACGTTGGCCAGGGCGAAGAGGAAGAGGGCGTCCGTGCCCGGCCTTATCGGGATGTGCTCGTCGGATGCCTTCGCGGTCCGGGTATTGCGCGGGTCGACCACCACCACCTTCCCCTGGCGCTCCCTGATCGCCTCGAGACGTCCCGGCCAGTCGGGAGCAGTGGCGAGGCTCCCGTTGGACTCATAGGGATTGGCTCCCAGCATCAGCAAGTACCCGGTCCGGTCGATGTCCGGGACCGGGATGAGGTCGGGATGTCCGAACAGGTATCCGGAGGAGACGTGCTTGGGCATCTGGTCGACGGTTGCCGCAGTGAACACGTTTCTCGACCGCAGCATCTTCACCAGGGCCCTCACATAGAACAGGCCGGACATGGAGTGGACGTTCGGGTTGCCCAGGTACAACCCGACCACGTTCGGCCCATGCTCGGCGACGAGTGGCGTCAGCTTCTCTTCGATGAGGGCGAATGCCTCGTCCCAGGAGACCGGTTCGTGGGTCCCGTGCCTTTTGACCAAGGGTGACCTGATCCGGTCGGGGTCCTGGTCGAGTTTGCCCAGCGTGGAGCCCTTGGGGCAGATGAAACCGTGGCTGAAGACGTCGTCGCGGTCCCCGCGGATGCGGATGACCTCTCCGTTGCGATGGCCGATCTCGAGCCCGCAGGTGGCCTCGCACAGGGGGCAGGTTCGGAAGTGGGCGGAGGATTCCATCACTGGCGAATCTAGTTGAGGCTCACTCCCGGACGTCGATCACCGTCCCGGTCTCGATTCCTCCCTCGATGGCTTCCCAGAACCGACGGGCCGCCTCTTCCGGTTCTGCCAGCTTGCCTTCGTCGTGGAGCTCGTGGAACCGCTCCACATTGGGGAAGTCTCGTTCCGACATCCCCCTGATCTCCTCCTGCATCGGCGTCGCCACCACTCCGGGAGCGATGGCGGAGACACGCACCCCACCGCGCTCTCGTTGCTCCGAGCCGACGTTGCGTACCCACTGGTCGAGAGCCGCCTTGCCCGCTCCGTACGACGACCAACCCGGGTAGACGCTGCGGGCGGCCCCGGAGCTGACCATCACCAGGTCGTGTCTCCCGGAACGACCCCGGATCGCCTCGAGGAACAGGTGCCCCAGGACTTGACCCGATGCGCTGTTGAGCACGACGTTGGAGGCATAGGCGTCGGTGTCCACCTCACCGGCGAACCCCATCGGGGTCAACGTGCCCGCGGCGTGGATGAATACCGCCCGGCTGGGCTGATGGTGGTCTATCAGGCGGCGGATCTCGGCACCCACCGTTGGCCACGACGACGGGTCCGACAGGTCGGCCGTCACGTGTTCGACGGTGTCGTCGGGAGGGCCCGAGCGACTGATGTCCACCACGGCAGCCGGGAACGGGACGGTGCGGGCGAGGGCGAGGCCGAGACCGCTGGAGGCCCCGGTGATGATGACGAGATCGGACATGCGCCCAGGCTAGGTGCTCACCAGCCCCGAACGTCCTCGGTCCCCGGGAGACGGGCCTCGTCGGCGTAGGGGAACACCTCCATGAGCTCACCGGCCTCGATCCGCTGTTGGATCGCCCGCCACGGCTCCACCTCGAATAGGTCGCCATGCCGCTCGAGGAACACCTCCGCCAACTCGTCGGACAGGCCCAGGAATCGCTGGTGCTCCTCGGGGAAGATGTCCGAGCCATCGACCCCGAACCAGGGGACTTCAGCCATGGTCTCGAACTCGTCGCGAGGCTCGGGAAGGTCCTTGAACCTCACTTCGGTCAGGGCGCTGAGCTCGTCGTAGTCGTAGAAGACCACCCTGCCGTGACGGGTGACACCGAAGTTCTTCGTCAACAGGTCACCGGGGAAGATATTGGTGCAGGCGAGGTCTTTGATCGCCTGCCCGTAGTCGATCACCGCGGCCGAGGCGGCGGGAAAGACCGCCTCTCGCGCGTATAGGTCCAGCGGTATCACGCGGCGCTCCACATAGAGATGCTCGAGGACCACCGTGTCACCTTCGAGGCGCACGGTTCGCCCCGCGTCGGCGAGCAGCTCGTCGAGCAGGTCGGGGTCGAAGCGATGCTTGTCGAATTGGAGGTGCTGGAAGTCCTGGGCGTCGACCAGCCTTCCCGCCCGGTCGTGTTGGGAGACCAGCCGGTACTTGTCCATGATGATGTCCCTGGTGGTCCGCTTCGGCGGGGGAAAGCGGTCCCGGATCACCTTGAACACGTCGTCGTATCCCGGCATGGTGAACACCAGCATCACCAGGCCCTGCGTCCCCGGGGCGTATTGGAATCGCTCGTCGGTCGAGTTGAGATGACGGAGCAGGTCGCGGTATCGCTCCGTTTTGCCGTGCTTGTTCTGACCGATCGAGATGTAGAGCTCGGCGATCCGCTTCCGGGGCATCAGCCGGCGGAGGAATCGGACCAGGTCGTAGGGTCGGCGCACGTCGACGTGGAAGTAGGAGCGGGTGAAGCTGAAGAGGATCGAGACCTCGTCTTCGGTGAGGAGCACCGCGTCGACCACCACGCCGCCTTCCTCATGCCGCAGTGACAGGACCATCGGCAGCCGCACCGACCCGGCGTACAAGAGGCCCACGATGTATGCCGACTGACCACGGTAGAACACCGACCGCACCATCTCGGCTCGACCCACGACCGGGAGACCGCCTCGTTCGGTCAGCATCGCCTCGATCCGACGAGCGACTTCTGCGGTGTCGGAGTCGATCCGTTTGAATCCGACGTCGGGGAGGAAGTCTGCCAGGATCTCGCCCACCAGGGTCGCGGTCGACTCCCGGCGGTCGTAGATCAGGTAGACGGGCTCGACAGACGGGCTCGGCGGGCTGTCGAAGTCGGTGTCCACGAACTCGATGCGGTCGTCGACGCCGACGGTGTCGAATATCTGGCGGGTGATCGAGTTGTGGAAGGTCTCCGCCAGCTCCCAGTCCTGGCGCTCGGTGATCAAGCCGGAATAGACCGCCTTGATGGCCATCCAAAGAATCGGGTCGTCGGTCCGGGGCCCGAGGAGCTTGGAGATGTCCTCGATCACCTTGCCGACTACGAGGGAGTAGACCTTGAGTCTTCCCACAGCGTCGGCCTGTAGTCCCCGCCAGTCGACGTTGCCGAACCGCTTCGGGGCGCGGGCGTTGAAGGCGGCGAAACGCGACATGTACTCCTCGAACCCCTGGAGGATTCGTGCCGCGCTGAGGTTGGACAGCCGGCTGTCTGAGACGGAAGTGGTCACCAGCGCGGCCGTCAGCCGCCTCTGGCGCCGAGCTCGTTGTCGAGGAGCAAGATCGCTCCCGACTCGCCACCGGCGAGCCGAGCCCGCTCGAGGATGGTCTCCACCGTCGCCTCTTCCATCGTGGTCTGATCGTTGAATGCAGCGCTCAGATCGTCTGACATCTTCATCGGTGTCCTCCTCGGATCATCTCGACGAGCGCAGCCGCCCAAGGCGGGCTGGCGTTGACACAAGGGACGAGAAGGAGATCCTCGCCACCCATCCCCGCCCACTGCTCGCGCAGCCTGATCCCGATCTCCTCGAGCGTCTCGAGGCAGTCGGCCACGAACGACGGCGTGAGCACCCCCAACCGTCGCACCCCGTCGGCGTAGAGAGCGTCGAGGACTCCATCGGTGTACGGCTCGATCCACTTCTGCCCGGCGAGACGCGACTGGAACGACGTGGAGTGACTCGTTTTGCCGAGACCGAGCCTCCCGGCCACGGCACGGGTCGTGGCGAAGGACTGGGCGCGGTAGCAGTACCGGTTCTCGGCCCGCAACGTTGCACAGCAGTCACCCCGCTCCAGACACCACCCGCCCGATGGGTCGCTCTTGCGGATCTGGCTCTCCGGAAGGCCGTGGTAGCTGAACAGGACGTGATCGGGTCGGAACTCGTCGAGAAGCGGACGGGCGATCGAGGCGACCGCGCCGACGAAGCCGGGGTGGTCGTAGAAAGGGGGGATGGTGGATGTCGACGGTACGTTCCAATGCCCGGCCGTCACCTCGAGCGCCTTGGCCACCGCCGATCCGTAGGCGGCCGAGGAGTACTGGGGGAACATCGGGGCGATCACGATCCGCTCGCAACCCGCGTCGGCGAGGTCCGCGAGGGCGGACTCGATGGACGGGCTCTGGTACCTCATCCCGACGGCAACCGCATAGCCGTCGCCGAGACCCTCCCGGAGCCGCCCGGCCAGATCTTCGGTGTGGATGAGGAGAGGTGACCCGTCCTCGGTCCAGATCTTGCGGTACTGCTCCGCCGACCGGCGGGGACGGAAGGGGAGGATCACCGCGTTGAGTAACAGCGCCCGCACAGGGGCGGGGATGTCCAGCACGCGGGGATCGGAGAGGAACTCGCGCAGATAGCGGCGGACGTCCGACACGGCGGTGGAGTCAGGGGTGCCCAGTTGGAGTAACAGGACGCCGATCATCGGTGGGGACCGTATGGCCCGCCCTATTCGACAGCGAGTCGGCATCTAATCGACTCGGTGTCGGAAACACGCCCTGGCAGTCTCATCCGGATGGCGAGGCGGAAGTCGAGTGGCGACGGAATCCGGCTCTACGGCGCGGGTAGATCCGGCATCAGACGGTCGGTCTTCGTCCTCTGCTTGCGCGCGCTGGCCCTCGCCGGGTCCGCCGTCGTCGTCGGCAGGGTCGTCGATCTCGTCTCAGACGGTCGCTCGGTCGGGCCCGCCTTGTTCGCATTGGGCGGGCTCCTGGCGACAGCTGCGGCTCTCGGGTGGGTATGGCCGCTGCTCGCCGACGACACGAGGTCGAAGGTCGAGAGCGATGTCAGGCTTCGGATCGTCGGCTCGGTCTTGGATCGGCCCTCGAAGCCCTACCGCGCCGGGGAGGTCACTAACCGTGCCACCGAGGGCGCGGGCGCGGTCGGTTCACTGGCAGGAACCTTTCTTCCCCAGCTGATCGGTGGGGTGGTCATCCCTCTCCTCATCTGTCTCGTGGTGGCGATGATCGACCTGCTCGCGGCCCTGATCCTTCTCGTCACCGTGCCTGCCGTCCCACTCCTCCTCAGACTGATGGAGAAACGCTTCGCCAGTGTCACCGCCCGCTACTGGGCGACGGCTGACCAACTCACCGCTCGCTTCTTCGACGGCATCCAGGGGATGAAGACGTTGAAGGCCTTGGACGCCTCGGGTGAGTACGGAGACCGCCTCGAGGAGGAGTCGGAGCGATTGCGCGGTGAGACCATGGCGTTGCTTCGGGTCAATCAGCTCGCTCTCCTCGCGGTGGATTCGCTGTTCACACTGGGAACGGTGGTGGCCGCCTCCGGCGCCGCCATGTGGCGTCTCCAACAAGGCGCGATATCGATCGGGGAGGCGGTGGCGCTGGTCCTGCTGGGTGTCGCCCTCATCGAGCCGATGTCTCAGATCGGGCGGTTCTTCTACGTGGGGGCGATCGGGCGAGCCTCGGCGAAGGACATCAAAGCGTTCCTCGCCGAGCCGGGGGCGAGTTTCGTCCCGAGGTCCGGGGGCGCAGGGCGCATCACGATCGAAGACGTCACCTTCTCCTACGAGGGGGTGGATCCGGCCCTCGATGGCGTCGACCTCACCGTCGAGCCGGGCGAGGTCATCGGCCTGGTAGGCCCGTCGGGGGCCGGGAAGTCGACCCTGGCCGGATTGATCAGTGGCCTCGCCCAGCCCGATTCGGGCCGGATCTCCGTCGAAGGGCGGGTGGCTGTGGTCTCCCAGCAGCCTTTCGTCTTCCACGGGACCCTTCGCGACAACCTGCTCCTGGCGGATCCCGAGGCCACCGACGACGCCCTCTGGCGCGTCCTCGATGCGGCTGACCTGGCCGCGATCGTGTCCGACCGCGAACACGGCCTCGACCTGCCGGTGGGGGAGCGCGGGCTCCAGCTCAGCGGTGGTGAGGCACAGCGGTTGACCATCGCACGCATGCTGCTGGCCGGTGCTCCGATCGTGATTCTCGACGAGCCCACTTCCAACGTCGACATCGACACCGAGGCGAGAGTCAGAGCCGCACTCGATCGCCTCACCGCTGGCAAGACGGTGATCGTGATCGCCCATCGACGCTCGACGCTCGCCGGAGTCGACCGCATAGTGGCGATGACCGAGGGACGTATCGTGGCCGACACCGATCCGGCCGGTGAAGAGGGGACGGCGATTCTCCGGTCGATGGCGGTGCCGTCGTGAGAGGTGAGACGGTCAGGCGCCTCCTGACGATGCTCCGGCCCCATAGTGGCCTCGTCGTCTCGTCGGCCCTGTTCCGCATCGTCAACCAGGGCCTGGGAGTCGCCATCCCGGCGGTGGCCGTGGCATACGTGATCGAGGTGTTCGAGGGCTCTGCGGACATGGCGGTCGCCCTGCTGGTGCTGGTCGGTCTCGCCCTGGTCAAGGGGGCGTTCCGCTATCTAGAGCAGTACACCGGGCACGCGGTGGCCTTTCGGCTGCTGGCACAACTGCGTAGCCAGGTGTTTCGCTGGCTGGAGCGTCTCGAGCCGGCGATGCTCGGTGACGAGCGCAGCGGTGATCTGGTGGCACGCGTCTCGGGGGACATCGACCGGGTCGAGCCCTTCTACGCCCACACCATCGCACCCGTCGTGGCAGCCGTAGTCGTGCCGATGCTCACCCTCGCCGGTCTGGCGTGGGTGAGCAACGCCACGGTGGTTCTGGCGCTGGCGCCCTTCGTGGTGCTCTACCTGATTCTCGTGCCGTGGATGGGATGGCGACGGGTGGCGGAAGCCGGGCCGGAGGTTCGCCGGATGTCGGGAGAGATGGCCGCCTCGATCTCTGACGTGATTCAGGGCGCACAGGAGGTGGCGGTGCTGCATGCCGGTGACCGGGTGCTCGAGCGACTGAGACAGGCCGGCAGCCTCAAGGCAGTACGAGAACGGGCTCTGGCCACGAGCTCGGCGTTGCGCTCGCTCGTCGGTGGTCTCGTCGCTGCCGCGGGCCTGCTCACCGTGGTGGCGGTGGCGGTCGTCTCCGGGCTCGGGGTGCAGGCCCTGGCGGTGTCGGTCGTTCTCGCCTGGACGGTGATGGCGCCGATTCGCGCTCTCGAACAGATCGTCCCCGACACCGAGCAGTCGCTGGCCGCTGCGGCGCGTTTGTTCGAGCTCGAGGATCTCCCGCCTCAGTCCTGGGGAGAGCTCGATCCCACCCCCGCTGAGGGTGGGGTGCGTTTCGAGTCGGTGACGGTGCGCTCCGGGGAGACCACCTTGGTCGACGGGGTCGTTGTGGAGGTCCCGGACGGCTCGTTCCTGGGAATCGTCGGTCCCTCGGGGTCGGGTAAGTCCAGCCTCGTCCAGACCCTGATCAGAGGTCGTGACCCCCACACCGGCAGGGTGATCGTTGCCGGGCGCCCGGTGGTCGAGTTGTCGCCCTCGGCGTTGTCGGAGATGGTCGCTCTGGTGCCGCAACGCCCCGACTTCTTCTACGGGTCGCTCGCTTCCAACCTGCGCATAGCCAGACCCGATGCCAGTGAGCTCGAAATGGCCGCCGCATTGGAGCGCGCCCGGTTGGGTGAATGGCTGGCCAGTCTCGAAGACGGGTTGGAGACCCATCTGGGAGAAGGTGGTGTCGGGATGAGCGGTGGCCAACTCCAGCGTCTAGCGGTCGCCCGCGCCTTCCTGCGCGACCCGGCAGTGCTGGTTCTCGACGAGGCGACATCGGAGCTGGACGGGCCAACCGAGCGGGCATTGCTCGACGAGGTCTTCACCGAGCGGGGCCGCCGCACCCTCGTGGTGGTGGCTCACCGCATGGAGACGATCACCAACGCCGACCGCATCGTCGTGATGGAAAAGGGGAGAGTCGTCGAGAGCGGGTCTCACCCCGAGTTGGAACGGGCCGGTGGGCTATATGCCGCCCTCTGGGAGCGGCATCGTGACATGCTCGCCGGTGTCTAGTGCCCTGGCGCTAGAGCGAGAAGATGGTATTCAGGTCGATCCCGATGAGGACCAGCATGAAGGCGATCACCGCGACGTTGACCCCGATCACGAGACGCCGGAGACGGTGCCGCGAACGGGCAAACCGGCGGATGCTGAATCCGTTGGCCACGATCGCCACCACTCCGATCCCCAACCCGAGCCAGGGGCCTACACCGGGTGCCAATCCCAGAAGGGGTGCCACGAAGGGGAGGAGGATGTAGGCGATGACGCAGCGGATCCCCGAGATCAACATGGCCATGCTGAAGGCGCGCTGCGCTCCTATCGCCGCGACCTGGGGATATGTGGCAGGCGCCTCCGGCTGCCGGCTGGTGATCTGGTCCACGAGGTGAGCCTAACCGCGGTGGGCGGTCATCTGAATCGACGAGAGCCGCTCAACTCTCGAGGTGGTAGGTCGCGCCCAACTGGCGGAACATGTCCGCCATGTTGGGTCCGCCCCACTGTTCTGCGAACCGACCGTCCTCGACGCGAATGATGTCCACCAGCCCGACGGTGATGTGTTTGCCGGTCGGTGCCAGCCCGGCGAGCTCACCATGATGGGTGCCGTTGATCGTGGAGCGGAAGGCGATCCGGTCGCCTTCGGCAATCACCTCTTCGACGGTGAGCGTGATGTCGGGGAAGGCGCGGCGGAATCCGGCGAGTCGTTGGACCTGCGCCTCGAGGTCGAGTGGCGGAAGGGTCGGTGACACGTGACGTCGATAGTCGGGGGTCAGGAACTCTCTGAGTGCTTCGAGGTTCCCGTTGTCCCAGACCTCTGCGACGTAGCGATACAGGAGTTGCTTGGCGTCCTCTGGCGACATGGAGCAACCCTACGACACGGCGCGCGGTGGTTCTACGATCACAGGGATCATATCCCCGAGATGGCGGTCCAGAGATGCGCACGAGTTGGTTCGGTCGTTTGCTGGTGTTCGTGCTGGTCCTCGTCGGCCTGCGTCTCTTCTTCCACTGGAACATCTCCATCGTTGGAAGCCTGCTGGTGACCCTGCTGGTCTACCTGATCATGTCGGCGTTCGAGTCGGGCGGGGAGAAGCAGCCCGGGGACTGACGGCTCGGGCTCGAACGACGAGCGCAGTCCTCTGCGTGTTGCTCTCGGTGCGGTTCGTGATTGTCGGTTGATGGGTCCGGATGTAAGAGTCCAGAGATTTCTCTTGCTTTCAGCGATGACCCTCTTTCGACGAGAAAGCCGCCGAGATCCCCGGGTTGGGTCCGGTCATCGCCGACATAGCGAGACGGTTCGCCGACCAGCATCCCAAAGCGGAATGGCGGGCCACCATCACCGACGACTGGGGCAACATCGCGGGTGTGGTCACCACCACACGTCGACCCACCAAGACGATCTCCCGTATCGTCGACGCCACCCAGCCGGTCTGTTCGTTCCCGGGCTGTCGGGTGCCCGCCTCCGACTGCGACTACGACCATCTCCTCCCCTGGAGTCGAGGCGGCCAAACCTCCACCACCAACGGAGGACCCAAATGCCGCCACGACCACACCCTCAAAGACCACGGCTGGAAACACCACAGAATCGACGGCCAAGACCACTGGACCAGCCCCCACGGCCACACCTACACCACCGAAAAACCGCCTTAGCCGAAAGGGGGCGTCAACGCCTCACACCGAGTGGGCGGTGAGGCGCCGCTGTCTGGCTGTCTTGAAGGTGAGGACGACGAAGAAGAGGACGATCGGGGTGACCGCCATCGTGGCCGATCCCGAGGTGTCGGCGTGAAAACTGACGATCAGCCCCCCAACCACGGACACCACTCCGAGGAGGGCGGCTACCGCCATGATGGCGGGCACCCGGCGAACCACGAGGGCCGCCGTGGCCGCCGGTCCGACGAGGAGCCCGAAGACGAGCAGGGTGCCCACCGTCTGGAAGGAGCCAACGATGGCGAGAGTCATCAAAGCGAGCAGGGCGAAATGGGCGATTCTGGGCTGAAGACCCAGCAACTCGGCCTTCTGTTCGTTGAAGGCCAGCACCAGGAAGGGGCGGAATCCCAGGACCGTGCCGGCGAGCGTGAGCACGAGCAACCCGGTCAGCAGCCAGATGTCACCCATGGTGACACCGAGGGCGTCTCCGAAGAGGATCGCGGTGAGGCTGCCGGCGTAGGAGTCGGTGCTGGAGATGATGATCACCCCGAGTCCGAGCATTCCGACGAAGAGGAGACCGATGCTGGTGTCTTCCGAGAACGCAGTCTGCCGGTGGACCAGGTTGATCCCGAGGAGCATCACCACCGCGGCGGCGATGGCACCGATGAGCAGGTTGAACCCGAACAGGATGGCCAGAGCGATGCCCGGGATCACCCCGTGGACCAATGCATCACCCAGGAAGGACATGCCCCTGATCACCACCCAGGTCCCCACCAGGGCTAGCGCGATGGCGGCCAGGGAACCGCCCAGGAGAGCGCGTTGTTGGAAGGCCAGTTGGAACGGGTCGATCAGCCAATCCACGTGGGAAACTTAACGTCGGTCATGTCGATAGGGCGTCAGCGATGGCAATGGCATTGCTTCGAAGCATTTCCACCAGTGTCGCGGCTCCCGATCCGGTCTCGCCGAGTGACTCGGTGTAGAGCTCGACGACCGAGACATCCTCACCCACCTCGACCGCCACCGCTTCCGCCAGTCGATTCGGCTGGCTCGTCTCGGCAAAGATGGTCGACACCCCTTCTTCGAGCATCTCGGCGACCAGGGCTGCCAAGCCAGCCGAGCTGGGGTCCGCCAGCGTCGAACCACCGGGAATCACCACCCCGATCACCTCGAAGCCGTAGCGGTGGGCGAAATACCCGAGCGCCTCGTGGTTGGTGACGATCTTGCGTTGCGCGACCGGGACGACGCCCAGAATCACCTCGATCTCCTCGTCGAGCTGCTCCAGTTCGACGACGTAGGCGTCGGCGCGCGCCGCCCAATCGACGTCCGGAGCCACCGTGGTGAGCTGTTCGGCGATCAGAGAGGCACCGACGGCCAACCGGATCGGGTCGAACCAGACGTGAGGGTCGAGATCGTCATGGTCGTGGGCGTCTTCCGCGTCGTGATCGTCGTCGTGGTCGAGGTCGTGATGGCCGAATTCGATCGGGTAGAGCTCCGGCGCCACCTGGAACACGTTGGCGCCATCGGCCTCCGCACTCTCGAGGATGTCGTGGAGACCCTCCTCCAGCCCGAGCCCGTTGGCAATCACGAGGTCGGCCTCATGAAGCATGGCCACTTGACGCTGTGTCGGCTCGTAGTCGTGGGCGTCGGCACCGACGGGGATCAAGACCTCGACAGATCCCTGGTCGCCGACGATCGAGCGGGCGACGTCACCCCAGATCGAAGTGGTCGCCACCACCAGTGGACCTTCGGTCTCGTCCGCAGGGGAGGTGCCGCACCCGGCCAGGAGCATCCCCAGCAGGACCGGCATCAGAAGCAGCTTCCTCATCTCACATCTCTCAGATCTTGCTTGAAAATGAGAATCGTTATCATGGTACTGAGAATCATAATCACTAAGGTTCGCTCATGACCAAATCGACTCTCGATCGCGAGATCGAGATGAGGCTCTACGAACACGATGTTCGCTACACAAAGGGACGTCAGGCGGTGGTTGCCGCCCTGGCCCAGGCGTCGGGACCCATGTCCGCCGCCGAGCTGAGCGAGGAACTGGGCTCTGACGTGCCTCTGTCGTCGATATACCGAACACTCTCGGTGTTGGAGGATGCCGGGGTGGTGGAGCACCACCTGGGCGCGAAAGGCCTCACCCGGTTCGAACTGGCGGAATGGCTCACGGGCCATCACCACCATCTGGTCTGTGTGGAGTGTGGCTCCGTCGAGGACGTAGACATCCCGGCACCTCAGGAGGAGAGCGTGCGCAATCTCATCTCCGAGATCGCCGCTCTCGCCTCCTTCCATGCCACCGATCACGCCCTCGAGATCGAGGGTCGTTGCGCGAGGTGTGCATGAGCGGCACCGCAGTCCGCGCGGAAGAGCTGAAGGTGAAGTTCGGCCCCATCGTGGCCATCGACAGCTCCGACTTCGAAGTGCCTGCGGGCGTAGTCGTGGCGGTGATCGGGCCCAATGGCTCCGGGAAGTCGACTCTCCTCAATGTCATCGCCGGCTTGGTGGAGCCCACCTCGGGCTCGATCGACGTCCGGGTGGGAACCGGTCGGCTCGCGTACGTGATGCAGGCCACCAAGGTCAATGAGAGCCTTCCCGTCACCGTGCGAGAAGTGGTGGCCATGGGCCGTTACGCCGGTCTCGGAGCCTATGGGCTGATGAGCGCGGACGATCGCGAGGCGGTCGATCGAGCCATGGAGCGCCTCCAGATCTCCGATCTCGCCACCCGTCACCTCCACGATCTGTCCGGTGGCCAGCGTCAGCGTGTTTTCGTCGCTCAGGGTCTAGCCCAGGATCACGACATGCTCCTCCTCGACGAGCCGCTGACCGGGGTCGACCTGACCACTGCACAGGCCATCGACGAAGTCATCCACAACGAGACCGGGGAGGGCTGCACCGTGATCATGACCACTCACGATCTCTCCGAGGCGAGGTCGACCGACTACGTCATCCTGTTGGCGGGGCGAGTGGTGGCATCAGGGACACCGGAGGAGGTTCTCACCGAGGATGGCCTGGTTGAGGCATATGGGCCTTCCCTGCTCCACGTCGAGAAGGGACGGATCTTCCTCGACGACCCGGCTCACGCTCCTGCGGAGGGCAGACACGCCCACGAACGGTCGATCCACACCGAGACCGACCGGACCGATCTCCACCGGGAGTGAGAGGCTACTGGCGGCGTCCGTAGGTGCTCTGACCGAGACTGTCCATCAGCACGTCCACCCGCTTGATCACGATGTCTTCGAGTGCATCGAGTGAGACCTGGGTGCCGTCATCCAGTGTGATCAACGGGTTGAGCTCCTCACCGGTGGTCTCTGTCAGCTTGGCCCTGGCCTCTCTGGCCTTGGACAAGGCGAAGAGCATCTTCTGCAGCCAGCGGGCTTCGATCTCCCGCTGTTTGTCGATCTTGCGTTGGAGCCGTCTCTGATCGGTCAAGTAATCCCTCTCGGTCGAGTGTCTGGCTCCAACCATAACTGGGGAGCTCAACGGTTTTTCGACTGACTACGGCAGGGAGGGGCCAGAACGTCTAGGTTTGATGTCGCAGAGCGAAAGGAGACAATTTGACGTTCTGGGACAGTCTCGTAGATCGGCTCCAAACCCTTGGGGAGAACGTGGTCGAGTGGGCGATCCTCATCGTGGTCGCACTCGTCGTTCTCATCATCGGTCGCTGGATCATCGGTCTCATACGCAAGTGGACGGAGAAGCTATTGGCCGCCCGGGTCCTCGACCCGGTGTGGAAACGCTCCGGGATGGCCAAATCCCTCGAAGGGGGTGAACACACCCCGGCATCGATCGTGGCCACGGTCCTCTATGCCTATCTGATGGTGGTCCTGTTCCTCATCGTGGCGCGGATCCTCCAGCTCGCCACCATCGAGGACCTCCTGGTCAGGCTGTTGGCCTGGATCCCGCTCCTTCTGCTGGCAGCAGTGGTCATCCTTGTTGCGGCTGCAGCCGGGAGTTGGGTCGCCAACCTGGTTCGTCCGTTCGCCAACGAGCAGAACGTTCCCTGGCTCACGACTGCGGTGCACATAGCCGTGGTCGTCTTCGGGGTCCTCTTCGCGTTCGAGATTCTCGACGTCACATTCGCCGAGGACATCGTCAAGATCGTCGTCGCCGCCGCAGCCATCGCCGCGGCCATCGCTTTCGGGGTGGGCGGCATCGACGCCGCGAAGAGATGGTGGTCCAGGTATGGCACCCCGAAGGGGGGCCCTCCCACCTCGACCTGAACGAAGAGATCGGGTGACGAAGAGGCGTCGCTCCACGGCGGCGCCTCTTCCAGTTTGGGCAGCGACGCGCACGTGGTGTCCTGACATCTTCTGAGCCATGGTCTGACGTCGGTGCGCACGCCCGGAGAACCCGGTAGCGTCTTCGGCACAGAGTTTGAGCGGAAGGTCAAATATCGATGTCTGATTCCGATGCCGCCCGGGTCGACCGGCTCGTCGACGAGCTGGTCGAGGCACACCCACCGGGAGCGACTCCCGAAGAGGAGCTCTGGGGTGCCCAGTACGACAGCGGTCTCGCCTGGGTCTGGCATCCGGAGGGCTTCGGCGGGCTCGGCCTGGCCAGGAGACTCCAGGCCAGGATCAATCAGAGACTCGAGGCGGCAGGTGCGTCCACCGAGAACAGGTATCGAAACCTCCTTGGTATCGCCATGGGAGCCGGCGTCCTCGATGCCCATGCCAGCGACGAGCAGAAACGCCGATGGCTTCGCCCGATGTTCACGACCGGGGAGATCTGGTGTCAGCTGTTCAGCGAGCCGGGAGCGGGATCCGACGTCGCCGGGCTCGCCACTCGCGCGGTGAGAGATGGTGACGAGTGGGTGGTCAACGGCCAGAAGGTGTGGACCACTTTGGCCCATGTCGCCCGGTGGGGGATGCTCGTCACCCGAACCGACCCCGATGTCCCGAAGCATCAGGGCATGACCTACTTCATCGTCGACATGACCGCCGATGGCGTCGATGTCAGGCCCCTGCACCAGATCACCGGGGAGGCCGAGTTCAGCGAGGTCTTCTTCAACGACGTGCGCATTCCCGACGAGTACCGGATCGACGCGGTGGGGGCCGGGTGGCGCGTGGCGGTGACCACCCTGATGAACGAGCGGGTGGCGATCGGGGGGAACGTCCCGCCGCGCCAGAGTGGATACATCGGCCAGGCCGTCGAGGTGTGGACGGAGTCCGGCTCCGACGATCCGGTCCTGCGCGACCGGCTGTTGCATCTCTGGGCGGAGGCGGAGGCCGCCCGTCTCACCTCCATACGCGCCAACGAGATGGCCACTGCAGGCATCCCCGGTCCGGAAGGCTCCATCGGCAAACTCACCTGGGCCGACCTCAACAAGCAGATAACCGCGTTCACCACCGATCTGCTCGGGCTCGACGGGACCCTCTATCCGGATGGGTACGAGCTGGTTCGACCCGAGGGTTTCTCCCAGCACGGCCCGCAGAAGGCATTCTTGCGAACCCGGGCCAACTCGATCGAAGGCGGCACGTCCGAGATCATGCTCAACATCCTCGGGGAGAGGGTCCTGGGTCTGCCCGGAGAGCCCAGGGTGGACAAGGACCTGCCCTGGTCGGAGGTTCCCCGTGGCTGACAGCCCGACGGTCTCGTACGCCCCGACGGAGGAACAAGACCTCATACGCACGACGGC
Source organism: uncultured Acidimicrobiaceae bacterium (assembly GCA_964645875.1). GTDB lineage: Bacteria > Actinomycetota > Acidimicrobiia > Spongiisociales > ZC4RG35 > JANQRA01. The sequence goes on from CAZYCX010000016.1 coordinate 24,409, forward strand.
GCGCCGGTTTCTCGAGGAGAGACTCCCGATCCCCACTGTTCGTGAGTTGATGATGTCCGAAGAGGGCTTCGATGCCGCGGTGTGGAAGGACATGGCGGGCATGGGATGGATGGGCTTGGCCGTCGCTGAGGAGCATGGAGGGTCGGGCTTCGGGCCCGTCGAGCTGGGGATGCTGCTCGAGGAGATGGGGCGGGCGGTCGCCCCGGGGCCGTTCTTCGGCTCCGCGGTGATTGCCACCACCGCGATTCAGGAGGCCGCCACCGCCACTCAGCGTGCCGACTTGCTCCCGCCCCTGGCGTCCGGGGAAACCATCGCAGCCCTGGCGATCTTCGAGCATCCCCGTCGTTGGTCGGTGGGGAGCCCGGGAACGACGGCCGTTCGGTCGGGTGACGACTGGGTGATCGACGGGACCAAGCGGGCCGTCATCGCCGGCACCGAGGCCGACCTGGTCCTGGTGACCGCGGGCACAGACGACGGAGTGTCTCTCTTCGCTGTGCCTGCTCACGCCGATGGAGTCGAGGTGTCTCCAGAGCCGGTTCTCGACCCGACCCGTCGTCAGGCACGGGTTGGTTTCGACTCGGTCCGGGTCGGGGACGGCGCCCGCCTCGGCGGATCGGATCCCGCTGCAGCCCTGCGTCGTACCCTGGCGCTGGCGGTAACCGCCTTGGCCTCCGAGCAGGTCGGTGGCGCGCAGCGCTGCCTCGACATGTCGGTGGAGTATGCCAAGAGCAGGCATCAGTTCGGACGGCCCATCGGGTCGTTCCAGGCCATCAAACACCGTTGCGCCCAGATGCTGATGAAGGTGGAGCATGCCCGGTCGGCCGCCTACCACGCCGCCCGGGTGACCGACGCCCCCGACGAGTTGGCGGTGGCGGCGCCCCTGGCCGGATCCGTCGCCTCCGAGGCCTACGTCTGGGTGGCCGGTGAGAACATTCAGGTCCACGGGGGGATCGGCTTCACCTGGGAGCACGACGCGCATCTCTACCTGAAGCGGGCGAAAACGTCCTCCCTCCTCTTCGGAGATCCTTCCCATCAGCGCCATCTCCTCGGTCAGGCGCTCGGTATTTGACGGATCACACCCTCTGACGCGTAACTTGGGAACATGACCCGCATCAGACGACTCACCGACTCGTGCCTGCTCGTCACCACCGACGAGGAAGCGACCTTGTTCGACCCGGGGTTCCACACCTTCCTCGAAGGTGTCATCGACCTCGAGTCGATCGGCGACGTCACCCGGGTGTTCGTCACCCACGAGCACGCCGACCACGTGAACCCCGACTTCGTGAAATGGTTGATCGAGCGGAGGAGCGACCTGGTGGTCTACTCCAACCAGGCGGTTGCCGACTTGCTCGACGGCCACGGTATCGAGGTCTCGGTCGAAGCCCCAGAGGGGGCCACCGTCGAAGACGTGCTCCACGAGCGACTTCCCACCGGAGCCCGACCGCCAAACCGGTCATGGACCATCGACGGGGTGATCACCCATCCTGGAGATAGCCACGAACCGACGATCACTGCTCCGATCATGGCCCTTCCGCTGTTGGCTCCCTGGGGCTCCGTGACCGGTGCCGTCGAGTTCGCCCGACGCATCCAACCGGAGCGGGTCATCATGATCCACGACTTCTTCATGAGCGAAAGTGGCCGAGTCAGGATCCGCAACCTGGCCAAGAACGTCCTCGCCGAATCGGGGATCGAGATGCTCGACCTCGACTGGGGCGACCATCTGACGGTCTGATCGAGACGCTCACCTCGAATCGAGCGGGCCCGTATGCGCGTCCAGCGCGCATCGGTGCACATTCGACCAGCCTGTTGTATCGAGTGAGCCCTGCGGCGCGCTGAACGCGCTCGGGTGCACACTCGATGAGGGAGACCGTCGCTCGAAGTCGGCCGACCGTCTAACTGCTCTTGCTGCGCAGCTGGGGGTCGAGGGCGTCGCGCAGACCGTCGCCGATGAAGTTCACCGAGATCACGGTGAGCGAGATCATGAGACCGGGCCAGACCACCCGCATCGGGCTGATCTGGAGGAAGTCCTTGGCGTCGAAGAGGAGACGGCCCCAGGTGGGAAGGTTCGGTGGGAAACCGAGACCGAGGAAGGACAACGCCGACTCGGTGATGATTGCGATTGCGACGCCGAGGGCGGCGGCCACCATCACCGGGCTGAGGACGTTGGGCAGGATGTGACGGAGGACGATGTTGCGCTTGCGGGTCCCGATGCTGTTGGCGGCGAGCACGAACTCCTGCTCTTTCACCGACAGGACCTGTCCCCGGACCACCCGGGAGGTGGTCATCCAACTGGTGGCGCCGATGATGGCCACCACGAGGAGGAAGATCCCCAGCCCTTGGCCGAAAGCCTGTTGCAGCCTCTCCCTGAAGAGCATGATGATCACGAGGAGCAGAGGAAGGACGGGTAGGGCGAGGAACATGTCGGTGATCCGCATCAGGGGGCCATCGAGCTTCTTGAAGAAGCCGGCCAGGACCCCGATGGCCGTGCCCACGGTCACGGCGACGATCATTGCAGTGATGCCCACGGCCAGTGAGACCCGGCCTCCGAAGAGCACCCGGGCGAATACGTCACGCCCCAGATTGTCGGTTCCCATCGGGCTCGACCACGAGGGAGCCTGGCTGGCGTTGGCCGTGTCCGACTGGAACGGGTCGACGTCCCAGATCAGCGGGCCGAGGAAGCTGGCCAGGGTGATGAGCGTCAGCAGGACCAGACCGACCATTGCGCCCTTGTGACGACGAAACTGGCGCCAGACATCGCCCCGCAGCGAGCGGTGTGCCGGTCCGGACTCGACAGGTGTCTCTGTGGTCTGGTCGGATCTCTCTTGCGTCGTCGCCATTGGTCAGTCGCTCCTCAGTCGTATCTGATGCGGGGATCGAGGAACCCGTAGGTCACGTCTGCGATCAGGTTGAAGAGCACGATCAGGATGGCGAACATGAAGGTCAGGGTCTGCACCATGGGCACGTTGTTCTGGTTGATCGAGTTGATCAGCAGAAAGCCTATCCCGTTGATGCGGAAGATCTGCTCGGTGATGATGGCCCCGGCGAATATGCCCGGGATCTGGAGGGCGATGAGGGTGACCACCGGGATCATGCTGTTGCGCACCACATGGATGGTGATCACCTTGTTCTCCCGCAAGCCCTTGGACCGGGCCGTGCGCACGTAGTCGGCGTTGAGGTTGTCCAGCACCGATGCCCGGGTGAACCTGCTCAGGGCGGCGGCGTTGAACAGCCCGAGCACGGCCACCGGCATGATCATCTGTTGGATCTGGATCAAGATGCTGTCCCAGCTCGTCCAGTCGACGACGTGGTTGGTGTTGTAGAAGGAGGGGAACCAACCGAGGTGGACGCTGAAGATGACGATGGCGAGCAGCCCGGTGAAGAAGGTCGGGACCGAGTAGCCCATCATCGTCACGAAGGTCCCGATGTTGTCGAACCACGAGTACTGCTTGTAGGCCGAGATGACGCCCACGGGTACGGCGATGAGGATGCCGATGACGAAGGCGAAGCCGAGCACCCAGAAGGTCTGAGGGATTCGCTCCCAGATGGTGTCGAACACCGGCGCTCGTGTCGACCACGAGATGATGCGAGCCCGGCCCTCGCAGTCACCGATGCAAGTGTTGAAGACGGAGTCGATGACGTGGAGGGGCTCGTTGATGAACAACAACTGCATCCACTTGACCCAGCGGATGAAGAAAGGCTCACCCAATCCCAGCGAGAGCCGGATCTTCTCCCGGACCTCCAGGGGGACGGTCAGAGGCAGGCTGGCGGTGGGGTCTCCCGGGGCGAACGCGAGGATCGTGAAGATGACCAGGCTGATCACGATCAATGTCGGGATCGCGACCAGCGTTCTTCTGATTACGTATCGGCCCATGGGTCACCTGCCAAACCCGTGCCCGTCTGAGGGGAGAGAGCCCTCCGGTCGGGAGGGCTCTCTCGATTAGTCGGTCGAGTCTAGATCCGGGTCCTTACTCCCGGAACCACTCCTCGACGTTCCAGTACTCGCTGTCCCAGCCGTTCAGGCCGTCGACACCTTGGATGTCGTTGGCGAACGCGGACACCGATCCACGCCAGACCAGCGGGATGAGCACCGAGTCGTTGATCAAGATGTCGTTCAACTCGACCACGAGCGCGTCGCGTGCATCCTGTTCACCGGTGGCGGAGAGCTCGGCGTGCAGGGCGTCGAACTCCGGGTTGGAGTAGCGAGGCACGTTGCTCCCGCTGAACCCCGTCGTGGAGTCGATGATCTCGCCGGTGGTGTACTGCGACAGCAGTGCCGCCGGGTTGGGATCGGGCACGAAGGTGTACATGAGGATGTCAGCCAAGAAGGCGACATACGAATCCGGGTTGGCCCCGGTTCCGTCGAAGAACACGCTTGCGTCCGCATTCCTCATGTTGGCCTGGATGCCGATCTCACGCCAGTACTCCTCGATCAGTGCCTGGAAGTCCTGACGCACCGCGTTGGTCGAGGTGCTGTAGTCGAACTCCAGCGGAATGCCGTCAGGCGTCTCACGGATCCCGTCTCCATCAGTGTCCTCGTAGCCCGCTTCATCGAGGAGCGCGTTGGCGCCATCGATGTCCTGGGTCAGACACCAGTCGTTGTTGGGCGAGGCCGGTGGCGGGTTCCAGACGTTGCAGACGGCAACACCGGTGTCACCGTAGCCCACGGCCACCAACTCGTCCCGATTGATCGCCATCGACATGGCACGGGCCAAGTCCGGGGCGTTGTGGAAGATCGGGTGCGGGTTGTCTCCGTCCAGGAAGTCGGACGGGTTGTCCGGGTTCCGGTTGTTGGTCTGGTTCAGGTTGATGTGCTCGAGGTTGGCGTTGAGGCCAACATCCACATAACCGAGACCGTCTGCCTCCATGCTGGCCAGCACGTCCGGCGCCACCTGGAGGTTCCAGGCGTAGTCGGCGTCTCCGACCTGGAGAACGGACGTCGCGGCAGCAGCCGCGTCACCGCCACCCTTGATCTCGAAGGTGCCGAAGAACGGCTTACCCTCCGAAACGCCGCGGTAGAGGGGGTTGTACTCGTAGAGCACCGTGTCCTCGGCGCGGAAGTCGGTCACGATGAACGGACCGGTTCCGATCGGGAACTGGTTCGCCTCGGTGCACTCCAACGCAGCCGTCCCGAGACAGTCGGCAAATTGTGCCGCCTGGATGATTGGGCTCTGCGCCGAAGTGAACGCCACGTAGGGGAACGGTGTCGGCTCCTCGAACTCGACCCGCACTGTCAGATCATCGACGGCTACGACGTCGGCGACGCCGGCGAACCGGTCGGTGAACGAGCAGCCCGAGCCTTCGGCCATGCAGTACTCCCATGAGAACACCACGTCCGCGGAGGTCAGTGGAGTCCCGTCCGACCACACCACACCCTCTTTGAGGGTCCAGGTGACGGACATCAGGTCTTCTGCCACCCCGCCGTTTTCGACCGTGGGGATCTCAGTGGCCAACTTGGGCACCAGGGAAGTGTCCTGAGAGAAGGCGGCGAGCGGCTCGAGCGCCAGCGACCCGGCCATCAAGTCCTTGCTACCCGAAGAGAGATAGTTGTTGACGATGGACGGAGCCTGCCACTGCAGGGCCACGAAATGGCCTCCGGAGCCGGCTTCACCTTCGGGTGCCTCTGCGGGCTCCGTGGTGTCTGTCGTGTCCGGCTCGGTGGTCTCGGGAGTGTCTCCCGCGGTCGTGGTGGTGGCGTCCGTATCGGTCGCACCACACGCCGCAACCACCATGGCCAGCACAGCGAACAGCGCCAGCAATCTGGTTCGTTTCATATTTTGTTTCCTCCATGCGCCGGATCGAACGTCCGGCGTCTGCAGCGGAACGGTAACACCGAGTCGGGGTTGAGGGGTGAGAAACTCAATCCAATGGCATGGTCGGGTCGACGGCTGTCGATCGGACGGTGTGGTCGGGTCAGGCGTTGGCCGGGAGCTCGAGGTCGGAGTCCTTCTCGGCGAAGTGGCAGGCGACCCATCTTCCCGGTTCGAGCTCGCGCCATTCCGGGACCTCGCTGACACAGCGCTCCTGGGCGACCGGGCACCGGGTGTTGAACGGGCAGCCAGGCGGGGGGTTGGCCGGGCTGGGGATGTCCCCCTCGAGGATCACCCGCTCGCGGCTGGCTTCGACCTCGGGATCGGGAACCGGAACCGCGGAGAGCAACGACTTGGTGTAAGGGTGCTTGGGGTCGTTGTAGATGCGGTCGACACTCCCCAACTCCATGAGCTTTCCGAGATACATCACCGCCACCCGATCGGCGATGTGGCGAACCATGGACAGATCGTGGCTGATGAACAGATAGGTGAGCCCGAGCACGTCCTGGAGGTCTTCGAGGAGATTGACCACCTGGGCCTGGATCGAGACGTCGAGCGCGGCGATCGGCTCGTCGGCGATGATGAAGTCCGGGTTCAGCGCGATGGCGCGGGCGATCCCGATGCGCTGGCGCTGGCCGCCGGAGAACTCGTGGGGATAGCGATTGGCGTGCTTCGGCTCCAGCCCCACCAGGCTGAGCAGCTCCTGGACACGCTTTTTCCTGTCCTCGCCACGGGCATGGTTGTGCTCGCTGAGCGGCTCACCGATGATCGAGGCCACGGTCATACGCGGGTTGAGGGAGGCGTGAGGATCCTGGAAGATCATCTGCATCTGGGGTCGAAGGGACCGAAGCTCGTTGCCTTCGATCTGGGTGAGGTCGGCCCCCTCGAACAGCACCACTCCCTCGGTGGGACGTTCGAGCTGAAGGATGACGCGGCCGACGGTCGACTTTCCCGATCCCGATTCTCCCACCAGACCCAGTGTCTCTCCCCTCCTGACGTCGAAACTGACTCCGTCCACTGCCCGGACGGCGCCGACCTGGCGACGAAACAGGCCCTTCATGATGGGGAAGTGCTTCTTCAGGCCCTCCACCCGGACGATGACGTCATTGGCGTTCGGCTCGTTCTGAGCTGGTGCTTCAGGTGTCTCAATCGCCATAGCGGGGCCTTCCGTTCTCCATGTCCCACCAGCACGACGATTTTCGCCCTACCCCCACTTCGATCAACGGGGGGTTCTCCGCACGGCACTTGTCCATGACATATGGGCACCGCGGGGCAAAGGGGCAACTGGCGGGCGGGTCGTACATGTTGGGGGGAGCGCCCTTGATGTTGACCAGTTCCTCGCCTTTCTGGTCGAGTCGGGGAAGCGATCCGAGGAGACCCTCGGTGTAAGGGTGGAGCGGCTTCGAGTAGAGATCCCCGACTGCGGCCTCCTCCATGATCTCCCCGCCGTACATGACGAGGACACGGTCGGCGAGACCGGCCACGACGCCGAGGTCGTGGGTGATCCAGATCACGGCCGTGCCGAGCTTCTCACGGAGGTCGCGGATGATCTCGATGATCTGTGCCTGGATGGTCACGTCCAACGCGGTGGTGGGCTCGTCGGCGACGAGGATCTCGGGGTCGCAGGCCAGGGCGGTGGCGATCATCACCCGCTGCCGCATCCCGCCCGACAGCTCGTGTGGGTAGTTCCTCAGTCGGGCCTCGGCATCGGGGATGCCCACGAGATCCAGTAACTGCATGGCTTTGGGACCGCGCTCCTTATCCGATAGCTCGGTGTGGAGACGCAAGGACTCGGTGATCTGATACCCGATCGTCAGCACCGGGTTCAACGAGGTCATCGGATCCTGGAAGATGAATCCGATCTTGCCCCCGCGGATCCTGCGCAGCTGGTCGGAGTCAATGGACAGGAGATCGACATCTCCGAACATGGCCTCCCCGGCGACGATCTCTCCCGGGGGCATGGGGATCAGGCGGAGCAAGGACATCATGGTGACGCTCTTGCCGGACCCGGACTCCCCGACGATGCCCAGGAACTCTCCCCGCCTGAGGTCGAAGCTGACCCCGTTGACCGCGTGGACGACTCCGTCCTGAGTGTCGAATTGGGTCCTGAGGTCTCTCACCTCGAGGACCGTCTGGATCTTGGTCTGTGTCACACCCTGCCCATCTCGTGTGGAGACGGCAGAGTAACCCCTGTGGCCGCGATTCGCTCGGTGCTCTCGCTGCTAGGCACCCCGATCGCCGAGATCGTCCCAGACCGAGCGCTCCGCCATGTCGATGATGGTGTAGGCCATGGCCAGGGCCCCGTCCCGGATCGCCTTGTCGCCGCTGGGCGTGATCGTCGAGGCGGCGAACTCCTTCTGGTGGTTGACCGCATCGCCGCAGTCGATGGCGAGCATGGGGTGGATGGAGGGGACCACCTGGCTGACGTTGCCCATGTCCGATGAGCCGCCTGAGGCGCCGAGCTCGGCCTCCAACGGCAACGGGCGCCCCAAAGCCGTCGAGTTCGCCTGGAACAGCTCGGTCATCGTGGGATCGTTGATCATGTTGACGTAGGGGTGCCCGACCGGGGTCATCTCGATGCGGCACCCGGTGGATTGGGCTGCTGCCTCGAAGCAGGCCCGTACTCGCGGGATCAGCTCCTCGAGTCGTTCTCCGTCGGCTGATCTGATTCCCCACGTCGACTTGGTGTACGCGGGGATGATGTTGTTGGCATCCCCTCCGTGGTCGATGATGCAGTGCACCCGGTCGGTGGGGAGGATCTGTTGACGAAGGGTGGCCACGTTCACGTAGGCCTGGACGAAGGCGTCCAGTGCGTTGATCCCTGCCTGCGGAGCGAAGGCGGCGTGGGACTCCTTGCCGAAGTACTCGACAATGAAGCTGCTCCTGGCCTGGAAGGAAGGGTCGAGTTGGTCGCGCGGGCTGGGGTGGATCATCATCGATGCCGCGGCGTCCTCGAACGCGCCGGCATCGATCAGGTCGACCTTGCCCCCAGCCCCCTCCTCGGCCGGGGTTCCCAGGACGGTCACCCGAATCCCGAGCTCGTCGGCGACGCCGGCGACGGCGATGCCGGCGCCGACCGCGGCGGTGGCGATGATGTTGTGACCGCAGGCGTGGCCGACTTCGGGGAGGGCGTCGTATTCGCAGCAGATGACCACTCGGGGACCGGCCGTGCCCATATTGGCCTCGAACGCGGTGTCGAGTCCCCGGGTCGGGTACTCCACTTCGAAGCCGTGCTCATCGAGGAACGACGCCAGACGCGCTGACGACTGGTACTCCTGATAGCCGACCTCCGGGTTCTCGTACATCCACCTCGAGATCTCGCGTAACTCGGGCTCGACCGCTGCAAAGGCCTGCTCGGCCGTCTGTTTGTGGCTCATGGGCGCACAGTACCGCCCCGACCTCTTCAGCATGGCCCCACCTGCGTCTACCGTCTGGAGGCGTGACCACCGCCTTCCAACTCGCCGACCGGCTCGTCGACGAAGCCTGTGAGCTCAACCCGGTCCTCGCCACCCAGCTCGGCATCCCCGGATCCGATCACGAATGGGGCGACTCCTTCGGTCTCGCCGGTGTCGAGCAGATGCTCCGGCTGGAGGAGAGATTCCGGCCGAAGGTGGAGCCTCTCGCGTCCAGCGATCAGCCGGAGGAACGGTTCGCCGCCCGGGTGATGCTCTCCGCTTTCGAGAAGTCTCGGGAGGCATATGAGTCCGCGGATCACTTCCGGGATCTCCGCCACATGGCGTCCCCCTTCCACCGCATCCGACTCACCTTCGATGTGATGGATCCCAGCACTCCCTCGGGACGAGACGACATCGTATCTCGTCTCGACACGGTGCAGACCCCGCTCGAGGACTACCGGGACCTGTTGGAAGCAGGCATGGCGGCGGGCGTCGTCGTGGCCGCTCGCCAGGTCGAATCGGTGATCGACCAGGCGCGCAGGATGTCCCGTGATCCCGCCTCGATCGGACATATCGTCGAGAAGGTCGAGTCCACCGGAGGTGGGTCGAAGGCTCTCACCGCCGCTGCCGCGGCGGCACGCGCCGCGTACGAAGAGTTCGCCGACTGGCTGGAGAGCTGGTATCTGCCGAAGGCCGCAGGCGAAGACGGGGTGGGTGCCGAGACGTACGCGCGTGCCGCCGATCGTCTCGTCGGCATGGAGGTCGATCCCGAGGAGGCTTACAGATGGGGGTGGCAGGAGTTCCATCGTCTGCGTGACGAGATGCAGCGTGTGGCTGAATCGATCATGCCGGGTGCGGGTGTGGGGGCCACCAAGGAGTTCTTGGAGACCGATCCGGGTGAGACCGTCTCAGGCACCGCAGAGCTGGTCGCGTTCGTGGAGCGAACGCTCCTACATGCCGTGTCCGAGCTCTCCGGGCGCCACTTCGACGTCCCCGACGCCATCCGGCCCCTGACCGTCCAAATCGCACCGTCCGGGGGCCCACTCGGGGTCTACTACCGAAGCCCATCGGAGGACTTCTCCCGCCCCGGAGGAGTGTGGTACTCGATAGGGGACCAGCAGGTCTTTCCGCTCTATCAGCATGTCTCTACGGCGTATCACGAGGGGTTCCCGGGCCACCATCTTCAGATCGCCACGGCGATGTACCGGCGCGAACGGATCAGCCGCTTCCAGCGTCTCCTCACCTGGTGCCCCGGCTACAGCGAGGGATGGGGGATGTACGCAGAGGTGCTCATGGGGGAGCTCGGTCATCTCGAGGACCCCAGGTACTACTTCGGGATGCTCGCCAAACAGATGTACCGGGCAGCCCGGGTCGTCGTGGACATCGGCTTGCATCTCGCCAAACCCATAGCCGACAGTTCCCCCATCGCTGCAGGTGAGTCGTGGTCGTTCGAGACCGCCGTCGAATTCATGCGTGTGTACGGGTTCCGCACCCCGGCACAGGCGCGCGACGAGGTGCTCCGCTATCTGGGCTGGCCCGGTCAGGCCATCGCCTACAAGCTGGGCGAGCGGGAGATACTCGGGATCAGGGAGGACACCAGGATGAGGCTCGGCCCGAGTTTCGACCTGCGGGCATTCCATTCGACGGTCCTCGACAACGGGACGATGCGACTCGATCTCCTGCGCGAGATGGTCGCCGAACGACTCCCAGGGTGAGAGATTCGTCGGTCCGGCGCTTGTCGGCCTTTCACACTCTCGTCTACAGACTGACCTCGGGCCTGGTCGGTGGTCGGCTGGTTCGAAACGACATGCTCTTGCTGACGACGCGCGGACATGTGTCGGGGAGAGCGCACACGGTGCCGTTGCTGTACCTCCGAGACGGCCGAGCACTGGTGGTGATCGCGTCCTACGGCGGTAGGCCGGATCCCCCTACCTGGTATCGCAACCTGCTCGCCGACCCGCGAGTCGTCGTCCAGGTCAGACATCGGCGTCGGGACATGACGGCGCGAACGGCGGGACCATCCGAGCGTGCCGTCTGGTGGCCGAGGGTGGTAGCTGCCTACGAGAAGTACGCCACCTACCAGTCACGAACCGACCGAGAGATTCCGGTGGTCCTGCTCGAACCTGTGGAAAACGGCTGACACCAGGGGCCGAGCTTGCCGGGACTTCGGGCGCAATAGACCGGTCGGCCTATGTCGAGCCCGATGGGCACCACCGATGGAGTCTCATGGCACTGCTGGCGCGCGCTCGTTCCTCCCCCCGCAGACGCAGTGTGCTCTACTCGGTCGCGGCGGCGGTGGTTGTCCTGCTCGTGGTGGCCGGTCTTGCTTTCGTCAACTCGTCGAGCGTCATCAGGGTGACCCAGAATGCGAAGGCGCTCCATTGGACCAACGCCACCATCGGGACGTCGGCCCTGGCGCGTGCGGGGTTGGTCCAGGCGGTGACGTTCGCAGAGCTCTCGGAGATGGGTGTCGTCTCGTCCAGTGATGCCGGGTTCGCCAGGGACGAGTTGGTCAGTGTGGTGGACGATCTGGAACATCTGTTGGTCATCGGCGAGATCCGGGATTCCTATCCATCGCTGGCCCGGTACGTGGGCACCGTGACGGTCGCGGTGACAGATCTCGAGGAGGGGGAGATCGCGGCGGCCAAGCAGCAGACGGCGACGGCGGTCGAGGAGGCCTTCGAGGAGCTGTCGGCATCACTCCAGGTCGAACAGACCCGGATCCTCGCAGCCCAGGAAGAGAACAGCCGGGCGGGCCACAACCTGAACACGTGGATCGTCTTCATCCTCACCCTGGCGGTTCCGGGGTCGGCGGTGGCGGTCTACTTCGTGATCACGCGACGTCAGGTACGCGCCATCGAAGAGCGGAATCGGCTCGAGCTCGAGGCAGAGCGAACCATCAGCCGGGCGAAAGACGCGTTCATCGCCGGACTGTCACACGAATTGCGCACGCCACTGACATCCATATACGGGTTCGCAGAGGTCCTTGCCGACCGGGAGGTGACCGGGTCCGAGGCTACGGCGGAGACGGCTCAGATCATCGCCAACCAAGCCTCAGAGATGACCCGGATGGTCGACGATCTACTGGTTGCCTCCCGGCTGGGTAGCACCGGAGTCGAAATCGAGGCGGTCCGCACCAGCATCCAGCGTGTGGTGGACGCCGCCGCCGGGCCATTCGAGCGCGCCGGGATGGAGATTGAGAGAGAGGCGACGTCGGCGGTGGCGATGGTCGACGCCGCCAGACTCCGTCATGTCCTGGTCAACCTGATCTCCAACGCGGTGTGCCACGGTGGCACGGCCCGGGGAGTGACCGTCACCGAGGGGGATGGAGTCGTCGAAGTCGAAGTCTGGGACGACGGTGACGGGGTCCCTGAAGGGCAGGTGGGCCGGCTGTTCGACCGTTTCGTTCACGAAGGTGAGACCCCGATGCTCACTGGCAGCCTGGGCCTGGGCCTCGCCGTCGCCTATCGACTGACGGATCTGATGAACGGTCAACTCGAGTACCAGAGATTCGGGGGCAAGACCTACTTCGTGGTCACACTGCCCCTGGGCGAGGGCGTCGAAGAGGAGGCCGTTGAGGAGACGGAGGAGTCTGTCGCCGAGATGATCCGGACCCTGTCCTCTTGAGGCGTCTCCTCGGCCTCTCGGTCGCCTTCCTCCTCTTCGTCCCTGTCATGGTTGCTGCTGCGGAGACTGCGCACGAGACCATCACCGACCGATTCGACACCGTGAGCTTTTCGGGCAGCAACGGGAGTCTCGAGTGGTCGGGCCCCTGGGTCGAATCAGGGGAGGATGACGGCGCAGGAGCCGGTCAGATCTCTGTGGGTGGTGGGGGCGAGTGCGCCTCCGGCAGGTGCCTGAAGATGAGCGGTGGGCTGCTGACGGCGCTGGGTGTGGCACGGCCGGCCGATCTCTCGGTCTTCCTCGACGCCAGGCTCAGCTATTTCGTTCGCATCGATCCGGCTCTTCTCTCGACGAGCGCTCTCCACGTGGAGGTGCGTGGCAACGGCTCTGACTGGCGTAGGGTCGCCAGCTATTCGATGTTGACCGATGGCGGGACCCACCAGGAATCGATCGACATCGGCGGCCATCTCGGTTCCGACTTCCGTCTCCGCTTCCGTCTCACCGGTCTGCTCGGGGACGACCGGGTCTACATCGATGACGTGAGCATCGCGGGAAGTGTCGTTGTCCCCACCACCTCGACCAGTTCCAGCACGACCACCACTGAGGGGTCGGGTGGAGACTCCTCGCGCGGGGCCACCGCGACGTCTTCCACCACCACGACCACGAGGGTGGCGTCGGAGTCGGTGGGGGACGGATCCAGCGCCAACGACGACGGTCTCCCGGTGAGCAACGAGGAGACGAGCTCTGAAGCATCTGACGAGGAAGAGGGCACGGCCGGGCCCGGAGAGTTCCCCGGCTCTGGTGCGTCGACGGGTCCACAGGTCCCGAGGGTGGGCCTGATAGTGGATCATGGTCCCGGTTTGGACGATCTCGGAGATGAGATAGACGTTCTCGCCGCCGGGTTGGATGCCGACTTTTCACTCGCGGTCGAGGTTTTCGAGAGGGCGCGGATCTGGATGTCCATCCTGGCGCTCATGATCGCGGCCGCGGTGATCACGGGCGCAGAGCGGAGACGGTCCCGGGAACCGCCCGTCTGACCGGCGGAGCCGCCGCCGCGAGCACGCCCGGTTCTCTCCGGGCTACGGCGGGTAATGTCGGATCCACGCGATCGAAGGAAGGTCACACACATGGCACTGCAGAGCACCGGCCGCACACGCTGGGAAGGGGACCTGCTCAGCGGTTCCGGGATGGCGAGCCTCGACAGCGGGGCGGCCGACCCGATGAAGGTGACATGGAAGGCCAGAACCGAGGAGCACGGTGGGCTGACCAGCCCCGAGGAGCTGATCGCGGCGGCTCACTCGTCTTGTTTCTCGATGGCCTTCTCCAGCGGGTTGGCGAAGAACGACACTCCTCCCACCAGTCTCGAAGTCACCGCCACTGCCACGTTCGTTCCTGGTGAGGGGATCACGACGATGCAGCTCGAGGTCGTCGGCGACGTCGACGGGATCAGCGAGGAGGAGTTCCAGGAGCTGGCCGCGGCAGCCAAAGACGGTTGCCCCGTTTCTCAGGCCCTCGCCGGCAACGTCGACATCTCGATCGTCGCCCGGCTCGGCTAGCTGTTCTCAGTCGGTCTGCCGTTTGCGGTAGGCGGCCACAGCTTCCCGGGTCGAGCAGGTGTTCGAGCAGTGTCGGCGCGAGCGGTTGCGGGAGGTGTCGATGTACACGTCGATGCATGTCCCGGAGTCACAGACGCCGAACCGGTCGACGCCGTGCTCGACGATGACACTGGCCAGCCCCATGGCGGTGATCGCGCCGAGCCAGCAGACGATCGACGTCTCGATGGGCTCGAAGTGGAGATGTGGCGCCCCCGAGTGGGTGGACAGCCGGGGAGTGGCGCCGTAGGTCTCCAGTAGCCGGTTCACCCTCTTCGCCGCGACTTCTTCATCGTCGGCTTCGAAGATCTCGCGCAGTGAGCCTCTGAGCTCCTGAACCGCCTCGAGGTCTCCTTTCGCCGCCGGCTTCGCCACACCGTCCCACAGGGGGCGGTACTCCTCGAGTAAGGAGACCAGTTGATCGGTATCCGACAACTCATCGTTGGCAATGCCCTTGGTGTTCACCAGGGCGACGGCCATCTCGACCGGCTTCGTCGTGTAATGAGAGAAATCCATTTGACTTGTTACCGCTCAGGGCGTAATGTAATGAGTGTATGCGGTAATGCTTCTTACCGCAACGAAGTTTTGAGAGAGAAG
>CAZYCX010000017.1:0-38695 GCA_964645875.1 uncultured Acidimicrobiaceae bacterium
TGGTGCTGGCCGTAGGGGGGTGGTCGGTCATGGAGTTGATCCGCTATCACTTTCCCGTCGGCGGCATGGAGTGGGGGGCGGCCGGCTATGCCCTCTCCGACAACGTCTTCGCCCGCCAGCCGGCGGCCGTGGTCGGAACCAGCGGACTGACTGTCCTGGTTGTGATGGTCGCCGTGGTGCTCGCGCGGCTGTTGGCACGGCGCGCCGGCCGGGCTGCGCTCTGGGCGGGAGCGGCCGTCGTGCTGGTGGTCTCCGCCTCGTACTCGTGGTTGATGGTCCAGGATGCCGCGAACGTGGGCGCGTCGGCAACCATCGTCCAGGGCTCGACACCGTGCCCGTTCGAGCATTGCCCACCGGACGAGCGTCTCCGCACGTACGGACAGCACCTCGATCTGACGCGCTCTCTCCAGCCCGGTACCGCGGGGCTGGTGGTGTGGCCCGAGGGGTCGACGGGCTCGACCAACGCCGATCCCGTCTTGAACGACGAGATCAGGGAGGCGATCGCTGCGGAAGCGCGCCGTCTCGGCTCACGGATGGTCGTCGGAGGCGATCGGGTGGTCAGCGACACCGATTGGATCAACGCCAACGTGTACTTCGACTTCGACGGGGAGATCGTGGGCGAGTACCGCAAGCAGCACCCCGTCCCGTTCGGTGAGTACATCCCGCTGCGGCCGTTGTTCGACTGGATCCCGGCCCTCGACCGGGTGCCCCGGGACATGATCCGCGGCGACGGGCCGGTGCTCATGGGCGAGGTGGGCTCGGTCATCTCCTGGGAAGGGGGCTTCTCCCGCTATGCCCTCGAGACCAGGCGGGCCGGCGCCGAGGTGATCATCGTCAACACCAACACCGCCTCCTACGGCATCGCCCCCACCAGCGACATCTGGATCGGGATGACCCGGATGCGGGCCGTCGAGCTCGGTGTCCCAATCATCCACGCCGCGGTGACCGGCAAGTCGACGGTGATCGACATCGATGGCTCCGTTGGCCCGATCACCGGCCTGGCCGAGATGGTGGTCCTGCAGGACACGTACCGGGCCGCCAGCCTCGACACTCCCTACACCGCCACCGGTGACGTCGTCATCTACCTGGCGGCCATCCTCGGCATCGTCGCCTGGTCCAATGCGCTGGTAGGTTCGAGGGACCGACTAGTGGAAGAGGAGTAATCAATGTCGCAGGCCCTCGAGAACCTGCTTCGGGAAGACCGCACGTTTCCGCCCGCCGAGGAGTTCACGGCACAGGCCAACGCCAAGCCCGGTGTCCACGAGGAGGCGGAGCAGGACTATCAGGCTTTCTGGCAGAAGCAGGCTCTGGACCGGATCACCTGGTTCACCGAGCCCACCGAGGTCCTCGACGACTCCAACCCTCCCTTTTTCAAGTGGTTCAAAGACGGCGAGTTGAACCTCTCGTACAACTGCCTCGACCGGCACCTGGGAGCCCATGGCCACCAGGTGGCCTACCACTGGGTCGGTGAGCCCGGCGACACCCGAACCCTCACCTACGCCGACCTGGCCCGGGAGGTCAACAAGTTCGCCAATGCCCTGAAGAGCCTCGGTCTGGAGAAGGGAGATCGGGTCGCCATCTACATGGGCATGATTCCCGAGCTGCCGATAGCCATGCTGGCCTGTGCCCGACTCGGGCTGGTTCACTCGGTCGTCTTCGGCGGGTTCAGCTCCGACGCCCTCTCCTCGCGGATCCTCGACGCCGACGCCCGCATCGTCATCACCCAGGATGGTGCCTGGCGTGGCGGCAATGTGGTCCCACTGAAGGAGAACACGGACGAGGCGCTGAAGAGCACACCGGGCGTCGAGCACGCCATTGTGGTGAGAAGAACCGACCACGGCGTCGACATGGAGCAAGGCCGGGACATCTGGTGGCACGACCTAGTCGAGGAGCAGTCCGACGAATGTGATCCGGAGGTGCTCAACGCCGAGGACCCTCTGTACATCCTCTACACATCGGGCACCACCGGCAAGCCCAAGGGGATCGTCCACACCCAGGCGGGATATCTGGCCGGGATCACGACGACCCACTCGTATGTCTTCGATATCAAGCCCGACACCGATGTCTACTGGTGCGCCGCCGACATCGGCTGGGTCACCGGACACAGCTACATCGTCTACGGCCCGCTGGCCAACCGCACCACCGGGGTCATGTACGAGGGCGCTCCCAACTACCCCGAGTTCGACCGGCTCTGGCAGATCATCGACGACTACGGCGTGACGATCTTCTATACCGCTCCCACGGCGATCCGCGCCTTCATGAAGTGGGGAGACGAGCACGTCGACGAGCACGAGATGTCGACCCTGCGTGTCATCGGGACAGTCGGAGAGCCGATAAACCCCGAGGCGTGGATGTGGTACCAAGAGCACGTCGGGAAGGGGAACTGCCCGATCGTCGACACCTGGTGGCAGACCGAGACGGGAGCGATCATGATCACCCCGCTACCGGGGATCACCCCCACCAAGCCCGGCTCCGCCACCAAGCCGTTCCCGGGCATCTCCGCAGACGTGGTGGACGACGACGGCAACAGCGTCCCCCTCGGCGGTGGCGGCTATCTGGTGATCACCGAGCCCTGGCCGGCGATGGCCCGGACCATCTACGGCGACGACGAGCGTTATGCCGACACCTACTGGTCACGGTTCGAGGGCCGATACTTCCCGGGTGACGGGTGCAAGCGCGACGAGGAGGGCTACTACTGGCTCCTGGGGCGGGTCGACGACATCATGCTGGTCTCGGGTCACAACATCTCCACGACCGAGGTGGAGTCGGCACTGGTCAGTCATTTCGCCGTCGCCGAGGCCGCGGTCGTGGGACGGGCGGATTCGATCACCGGTCAGGCGATCGCCGCGTTCGTGACGCTTCGCGCCACCGCCACCGGCGACGTGACCTTGATCGAGGAGTTGCGCGAGCACGTAGCCCGCTCGATCGGTCCCATCGCCAAGCCCAAGTCGATCGTCTTCACCGGAGATCTGCCCAAGACCCGCTCGGGCAAGATCATGCGGAGACTGCTCAAGGACATCTCCGAGAATCGTCAACTCGGAGACGTGACCACCCTGGCCAACGCCGACATCGTGGCGGAGATATCCGACAAGGCCTCCGAGGCCGCCGACGACTGACCCGGGGGCCGATCCGTTTTCGCGCATCAGACGGCGCGTTATCAGCGCAGTGGATGCGCCAAAACGAGTCGGATGGGTCAGGTCAGCAGGAGGGCGCCGAAGAACACCACGGCGATGGCGAACCCGCCGGCAAGCTCGATCCCGATCGAGGTGAAGACCGCGCGCAGGGCGTTCTTCGTCGACGGCCAGGCCTGCTCCTTACCCCTCCGGGAGCGCTCGAACCCGTAGATGGTGAGGACGAAGCCGAGAGGGGCGCCGACCACCGGAATGGCGAAGAGCCCGACCGTGGCGACCAGGACCGCGGCGAGGAGGAGCCAGCCGGGGATGCCTGCCCGTTTCAGGCGTCTCCCAGGGGAGAGATACTTGAGGATCGACGCCGCGACGGCGATGGTGGTAACGAGACCGAAGACCACCCAGCCCCTGGTGCTGGCGTCTTCGAGCGCCCAGATACCCACCGCCAGCACCTGGAGGACCAGTCCGGGGAGGATCACCACCACGATCCCGATCAGGCCGATGAGGACCACAACGCCTGCCAGGAAGTCGTGGACCTCCAAGTCAGGCGGCCTGGTGGGAGGGGGACGGGACGGTCATGAGAACCCGAGATTACGCCGCCTCGCGTTCGGCGGCAGTCGGCGCGTATGGTGTCTGCCCATGTCGACGAAGATCATCCTCTCCGAACCAGACCTGCCCACTCACTGGTATAACATCGTGCCGGACCTGCCCTCGCCTCCGCCGCCGGTGTTGCATCCGGGCACCCATGAGCCGGTGGGGCCCGACGACCTCGCCCCTCTGTTCCCCATGGATCTGATCCTCCAGGAGGTGGCCGACGAGCGCTTCATCGAAATCCCTGAGGAGATCCGCGAGATCTACCGGATGTGGCGGCCGTCTCCCCTCTATCGAGCCCACGGGCTCGAAAAGCTCATCGGCGGCCCTGCCCGCATCTACTACAAGTACGAAGGGGTGAGCCCCGTCGGGTCCCACAAGCCGAACACGGCGGTCGCTCAGGCCTATTACAACTCCAGGGCTGGGGTGAAGAAGCTGTCCACCGAGACCGGGGCCGGCCAATGGGGGTCGGCCCTGGCGTTCGCATGCTCCTTGTTCGGCCTCGAGTGCGAGGTCTACATGGTGAGTGCCTCCTATCACCAGAAGCCCTATCGAAAGGCGCTGATCGAGACCTATGGCGGAACCATCCACCCGTCACCCTCGACCAACACCCAGTACGGGCGCAAGGTCCTCGAGGAGGACCCCGACACGCCGGGCAGTCTCGGGATAGCCATCTCGGAGGCCGTCGAGGTGGCGGCGACCAACGAGGACATCAAGTACTCGCTGGGGTCGGTTCTCAACCATGTCCTCATGCACCAGACGGTCATCGGTGAGGAAGCACTGAAGCAGTTGGCGATGGTCGAGGAGACGCCCGACGTGGTGATCGGCTGCACCGGTGGCGGTTCCAACTTCGCCGGTCTGGCGTTCCCATTCGCCCGCGAGAAGATGGCAGGCACCATGGACCCGGTGATTCGGGCCGTCGAGCCCGCCGCCGCACCTTCACTGACCAGGGGCAGCTATCAGTTCGACTTCGGTGACACGGGTCAGATGACTCCCCTGGTCAAGATGCACACTTTGGGCCATCCGTTCATTCCCGACCCGATCCATGCCGGCGGCCTGCGCTATCACGGTATGGCCCCACTGGTCTCCCACCTCAAGGAGGAGGGTGTGATCGAGGCGGAGTCGCTCAACCAGACCGAGACGTTCGCCAAGGCCGTCGAGTTCGCCCGTGTCGAGGGGATCATTCCCGGTCCCGAGCCGACCCATGCCGTTGCCTCCGCCATGCTGGAGGCCACGCGGGCCAAGGAGGCCGGCGAGGAGAAGGTGATCCTGTTCAACCTCAGTGGTCACGGGCATTTCGACATGGCGGCCTATCAGGCGTTCTTCGACGGCGAGCTCGAGGACTACGAGCACCCCCAGGACCGCATCGACATCGCCATGGAGCGCGTCCCACAGGTCTCGACCTAGACCCGAGAGACGTTCTGTGTCGATTTCGGGTCCCTATACGCCCCGAAATCGACACAGAAGCTCTAGGAGGGGCAGTCGGGCTCGCCGGGGTGGAGCGGGCGGACCAGGAGCGCGAGCGGCGCGGAGCTTCCGTCGGGGTGCTCCCAGGTGGTGGCCTGGGTGGCCTCCTCGAACACCTGCGGGACGGCTCCGTCGATGGTGAGACAGTGCCAGCCGTTGGCCAGCTCCTCCCAGGTCGACAGGTCGGCGTTGTCCAGGGGCCACTCGCGCACGTCCTCGAACTCGGGATCGGTGAACCCGATGCCGGCGACCACCCTGACCCGCTCGGCCACATAGGGCTCGGCGGGAGCCTCTCCTACGAAACGGTCGAGGGTCTCGAGGAGCTCGAGAAAGGCGGTGTTGCGGTCGGAGGGCGTGTCGTCGATGCCGAGGGCGTAGACCGAGAGGCGGTGCTCCCCGGCCTCGTCCCGGTAGACGATCGTGTCCGTGTGGGCGTCGGCCACCACGTCCATGTTGGCGTCGTCTCGCTCCTCGGTGATATCGGGGAGCCCGATGTCCTCGACCATCGCCAGGATGGCGTTCATCTGATTGCGGCCCAGCGTCGCCACCATGTATGGCGGGACCAGACGACCCGGGTACTCGAGGGTCTGGAACCCCTGGTAGATCAAACGGCCGTCGCCGAGGACCGTGTACCGGGGCCCGGTGTTGAGCGCCACCTCGACGGGGACGAAACCGCCCTCCGAGATGATCTGGATCACCGGCTCATCGCCTTCCACCCCCACCCCACTACCGTCCCCGCCGCCGCAGGCGGCGAGAACCAGCGCCAATGCGACCAGCGCACCAAGTGACTTCGTTCTCATGGTGCGTTAGATGTAGGCGGACCCCGGAACGGTTCCGCGATGGGGTTAGTGCCCCGACCCCTAACGTTTGCCGCGTTCAGGACGGCCAGATGACGCCGCTTGCTGCGTCCTCGTCATTGACGCACCTACGGGTGCGTCTGCGTCCTGCGTCCTTGCCATCGGCGCCCCTGGCTCCCCCTGAACATCGCCAACGCCAGCGGCCAGAGCACTATGACGACTCCCAGCTCGCCAGGCCCTCGTCCACGAGGTCGATGGCCCAGTCGAGCTCCTCCATCGTGGTGATGAGGGGCGGGATGAAGCGCAGGACGTTCCCGTCGGGCCCGCACTCGATGATGATCAGCTCGTTGTCGAAGGCGTGGGAGGCGATGTGCTGGAAAGCCTTGGGGTCGGGGGTGCGCGTCTCCCGGTCCTCCACGAACTCCACTCCGATCATCAGCCCCAGACCACGCACGTCGCCGATGGTCTCGTGCCTCTCGGCCAGCTCGTGGAAGCGATGGAAGGCGTGGCTCGACAGCTCCCGTGCATGGGCCAGGAGGTCACCCATCGTGTCGATGACCGCGCCGCTGGCGGCTGCCGCCACCGGGTTGCCTCCGTAGGTGGTCCCGTGGGAGCCGGCCGGCCATGCGTCGATGATCTCGCGGCTGGCGCCGTAGGCGGAGAGCGGGAACCCGTTGGCGATGCCCTTCCCGAACGCCATGATGTCGGGCTTGGCATCGAAGTGGTCGGTGGCGAACCACTCCGCGGTGCGCCCGAACCCGGTCTGCACCTCGTCATAGATCAAGAGGATGCCGTGCTCGCTGGCGATCGACCTGATCTCGGAGAGGAACTCTGGGGGCGCCGGGTAGTAGCCACCCTCGCCCTGGACCGGCTCGACGAGGAAGGCAGCGATGTTGGTGGGAGAGACCACGTGCTTGAACATCATCCGCAGTTCGTGGAGGCACATCTCGACCGCGGTTTCCATGTCCACTCCCCATCGATAAGGGTGGGGGAACGGAGCGACGAACACCGAGCCGAGGACGGGGTGATAGCCGTCGCGATACTTCGCCTTCGACGTGGTGTAGGCGACCGAGCCCATCGTCCGTCCGTGGAACCCACCCCGGAAGGTGACGATGCCCTGCCGCTTCGAGGTGTACTTGGCCATCTTCACGGTGGCTTCCACCGCCTCGGCTCCCGAGTTCGCGTAGCCGAACTTTTCGATGCCGTCAGGTGTCACAGCACGCAGCTTCTCGGCGGCCTCGACGAGCGATTCGAAGTGGACGACCATGCCGGAGTGAATCATCTTGTCGAGCTGCCGTCTGGCAGCCTCGACCACCGCGGGATGCCGGTGCCCGAGGTTGGTGACCGCGGTGCCACAGGCGAAGTCGGCCCAACGGTTGCCGTCGGGGTCGTTGATCCAGATACCGTTGGCGGTTTCGGCATGGATCTTGGTGTTGAATGCGATTACTGGGGCGAGGACGTCGTTGTGACGTGATAGGAGGTCGGCCATTTCCCCCCAAGCCTAACCATCGCTCGCGGCGGCACTTCGAGCGTTGACGGCCATAGCGATGGCAGCGATGCCATGGACGACGAGGACGACACCGATCACGATGACGAGCATCGCGAACGAGCCGTCGGGATAGGCGAGGAGCACGGCTCCGATGGCCCCGCTCACGACACCGAAGAGCATCGAGCCCATTCCGCCTCCACGAAATCCGCCGTAGAAGGCCACTCCGGCCACGGCGACACCGATCACGCCGAGCAAGAGGGAGAGCGCGCTATCGAGGAAGCTCGCCGACTGCACCGGGTCGATGAGAGCGGCGAGCCCGGCAATCCCGCCCAGCATTACCACCGTCAGTTTCCAGGTCGAGTCCTCGCGGTGGATGAGCACAGCGAAGAGGATCAGAGCGGCGTGAGTCAGCCACCAAAGCCCCAGCAACAGGGCGGAGACACCGGTGGTGGCCTCCGGCCCGAGGAGCAGAGCCGCTCCGAAGGCGAGGGCAATGATGCCTCCGATCATGAAGGCGTGGTCGAGGGCCCGCTCCGCGGTCTGAGGCGTCGCCATTCTCCGAACCTAACCGTCTCCCGACGGCAGTAGTTTGAAGGCGATGCAGTCGTTGCGCTCCAACCGGGTCGTGGTCGATGGCGAGACTCGACCGGCCACGGTGCGTTGGGTGGACGGTGTGGTGGTCGACATCGGCGAAGGGCAGGCCGACCAGGATTTCGGCGATCTGGTGATCCTGCCCGGGCTGGTCGATTCACACGTCCACGTCAACGAGCCCGGTCGCAGCGACTGGGAGGGTTTCGAGACCGCGACCCGTGCCGCTCTCGCCGGGGGAACGACCACGATCGTCGACATGCCACTCAATTCGGTGCCCCCGACCACCACTCTCTCCGGGCTCGAGGCGAAGCTTGCCGCCGCCCGTGGGAAGCTCGCCGTGGATGTGGCCTTCTGGGGTGGGATCGTCCCCGACTCCAGTGGGGAGATAGGGGGTCTGGTGGAACACGGCGTCTGTGGTTTCAAGACGTTCCTGACCGACTCGGGCGTCCCGGAGTTTCCTCCGACGCCAATCGAGGATCTCGACGGTCTCGCCCTGGGCGTCCCCCTCCTGGTCCACGCCGAGGCAGACGATCATCTCGGTGAACCAGGCCCTACCTACGCCGAGTATCTGGCGTCTCGACCGGCCCGCGCCGAGGTGGTCGCCATCGAGCGTGTTGCCCTCCTCGACTCTCCCGTCCACATCCTCCATGTCTCATCTGGCGACGGGGTCGATGCCATCGCCTCGTCGAAGGTCACCGGAGAGACCTGTCCCCACTACCTGATCTTCGCCGACGAAGACGTCACCGGAACCGAGTTCAAGTGCGCTCCGCCGATTCGTGAGAAGGCCCACCGCCAGGCCCTGTGGGACGGCCTGATCTCGGGGACGCTCTCCATGGTGGTCTCCGACCATTCGCCATCTCCACCGGGGATGAGGACCGGCGACTTCGCCACCTCCTGGGGCGGGATCTCGTCACTGCAGCTCAGATTGCCGCTCACCTGGACCGGCGCCGCCGATCGAGGCGTGGGCTTCGAGCAGTTGGGATCGTGGTTGGCCCACGCCCCGGCCCGACTCGCCGGCCTCGCCGACCGCAAGGGCTCCATCGAGGTGGGCAAAGACGCCGACTTCGTGGTGTTCGATCCGGACGACGAGACGGTGGTTCGGGGCCGCGAGCTCCACCATCGACACCCGATCACGCCGTACGAGGGGATGACACTGCGGGGACGTGTCGTCGACACCATCCTGGGCTCTCCTGCCAGGATGCTGGAGCGCACATGATCGATCTCATCTCAGAGCGGGTCGGTGGCCGGATCGTCGCCTTCAACGACGAGTTCTTCGCACCGGCAGTGAACCTGATCCAGGTCGACCCGCCCGTGGGAAAGGACGAGTACACCGATCGAGGCAAGTGGATGGACGGGTGGGAGACCCGTCGACGGCGCGAGCCCGGCCACGACTGGGTGGTGGTCCGGCTCGGTATCCCGGGTCGGATCCGCAAGGTGTCCGTCGACACCTCCTATTTCACCGGGAACTTCCCCGAGCAGTTCTCTCTCGACGTCACCGGCGTCGACGATCTGGATCGGGCGGAGTGGCTCGAGGTGATCCGAAGGACCGATCTCGCCGGGTCGACGGTCGCCGAGTTCGATGTCGAAGACCCGCATCGCGTCGAGATGGTTCGACTCAACATCTATCCCGATGGAGGCGTGGCCCGGCTCCGTGTCGAGGGGGAGCCCATACCAGCGATGTCCATGGTGTGTCCCGAGGGCGAGATCGACCTGGCGTTGTCGACGGTGGGCGGCGAGGTCGTCGACGCTTCCGACCTGCACTACTCCCATCCGGCCAACATGCTGTGGCCCACCGAGTCGGTGGGTATGTGGGACGGCTGGGAGACGAGACGACGGCGCGAGCCCGGCCACGACTGGGTGGTGGTTCGGTTGGGGATGCGCGGTCGTGTCGACCATCTGATCGTCGACACGACCCACTTCAAGGGGAACGCCCCGGGTTTCGTCTCGGCCGAGTTCTCCGACGACGGTAGGTCGTGGACAGAGGCGGTCTCGCGGGTTCCGGTCGATCCCCACAAGCAGAACGTGGTCGGGATCGGCGGCGCGGTCGGAGAGTATCTTCGCCTCTCCATTCACCCCGACGGCGGCATGGCCCGACTCCGCGTCTTCGGGAACCCGGATCCTGCCGGGGCTGGTGCGGTCAGAGTTCGCTACCTCAACGCCCTATTCGGTCAGGCGGCGGCTCGCTTCTTCCACGCTGCCTGCACCTCGACCACGTGGGTCGACGAGATGATCGCCCGCCGACCGTTCGCCACGGTGGACGCGGTCCTCGATGTGGCGGACGACGTCTTCGACTCACTCGAGGAGAGAGACTGGTTGGAGGCGTTCGCCGGGCATCCCAGGATCGGCGAGCGTGGTGACGACGAGAACGCCAATCGGGAGCAGGTGGGAACCTCCACGGCCTCGCGAGAGACGATCCGCGACCTCATCGACGTCAATCGTCGCTACGAGGACAAGTTTGGCTTCACCTACATCGTGTACGCCACCGGTAAGACCGCAGATGAGATGCTGGCGATCGCCAGCGACCGGCTCGAGAACGATCGCCACGCCGAGATCGCCAACGCCGCCGCCGAGCAGAGGAGGATCACCGCGACCAGGCTTCGCCGCATGTTGTGCCAGGAGGTCTCATGACAACACTCAGCTCCCACGTCTTGGACACCGCCACCGGAGAGCCGGCGGCGGGAATGCGGGTCCATCTCTCCCGAGCGTCGGGCGACGGGTGGGAGCGGGTCGGCGAGGGGGTCACCGATGATGACGGCCGGGTGACCGGGTTCGGGGAGTTGTCGTCGGGACGGCACCGCCTCGGCTTCGAGACCGGGGAGTACGGCAGCGAGTTCTATCCCTTCGTGGCCGTGGTCTTCGAGATCGATGAGAACCGGGACCACTACCACGTCCCTCTCCTGCTCAGCCCCTTCGGCTACACCACCTACCGGGGGAGTTGAGATGCCTCTGGGAGCCAACCGCTGGGGCAAGAGCGATGTGCGGATCTCGAAGGTCTTCCGGGGCGACGACAGTGACGACTTCGTCGACCTGAGGGTCCAGATCCTGTTGGAGGGCGACGTCGGCCCAGCACACACCGAAGGCGACAACTCGGCGGTGGTGCCGACCGACACCATGCGCAACACCGTCTATGGGCTGGCCCAGGATCGACTCACCCCAGACCTGGAGCGCTTCGGCGAGTCGCTCTGCGACCACTTTCTGGCCAAGGTCGGTGTCCACGGCGCCGAGGTCTCGATCGAGGAGATGATCTGGGCGCGGGAGACGGCCCACGGTTTCATCGGCGGCAGCTCCGAGCGCCGGACGGCCCGGGTGGCCCGGGGACCGCAGGAGTCGACGTCGGCCGGGATCGAGGGTCTGGTGGTGCTCAAGACCTCGGGTTCGGCGTTCGAGGGATTCCCCAAGGACCACTTCACGATCCTCCCCGAGGCTTCTGATCGGCTCCTGGCGACATCGGTCACCGCCGACTGGGACTACTCGGCCATTCCGTCCGACACCTCGGCCACCTGGAGGCTGGTACGTGGTGTCTTGGTCGACCGCTTCTTCGAGGATTGGTCGGCCTCGGTCCAGCACCAGGGCTATCTCATGGGT
Organism: uncultured Acidimicrobiaceae bacterium; assembly: GCA_964645875.1. Classification (GTDB taxonomy): domain Bacteria; phylum Actinomycetota; class Acidimicrobiia; order Spongiisociales; family ZC4RG35; genus JANQRA01. Next base: position 11,649 of record CAZYCX010000017.1, read on the forward strand.
GAGGCGGTGTTGGAGGCCATCTCCGAGATCACCGAGATCCGGTTTCGTCTGCCCAACCAGCACCATCTGCCCTTCGACCTGACCCGCTTCGGCCTGGAGCGGGAGGGGACAGTCTTCCACCCCGTCTCGGAACCGTTCGGCGACATCCACCTCACGGTGACCCGCTGACCAACCGTTCTGTGAAGGTCTACCGACACACCGTGTCCATAGATCTTCACAGAACGGTTCAAACCTCCCGTCTTCCCTCGAGGATGCGGAGGAACGAGCGGGTTCTCAACTCGTCGACGGTGAGCCCGGTTCGGGTTGTGGCCTCCTCCTCGGTGATGGCGCCGCAGTTGATGGCGCGCAGGAAGTAGTTCAACAAGCCCTGGCCGGTGGCGGCGTCGTCGAAGACGTCGCCGACCAGCGTCGCCTTGGCTGCTGCCTCGACGAAGTTGGACAACCGCTCCCCGGCGGCGTCGAGGCCTTCCATGAAGAAGGCGTACACCGCGGTGTATCGGGTCACCAACTGCGCCGGGTGGAGGTCCCACCCCTGGTAGTAGGCGTGTGACAGCGAGTGGCGGACGTGGTCGTAGTGCAGCCGCATCGCGGCGTGGACCACCTCTGGGTCGTCGCCGACCGGCATCACGTTGGTGGCACCGTCCGACAGCCACACCCCCGTCCCGGCCAGGCTCACCTGGAGGGCGTGCCGGGCGAAGTCACACGCCGGATGGTCCATCGTCTGGTAGGCGGCGGTGATGTTGAGCGATGCCGTGTAGTCGTAGGTGCCGAAGTGGGCCCCGCGTACCCGGCCGTTGGCGGCATCGACCCACTTGCGCACCCCTGAGGTGCCGTCGACGTCGACGACTGTCTGCGGGGTCTCCACCATCAGCTCGATCGGGATGCGGTCGATGCCGAGCTCCGACTCCAACTCGGCGAGGGCCTCGGTCGTCACCTCGACCTGGGCCAGGTCCTGGATCTTGGGAAGTGTCACCGTGAACCTGTCGGGCAACTGACCCGCCTCCTCGACCAGGGTGGTGACGAAGAGGTCCATCGTCCGCAACGCCCGCCGGGCCAGCTCCCCGCTCATCGACTTGACCCGGATCCCGATGAAGGGGGACAGAGTCCCGGCGCCCATCCCGTCGGCCACCTGCTGGGCGGTGCCGATGGCGTGACGGTCCTCCTCCTCGTCGGAGCGGTGTCCGTAGCCGTCCTCGAAGTCGATGCGGAAGTCCTCGACCGGCTCCTGCTCCAGCTTCGCCATGACCGCCCCGTGGACCCGCTCCGCCAGCCCGGCCTCCAGACCCAGGATCGATTCGAACTCAGCCGGCCTCCCAGCCCACCGTGAGGCGAAGTCCTTCGCCAGCTCACCCAGTCGGGCCGGCGTCGACGCCGAGAAGAGCTGGGCACCGCCGTAGACGGTGTGGACGGGCTGGCGTTCCGGGCCGTCGCCGGGGAAATCGTCGGCGATGCGGGCCGATGCGTGCTGGAGACGGCCGGCCCACGTCTTCATCGAGTCTGCGCTGAGAGTCATGACCGGAACTCTATGAACGCCGTTAGCTTGATGCGTATGTCGACCTTGCTGGTTCGCAACGCCCGGGTCCTGGTCACGATGGATGGCCGGGAGATCGGTCACGGGGGTCTCTATGCCCGGGACGGCTGGATCGAGGAGGTCGGTCCCTCCGACGACCTCCCGGCCACTGCCGACGACGTGGTCGATCTGACCGGACACGTGGTTCTCCCAGGGCTCGTCAACACTCATCACCACCTGTATCAGACGCTCACCAGGGCGTTTCCGGGGGCCCAGGAGGCGGGGCTGTTCGACTGGCTGCGCATTCTCTACCCGGTCTGGGCCAGGATGACCCCTGATCACGTTCGTACCGCCACCCGGACTGGACTGGTCGAGCTGGCGGTCTCCGGAGCGACGACGGTGTTCGACCACCAGTACCTGTGGCCCAACGGATCCGGGATCGACGACCAGCTCGAGGGTGCCGACGGCCTCAACATCAGGTTCCACGTCTCCCGCGGGTCGATGAGTCTCGGGGAGAGCGACGGCGGGCTGCCTCCCGACTCGGTGGTCGAGAGCCACGACGCCATCCTCGAAGACACCGCCCGCGTCATCTCCCGGTTCCACGATCCCCACCGTGGTGCGATGCGGCGGGTGGTTGTCGCCCCCTGTTCACCGTTCAGTGTCACTCCGGAGCTGATGAAGGAGTCCGCCGAGCTGGCACGAAGGGCCGGAGTCCGGCTCCACACCCACCTCGCCGAGACCGACGACGAGGAGCAGTTCTGTCTCGAGAGCTTCGGCCACCGTCCCGTGGCCTACATGGAGACCCTCGGCTGGACGGGTCCCGACGTCTGGTACGCCCACTCGGTACACGTTGGTGACGACGAGGTGCGACGGATGGGCGAGGACGGCACCGGGGTTTCCCACTGTCCCAGCTCGAACATGCGTCTCGCCTCAGGTCTGGCGCCGATCGGGCCCTATCTCGATGCCGGCGTCCCGGTGGGGCTCGGTGTCGACGGGTCGGCTTCGAACGACACGTCCAACATGCTCGCCGAAGCCCGGCAGGCCCTGTTGCTCAACCGGCTCGCCGTGTCATCCGGAATCGGAGAGGGCCCCCAGTTGACGGCTCGCCAGGCCTTGGAGATGGCCACCGTCGGCGGAGCGCGGGTTCTGGGACGTGACGACATCGGCATGCTCGCCCCGGGACGTGCCGCCGACTTCATCGCCATCGATCTGAACCGGGTCGAGTTCGCCGGTGCCCTCCACGACCCGGTGGCTGCGGTGGTCCTCTGTGCCCCCTCACGCGTAGATCACTCCTGGGTCGGGGGAGAGCCATTGGTGCGATACGGTCGGGTGGAGGGAGTAGACGTGGAGGCCCTGATCGAGCGGCACAACACGCTGTCACTGGATCTGGTGGGGTAACTTCCCACCGTGGAGGTCCACCATCCCACGGCACTCGACGACGCCCTGGCGGCGGTCGCGGGCGGCGCCATGCCCCTAGCCGGCGGGACCGATCTGATGGTCGAGACCAACTTCGGGCACATCCGGCCCGAACACGTCGTGGGACTGCGTCGTGTCTCCCGGTTGAAGGAGTGGGAAGGCAACCGGATCGGGAGCGGTGTCACCTGGCGGCGGATCGAGCTGGAGGGGCCCCGCGCCCTCGCCCAGGCCGCCCGCACCGTCGGCTCCCCCCAGATCAGGAACGCGGGGACCATCGGCGGGAACCTGGGAACGGCGAGCCCGGCCGGTGACGGCCATCCGTTCCTGGTCGCGGTCGACGCGGAGATCGAGCTGGCTTCGTCTTCGGGCACCCGCACCGTGGGGTGGAGCGAGTTCTTCACCGGAGTCAAGAAGACCGCCCGGGCAGACGACGAGCTGATCACCGCGGTCCTCCTTCCCGACGCCATGCCGGAGCGCCAGGAGTTCGCCAAGGTCGGGGTCCGCAACGCGATGGTGATCGCCACCGTGTGTGCGGTCGTCACCCGGCGTGAAGACGGAGCCACCACCGTGGGACTCGGTTCCGTCGGCCCGACTCCGATGCGGGCGCCACGGGCCGAGGAGATGATCTCGGCGATCGACAGGCCCGGGCAGTCCGACCTCGACGAGTTCCAGCGTCTCGTCAGCGAAGAGGTGAGGCCGATAACCGACCACCGCTCCACCGAGGCCTATCGGCGTCACGCCGCCGGAGTCCTCGCCCGCCGTCTGCTGGAGAGGTGTCTCCGATGATGGTCACCTTCACCCTCAACGGCCGGCCTGCCAGCGCGCGGGTCCTGCGTCCGCTCAGCCTGCTCGACCTGCTCCACGACGAGCTGGGGCTCCCCGGGTCGAAGGCGGCCTGCGAGCAGGGAGAATGCGGATCCTGCTCGGTGATCCTCGACGGCGAGTTGGTGTGCTCGTGTCTCGTGCTGGCAGCCGACGTCGAGGGCTCGGATGTGACCACCGTCGAGGGAGTGACAGATGAGGAGATCCTCAATCGCGTGCAGCAGGCGATGCACGAGGCCGGGGCGGTCCAGTGCGGGTTCTGCACGCCGGGCATCGTCGTCGCCGCCACCGAGTTGTTCGAGCGCAATTCCAGCCCTGGTTTGGCCGAGATCAAGGAGGCCCTGGCCGGGAACATCTGTCGCTGCACCGGGTACGGAGCCATAGTTCGGGCGTTCGAGGGGCTGGCGGGACGATGACCACGCGCACCACCAAAGCTCCGGGGCGGGTCGCCGGCGGCATAGGGGACTCCCCACTCCGGCCCGACGGTGTGGCCAAGCTTCGAGGAGAGTTCCAGTTTGCCTCCGACCTGGTCTCCGAAGACATGCTCTGGGGGGCCACCACCCGCAGTCCCCACGCCCACGCCCGCATCATCTCCATCGACATCGCCCCCGCTCTGGCCATCGGAGGTGTCCATGCGGTCCTGACGGCCGACGATGTTCCAGGTCGGGCCGTGTTCGGGTTGGAGCATCCCGACCAGCCGGTTCTCGCCGGGGAGGTGGTCCGCTACTGGGGTGAGCCGGTGGCGATCGTTGCCGCCGAGGACGAGGACACAGCACGCCGCGCCGCTGCCGCGGTCAGGGTCGAGTACGAGGAGCTCGACCCGTTCGTCGATCCCGAGGAGGCCGATGCCGCCGACGCGGTCTTCCGACGGATGGAGATCCGGCGCGGTGACCAGGGGGCCGCCGGGTCGGTCGTGGTCGAGGGTTTCTATGAGGTGGGCATGCAAGACCAGGCCCCTCTGGGCCCCGAGGCCGGATTGGCGATCCCCGACGGCCACGGCGGGGTCGACCTCTACGCCACCAGCCAGTTCGTCCATGTCGACCAGGAACAGGTGGTCGCCAGTCTGGGTCTTCGCCCGGACCAGGTGCGAGCCCACCCTGCCGGGATCGGTGGGGCCTTCGGGGCGCGCGAGGACGTCAATCTCCACATCCACCTGTGCCTGCTCGCCCTCCACACCGGTCAGCCGGTGAAGATGGTCTACGACCGCTCGGAGTCGTTCACCGGGCACGTGCACCGGCATCCGGCTCTCATGTGGTATCGCCACGAGGCCGACGAGGAGGGCAGGCTGGTACGGGTCGAAGCCCGTATCGTCATCGACGGCGGGGCCTACGCCTCCACCACTGCCGCGGTGCTGGCCAACGCCTGTTACTTCGCGGTCGGGCCCTACCGGTGCGACTCGGTAGCCATCGACGGTGCCGGCACCCGCACCAACAACCCGCCCTGCGGGGCCATGCGCGGGTTCGGGGCCGTCCAGGTCTGTGTGGCCTACGAGGCACAGATGGACAAGCTTGCCGCGGAGCTCGGGCTCGACCCTCTCGAGATCAGACGCCGCAACGCCCTGGCCAGCGGTGATGTCCTCGCTACCACGGGTCAGGTGATCGATACCCCTCTTCCGGTGGTCGATGTGATCGACTCGCTGGCGGCGATGCCCATAGTCGAACCGGAATCCCACCCCCTCCCGGGTGGCAGTGGCCTCACCACCGAATCAGGTCACGTCAAGCGTGGCGTCGGCTACGCGATCGGAATCAAGAATCTCGGGTTTTCTGAAGGGTTCGACGACTACGCCCAGGCCCGGGTGCGGCTGACCGAGGAAGGAGCCGTGGTCGAGACCGCCGCCATCGAGGTGGGACAAGGGCTGGTGACGGTGCTCGCCCAACTCGCCCGATCCGGTCTGGGCATCGGCGAAGCGGTGGTCCGGCACGTCGACACCTCCCGGATCGACTCGGCCGGCTCCACCTCGGCGTCGAGACAAACCCAGATCTCCGGCGGAGCCACTCTCGAGGCGGCGACGAGGCTCCGGGAGAGGATCCTCGAGCATCACGGAGGTGACCAACTCGACGACGAGGGTGTCTGGCGGGACGGTGAGCTCTCCGTCCCCATGGCGGCCCTGGTAGACGAGGGCTGGGAAGAGACCGTCACCTTCCGCCACCCGGACACAGAGACGCCCGACGACGACGGTCAGGGAGTGGTCCACGCCGACTTCGCCATCGCCGGCCATCGCGCCGTGGTGGATGTCGACGAAGAGCTGGGCCTGGTCAGCGTGGTCCGCGTCGACACGGCCCAAGACGTGGGCAGGGCCCTCCATCCCGGGGCTGTGCGCGGTCAGATCGAAGGCGGGATCCTCCAGGGTGTCGGGCTGGCGGTCATGGAGGAGCTGGTCATCGAGGCCGGGGTGATCAAGAACCCCAACTTCACCGACTACCTGCTTCCCACCATCCTCGACGCTCCCGAAGTCGAGGCTTTGCTGATCGAACAAGACGGGTCCTGGGGGCCGTTCGGTGCCAAGGGAGTGGGTGAGCCGCCGACCATCTCATCCACCTCCGCGGTGGTGGCGGCTATCCGCGACGCCACCGGCAAGGACATCAACCGGGCTCCGGTCCGACCCCAGGACATCGCGCTCTGAGAGGTCCGGGCCGCCGACACGATCGTTGATCGATCGGCTGCGCTGCGCTGCAGCAGGCGGTAGCGTCGCCGGATGGAAGAGTTCATCCGAAGACTGCCCAAGGCTGAGCTGCATCTCCACATCGAGGGCACGCTCGAGCCTCAGATGATGTTCGACCTGGCCGAGCGGAATGGCTACGAACTCCCATTCGAGGATGTGGCGTCGGTTGCCGCCGCCTACAGGTTCCGGAACCTCCAGTCGTTTCTCGACATCTACTACCAGGGGGCGGCGGTGCTGCAGACCCCTCAGGACTTCTACGAGTTGGTGATGGCCTACTTCGATCGGGTGGCACTCGACGGCGTGCGTCATGCCGAGATCTTCTTCGATCCCCAGACCCACACCGAACGCGGCATCGGGTTCGAGGTCTTCATGGAGGGCTTTCGCAGCGGTATGGCCGATGCCCTGGCCAGGCACGCGATCAGCTCGACCCTCATCCTCTGTTTTCTCCGCCATCTCGGTGGCGAAGCGGCCCTGGCCACGATCCGGGAGGCGGAGCCTCATCTCGATGGTGTCATCGCGGTGGGGTTGGACTCCTCGGAGGTGGGATATCCCCCCGAGCTCTACGCCGACGCCTTCGCCCATGCCCGGAAGCTGGGGCTGCGGGCGGTCGCCCACGGCGGGGAGGAGGGACCCCCCGAGTATGTCATCGGCGCCCTCGACGTGCTCGGTGTGGAGCGAGTCGACCATGGGGTGCGCAGTCTCGAGGATCCCGACCTGGTCGAGAGGTTGCGTCGCGACCGGGTCCCGCTCACGGTCTGTCCGCTCTCAAACGTGGCTTTGCGGGTGGTCGACCGGATAGCCGATCATCCCCTTCCTCAGATGATGGAGGCGGGGCTCCTGGTGAGCGTCAACTCCGATGACCCGGCCTACTTCGGGGGGTACGTGGGGGAGAACTACTTCGTCCTCTACGACGACCTCGGGTTCGGTGAGCAGCGGCTGGCGATGCTGGCGGCCAATTCGATCGAGTCTTCGTTCCTGGACGCGGCCCGGAAACAGGAACTGTTGGACGAGATCGAGAACGTCGAGCCCTGAGCCTCGGCCAACTCGGGGCGCTGGACTTCGCCAGGCGGGGCCTGCAACCCTGGGTTCGCGGTGCTTAGCGGGGGACCAGGGCGAGTTGGCGAGAGAGGGCGACGAGACGGCCCGACTCGTCCCAGAGCTGTCCATCTTCCTCGAGCATGCCGTCGGTGGCGAACCGGGTGGTGAACACGCAGGCGAGCCATCCCCGTGGAGACGGGTTGCGCACCTGGACGGTGAGGTCGACCGTCGGGGTCCATCCCGCCGGATACTGCGAGTTGAAGATCGCCGGGGGCAGGGCGTCGGTGGCCAGCACCACCGCATGGGCGTCGGTCGCCTCGCCGTCGAGCAGCCGGAACCAGCCCCGCATCACCGCATCCTCACCGGGCTCGCCGGTGAACAACCCGGCGTCGTCGGGGTGGATGCGGACGTCGACCTTCCCGGTGAACGGCGGGGGTAGCGGAGCGGTCTCCGATGGGACGGCGCGCAGGCAATCATCAGGCGCGGGGAGATCTGGTGGGCCGCCCTCGATCAGGTCTTGCTCAGGTCGGGGTCGGTCGGGCTCGGCGAATACTCCCGTCACGTAGACGAGGTCCTTACCGTCGCTGGAGAGCGTGGCCCGCAGCGTGCTCAGGCTGCGACCGCTCTTCAGTTTCACGACCTCGACGTCGACCGGGCCCTTGCCGGCGGGGTTGACGTAGCTTCCCGTCGCCGAGATCAGCTCGCGTCCGGCCGTCTCCGCCTCCATGGCCCGGGTGGCGACAGCCATGAGCAGCCCGCCGTTGGTCACCTCGAAGATGTCCCAACCCGGGGGAAGGTCGGCTTTCCAGCGTCCGGGCCCGCCGGAGACGGCACTCGCCTCGGTGAAACTCAATTCAGGACGACCCCATGTCCCGGGCGGATGTGCCCGATGACGCGAGGTGAATGCGCCGAAGCCACCTCGATCACCTCCTCGACCGCCCCTTCGGCCGTAACGAGGCAGAAGCCCATGCCCAGATTGAATGTCTGCCGCATCTCTTCCTCGGGGACGCCTCGCTCGGACAGGAGGGAGAACACCGCGGGTCGCTCCCAGGTTCGGGTGTCGATGGTCGCCCCCAGCCCCTCGGGGAGGGAACGGACCAGGTTGGCGGCGATCCCGCCACCGGTGACGTGTGCGGCGGCGTGGATGCCTCCGGTTTCCACGGCGGCGAGGACGACCGGTGAGTAGATCACCGACGGCTCGAGGAGAATGTCGGCGTGGTCGGCGACTTCGTCGCCGAGAACCGCTCTGACCAGGGAGAACCCGTTAGACCGCAGGTTCGGGGAGAAAAGCCCGATGACGACGTCTCCGTCTCTGACCCGGTCCGGGCCCAATACGGACCTCGACTCGACAACCCCCATCACCGCACCGGCGAGATCGACGGCGTCGGGATCCATCACGCCGGGATGCTCGGCGGTCTCCCCTCCGAGCAGGGGACAACCCGCTCGGAGGCAGGCGGCGGCAACGGACTCGACGATGGCTCGATCCCGCTCGGGTTGGAGCGATCCCACCGCCAGGTAGTCAACGAACCCGATCGGGGACGCCCCCGCGACCGCGAGGTCGTCCACGCACATGGCGACGAGGTCGAAGCCGACCCCGTCCCAACGATGAGCGCGCCGGGCCACGTCGAGCTTGGTGCCTACCCCGTCGGTGGACATCATCAGGACGGGATCTTCGATTCCTTCCGGCAGACGGACCCCGGCGGCGAACCCTCCGAAAGCGCCGATGACCTCCGTCTTCCAGGTGGCGGTCACGGTGGAGGCGATCGAGTCGGTGTGGCGGCCGGCGCCCTCGAGGTCGACCCCGGCCTCCCGATAGGAGACCACTAGGACCGTTCCAGCTGGAACTTGTCTGCCGTCTCCGGCACCTCGGTCGGATACTCGCCGCTGAGACACGCCGTGCAGAAGCCGGCGTCGGCCACCCCGGTCGCATCGAGTAGACCCTCGAGGGACAGGTAGCCGAGCGAGTCGGCGCCGAGGTGCTGTCTGATCTCATCCACTTCCATGCGGGCGGCGATCAGCGTCGACCGGTCCGAGGTGTCCATCCCGTAGAAGCAGGGCCACCTATATGGAGGCGAGGAGACCCGCAGATGCACCTCAGCCGCGCCCGCCTCGCGCACCATCGTGACCAACTGCCTGGTGGTCGACCCCCGCACGATGGAGTCGTCGACGAGGACGACGCGCCGGTCTTCGAGGCTCTCGGGGATCGGATTGAGCTTGAGGCGAATCCCCTGGTCGCGCAGCATCTGGCTGGGCTCGATGAAGGTTCGGCCCACGTAGCGGTTCTTGATGAGTCCGTCGGTGTAAGGGATGCCGCTGGCGGCGGCGAACCCCTGGGCGGCGGGGATCCCCGACTCCGGCACCGGGACCACGACGTCCGCTTCCGCGGGGTGCTCCTGGGACAGGATCCTTCCCATCTCCTGGCGTGCTCCCTGAATCGACCGTCCGTACATGTGGGTGTCGGGCCGGGCGAAGTAGACGAACTCGAATACGCAGAGACCGGGGTTGGGGGATGGGAAGGGGTAGTAGGACTTGGGCCCCCCGGCGTCGATCACCACCATCTCGCCGGGCGAGACCTCCCTGACGAATCTGGCTCCGACCAGGTCGAGGGCCGACGACTCCGATGCGATCACCCAGCCTCCCCCGTCTAGCGATCCGAGGCACAGGGGGCGAAACCCGTGGGGGTCGCGCATGCCGACGATCCGGCCCTGGTCCATGATCACCAGCGAGAAGGCGCCCTTCCAGGTGGGGGCCACTTTCATGAGTGCCATCTCCAGGCCACGGGCGTCCGAGCGATTGTCGTCGATGGCCCGCGCCAGGCCCTCGGCCATCAGGTCAGAGTCGGTCGTTGCCCCCTGGATCCCGAGCGAGCGCGCCAGCTCTTCGGTGTTGGTGAGGTTGCCATTGTGGCCGAGGGCGACGCTGGTGTTGCCCACCTGGCGATGAGCCGGCTGGGCATTGGCCCAGTTGTTCGAGCCGGTGGTGGAATAGCGGGTGTGCCCGATGCCGAGCAGGCCGTCGAGACCGGCGAGGGTCGGCTCGTCGAAGACCTGGTTGACCAGTCCGAGATCCTTGAAGACGGTCACCGTCTCGCCGTCCGATGTGGCGATGCCCGCCGACTCCTGTCCACGATGCTGGAGGGCGAAGAGTCCGAAGTAGAGGACGTGTGAAACCCGCTCCGTGGTCGAGTAGGCGGCTATGACTCCACAGGCCTCGCGGGGCCTATCCGACAGCCAGGTACTCGCCTCCTCGGGCACGACTCGATGCTAGGTCTGTCCCGTTCCAGTTCACAGTTCTGCAGGGGACTTTCAGCCGAGAATTTCGCGATAAGCGGCGAGCAACTCGAGGTAGGCGGGACTCGGTGAGGACCGAGCCGGCGCGAGCCAGGCTCCCTCCCCGATGCCCAGAGCGCCGGGGTGGGATCTCGGGATCGGGATGTGAGGTGCCCTCAACTGGCCTCCGCCTCGGCCATCGAGGCGATGCGCTCTCTGACGACGTCCGCGGAGGTCCATCCCCGCGCGAGGAGGGCGAGACGTCCGTCCTCCAGCTCGCCGACCAGAGTGGGGAACCCGCTGATCCCCCAATTGCGGGCTCGTGAGAAGTCCTCCCAGGCCTGTTTCTTGGCCCCTTCGCTGGCGAGGTCGGCGGCGAATCTCTCGACATCGATGCCGTAGTCGGAGGTCAGGGAGGAGAGCACTTCGAAGTCGGTGACATCCTCACCGTTTCCATAGAAGGCCATCTGCACATCGGTGAAGTAGTCGAGAGTGCGGTCCGGGAGGACTTCTCGAACCTGGGTGATGGCGATCGCCGCCGGTTCGGTGTCGTATAGCCAATCGTCGCGGCGAGCGAGAAAGGACGTGTCGAAGGGCTGTCCGGTTCGCTCGGAGATCTCTTCCCAGTGGTGGCGAAGGAACTCGGCCATACGCTCGTCGAGCACCTGGGCCATGGGGCCGGGCCTGAGCCCCCCCACGACCACCTCGACGGGAAGGTCCTCGGCGAGCGACTCGATCTCGGGGGCGAAACCCCAGCACCACGAGCACATCGGGTCTCCGACGTAGATGAGACCGGTGATCCTCTCGCTCATGGGCAAAGCCTATTGGGATCTCTCGCCCAGGAACGTCTCCACACCTCGTTGCAGCGCCTCTTCGTCATCGACGCTGAACCACGACCGTCCGTCCTCGCCCCACTGCTTCCATTCGTCGGGAGCCACCGGACGAAACGAGACCCGGTCGAGGAGGGTCTGGATCGAACCGCCGGAAGTCGCCTCGTCATGGGCTGCCGAGGCGATGTTGGCGGGGTATACGGCGCAGGTGACCTGTCGGACACCGCTCTCGTCGACGGGGACCACCGGGAGATCCGACTCCACGGCCACCAGGCGCTCGAGGAGCCGGGAGGTCACGAAGGGGTGGTCGACCGCGACAACGACGATCCGGGCGGTGTCGGTCCGGGACAGGGCGGTGGCGATTCCCGCCAACGGCCCCTGGGCGTGCACCGAGTCGGGCCAGCACTCCCACCCGGGTCGGTCGGAGCCGAGGACCACGACACGGTCCGACACCACGGCCAGCGCCGCGGCGACCCGGTCCAGCATCGGACGGCCCGCGACGGCCACGTCGGCCTTGTCGCGTCCCATGCGGGTGCTGCGGCCACCGGTGAGGATGGCGCCCAGTGGTCGGTCGGTCACGACCCGAGACTACGTCGGCGCTTCACTCGAGGCGTTTCAGAGCTCGTAGGGGCCCCCGCACTTGGCCTCCCCTACAGGATTGCTGGGGACAGCGTCAGTCGCCGAGGGCGACGCCGACGGCCCTGATCGCGGCGTTCAGCCCGGGGCTGTCGCCGCCGGCGGTGAGGATGCCGATCCTTCTGACCACGCTTCGATGCTATCGGGTCGTCAGGTCGGGCCCGCGCCGAGGGCTCGCTGCAGGGCGTGGTGCCAGGCGTCGGCGCAACGATCGAAGGCGACGACATCGCCGTTGATCGAGACTTCCTTGCCGCCAATGGTCCCAATCCTTCGAGAGATGTCGGTGGGGAGCTCGATCGTCCCTGGCTCGGCGATTACCAGAAACCGGTGCGGGTCCTCGGAGAACGGGTGAACGGCCTCCACGACGGCTCCGACCCCGGAGACGATGCATATCTCGGCCAATGCCACGGCGAGCCCCCCGTCGGAGATGTCGTGCAGCACGGCGGCTCGGTGGGCGAGCTCCGCGGCGAGGGTGACCACCCTGGCGGCGGTTTCGGGACTCGGGGGGGTAGGTCGCCCACCGAGCGTGCCGTCATGACGCTGCAGGGAAGAGCCGGCGAGGTTGGGAGACGGAACCGGACCCACTTCCCATATCTCCATGCCCTCCCGGGCCCGGGAGAGGCGGGGTGGGTCCGCCGGCATCGGATCGGCCAGACCGAGCAGCCCGACCACCGGAGTGGGATGGATGTCCACCCCGTCGGTCTCGTTGTAGAACGAGACGTTTCCCCCGACGACCGGGATGCCGAGGGCTTCACAGGCCTCGGACATACCCTCCACCGTCTCCTTGAACTGCCACATGACCTCGGGTTTCTCGGGATTGCCGAAGTTGAGGTTGTCCACGACGGCCAGCGGGCGGGCTCCGGTGACCGCGACGTTCAGTGCGGCCTCGAAGACGAGGCGGGCGGCGCCGACCCGCGGGTCGAGGTAACAGAGCCGGCCGTTCCCGTCGGTCGACACCGCGAGCGCCTTGTCCGTTCCCTTGACCCGGAGCAGGGTGCCGTCGGACCCGGGCCCGACCACCGTGTTGAGGAAGAGCATGTGGTCGTACTGGGTGTGGATCCAGGCCGACGAGCCGATGGCAGGGTCGGAGAGCAGCTCGAGCAGGGTCTCTCCGACGTCGTGCACTTCCCGGTCGGCATGCATCGCCTGGATCTCGTCGAGCCAGGTCGGTCGAGCCGCGGGACGGTCGTAGAGCGGGGCATCGTCAGCGAGCGAGGCTGCCGGGACCTCGGCCACCACTTCCCCGTCGAGTCTGATCGTGAGGGTCTCTCCGGGGCGGACCTCACCGATGACCGCAGAGTCGATCTCCCATTTGTCGGCGACGGCGAGGACGTCGTCGACATTGTCGGTTTCGACGAATGCCATCATCCGCTCCTGGGATTCCGACATCAAGAGCTCGGGTGCGGTCATCCCGGTCTCCCGGGTGTGGACCGCGTCGAGATCGACCTCCATGCCCACCCCGGCTCGACCAGCGGGCTCGGACGTGGCGCAGGAAAGCCCGGCGGCCCCCAGGTCCTGGACACCGACCACGAGACCGCGCTCATAGAGCTCGAGACAGGCTTCGATCAGCTTCTTCTCCTCGAACGGGTCCCCCACCTGCACCGAGGGCCGCTTCTCCCCCGACGACTCGTCGAACGAGGCAGATGCCAGAACGCTGGCTCCCCCGATCCCGTCGCGTCCGGTCGCCTTGCCCAGCAGCACGGCCACCGAACCGGGACCTCCGGCGGTGCCCAGCACCAGCTGATCCCGGTGGAGCAGACCGAGACACATCACGTTGACCAGGGGGTTGCCGGTGTAGCAATCGTCGAACTCGACCTCGCCGCCGACCGTGGGGACCCCGACCGCGTTGCCATAGCCGGCGATGCCGGAGACGACCCCCTTGAACAGGTAACGGTTCTTGGGCTCGTCGAGGGGACCGAAGCGGATCTGATCCCAGAGAGCGATGGGCCGCGCTCCCATGGTGAAAACGTCCCGGAGGATGCCCCCCACCCCGGTCGCCGCTCCCTGGTAGGGCTCAACGAACGAGGGATGGTTGTGGCTCTCGATGCGGAGGGCGGCCAGCCACCCGTCTCCGATGTCGACCACCCCTGCGTTCTCGCCCGGGCCCACCACCACCCAGTCGGCCTCGGTAGGGAAACGACTCAGATGCTTGCGGGACGACTTGTAGGAGCAGTGCTCCGACCACATCACCGAGTACATGGCCAGTTCGGCGGGCCGGGGATCGCGGTCCAGGATGTCGACGACTTTCCGATACTCGGCGTCGGTCATGCCCAACTGGCGGTGGATCGGTTCCTGCGTCGTGGTCATGCGGGGACGAGGGAGCCGAGGAAGCTCTCGAGGAGGATCTGCCCGTCGGTCGACCCGAGCAGCCCGTCGGTGGCCCGCTCCGGGTGAGGCATCACCCCGACGACGTTGCCGGCGGCGTTCGCCACCGCCGCGGCGCGGTCCTGGGAGCCGTTGGGGTCGCCCAGATAGCGGAGCACCACCCGGCCGGCATCCGAGGGATCGACCCAGTTCCCCTCATAGGAATTCAGCGGGATCCTGAGTCGCTGTCCGGGGGTAGCGGCCCGAGTGAGGATCGAGTCGGTATCGACCACCTCGACCTCTTCGAACCGGCAGATGAACGACAGGTCACGATTGGCGATATGGGCACCCGGGATGAGACCCGCCTCGCAGAGCATCTGCCAGCCGTTGCATATCCCCAGGACAGGAGCCCCCACGGACGCCAGCCGCGCCACCTCTCTCATCGCCGGGGAGAAGCGGGCGATCGCCCCGGTGCGCAGGGCGTCTCCATGGGCGAACCCACCGGGGAGCACCACTCCGTCGAATCCGGCGAGGTCGGTCTCCCGATGCCAGACCAGTTCCGCCTCGCCGCCGAGGGCATTGAGAGCATGGACTACGTCGTGCTCGCAGTTGACCCCCGGGAAAACCACGACCGCTGCTCTCACGTCTCCACCTCTACCGAGAAGTCCTCCAACACCGGGTTGGCGAGGAGCTGGCGGCACATGTCCTCGACCCTCGCTGTCACCTCGGCGGGGTCGTCGCCGTCGACTTCCATGTGGATCACCCGGTCCATGCGCACCGACCTCGCTTCGGTGAATCCGAGCTCGTGGAGGGCTCGTTCGACCGTGGTCCCCTCGGGGTCGGCGATCTCCGGTCGTCGGTCGATGGTGACCGTCACCTTCATCGCCCGGTGGCTCCGAGGTAGTCGTCGAAGCTCTTGCCGGTTATCCGCTCGTAGGCCTCCACGTATCGCTGTCGGGTCCCCGCAACGATCTCGTCGGGCAGAGCTGGGGCGGGCGGGCTCTTGTCCCAGGGTTGGCGTTCCAGCCACTCGCGCACGTACTGCTTGTCGAACGAGGGGATCTCGCCGGCGGGCTCGTAGGCGTCGGCGGGCCAGTAGCGGGAGGAGTCGGGGGTCAGCACCTCATCGATGAGTAGCAACTCGCCGTTGGCGTGGCCGAACTCGAACTTCGTGTCGGCCAGGATCACTCCCTTGTCGGCGGCGTAGTCGTTGGCTCGGGTGTAGATGTCGATCGACGTTGTCTTCAGCTCCTCGTAGAGCTCGTCTCCGAGCATCTCCCGGGTCTGGGCCTCGGTGATGTTCTCATCGTGGCCACTGGCTGCCTTGGTTGCCGGGGTGAAGATCGGTTCGGGAAGCTTGTCGGCGAGCTGCAGACCTTCGGGGAGATGTTCGGTGGTGGGGCCGCCGCCATCCCGGTACTCCCGCCACGAAGATCCGTAGAGATAGCCGCGTACCACGCACTCGACGGGGACGACATCCGCCCGACGCACCACCATCGCCCGACCGGCCAGTTCGGCGAGCTGTTCGTCGGTGAGACCTTCGATCCCGGAGAGGTCGGTGGTCACCAGGTGGTTCGGTGTGTCGAGCAGCTCGAAGAAGTGGAGGCTGAGTCCGGTCAACACCCGCCCCTTGTCGGGGATGGTCTGGTCGAGGATCACGTCGTAGGCCGAGATCCGGTCGGTGGCCACGAAGAGGAGGTGGGCGGGATCGATCTCGTAGATCTCCCTGACCTTGCCGGATGCGATGTGTGGGAGTGCCAGCACGCCGCGGCAGCGTAGCGTCGCTGGCGCCGAGGTCTGAAGCCGTCCCTCTAGCCTGGCGAGGATGAGTGGATTCGAGCGTGAACGTGTCGCCGGGCTCCTCGCCGACGACGCATACGCCAAAGGTTTGGGCATCGAACTGATCGACGTCACCGACGAGGAGATAGTCGTCGCCATGGCGGTCGAGGAGTCACACACAAACTTCCTGGGAGTAGGTCATGGTGGGATGATCTTCTCGCTGGCGGATTGCGCTTTCTCGTTGGCTTCCAACAACGCCGGAGATGCCGCCGTCGCCATCGACACCCATCTGGTCCTCACCGCGGCGAGCCGACCGGGAGACCGCCTCGAGGCCCGGGTCAGGGAGGTGACGCGGGGCCGCACGCTGGGGACCTATCGGGCGGAGGTGGTTCGCGGCGACGGTCGGACCGTGGCTCTGTTCACAGGAACCGTCTACATCAACCGGCCCTAGAGGAAACTCATACGTAGACTTTCGCGGGTTTTGCGCGTTCTGGAGTACATCGTCTTCCATCCGTGGAAGGCCTTGGCCATCGTCGTCGCGGGCACATTGCTCGGCTTGGGGGGCTTCTACGCCCATCGGGTGAACGCTGCCCTGGAGACCGTGGCGGTCGAGGACTTCGCTCCCCAGGATGCGCGGTTGGCCATCGAAGCCTGGCCCGAAGAGTCGGACCCGTCCCCGCCTCCCACCCTCTACGACTTCGATGAGCCCGTCTACGACCTGGACGCGGAGATGGCTCTGATCGAGGCTCGTCTGGCGGAGCAGCCGGACCAACCGCCGTTCAACACCGCGGCATTCGGTGAGCCGATCCCCGACGGGGTGTTCGACTCCTATCTCCTGGTGGGGACCGACGCCTCCGGTTTCCTGGCCGACACCATCATCCTGGCCCTCCAGCCCACCGACGGAGCCGCTCCGATCATGGTGAGCCTGCCCCGCGACCTGTTCGTGTGGAACTTGTGCCGGCAGACGTTCACCAGGTTGAACTCGGGTCTCGGCGGGTGCTCGAGAGGAGCGTCTGGTCTGGAGCTCATGGCGATCATGGTGGAGGACTACACCGGGATCCCGATCGACCACGTCGCCCGGATCGACTTCGGGGGTTTCGCCCGTCTCGTCGACGTCATGGGCGGGATCACCGTCTGCGTCGACCATCCGACCCGCGATGCCAAGGCACATCTGGAGTTGGAGGAATCCGGATGCCAGGTCGTCGACGGCGCGAACGCGCTCGCCTGGGTTCGCTCGCGCCAACCCGAGCAGTTGATCGATGACGAATGGAGGAGAGTGGGAGGTTCGGACTTCACCCGACAGCAGCGACAACAGGATGTTCTGTTCCAGCTCGCCGGCAAGGCCGCCCACTTCTCGTCACCGGCTTCCCTGGTCGATCGTCTCGCCGCGGTGTCGTCTTCCTTGCGCCTCGACTCGTCGTGGTCGTTGAGCCAGGCGGTGGGGGAAGCCTGGCGCTACCGGGGCATCTCGAAGAACTCGGTGGCCCGGTTCTCCCTCTCGGTGCGCGAGTACCGCACCTCCTACGGCGCTCAGGTGCTGTTGCCCACCCGCCCCTTCAAAGAGGACCTGGCCCGCGTCTACGACCTCGGCTGACGACTCCACCCTTTTCGCGCATCGAATGGCGCGTTTTGAGCGCATCCGATGCGCGAAAACGGCCAGGGACGGGCGACGGCTAGCACAGTTTCCCGAGACGCTCGAACACAGGGGTGGAGGTCTCGACAACGCGTTCGAGAGAGAAACACAGGTCGAGCTGGTCGTCGTCCAGTTCGGCGTCGGGGTCGGCGCGCAGCAGGTCGCGTAGGTGCCCCTTGTCGTCCCAGGCCTCCATGGCGTTTCGCTGGACGATCCGATAGGCCTCGTCGCGGGTCATCCCCGCCTCGACGAGCGCCAGCAGGACGGCCTGGCTGAACACGAGTCCTTTGGTCGTCTCCAGGTTGGACATCATCCGCTCCGCGTCGACCACCAGATCGTCGACCAGACCCTTGAATTTCACCAGCATGTAGTGGAGGACGATGGAAGCGTCTGCCAGGGCGACCCTCTCCGCAGACGAGTGGGAGATGTCTCGCTCGTGCCACAGTGCGACGTTCTCGAGACCCACCTGGGCGTAGCCGCGGAGGAGACGGGCCATCCCCGTCATGCGCTCCGACAGGATCGGGTTTCGTTTGTGGGGCATGGCCGACGAGCCCTTCTGCCCCTGGCTGAAGCCCTCTCGGGCCTCCCCGACCTCCGAACGCTGGAGGTGACGGATCTCGGTCGCCATCCGCTCGATCGACGCCCCCACCAAGGCCAGGGTGGACAGGTATTGCGCATGACGATCGCGCGCTGTGACCTGGGTCGATGCCGGCTCGACCCCGAGACCGAGGGCAGAGCAGACATCGGCCTCGACCTGAGCGGGAACGTGGGCGTAGGTCCCGACTGCTCCCGAGATCTTGCCCACGGCGATCGTCTCCCTGGCCGCGCCAATCCGATGTTCGTCACGGCTCAGCTCGAAGGCCCACCCGGCGAGCTTGAGACCGAAGGTGGTCGGCTCGGCCCAGATCCCGTGGGTGCGGCCGATCATGAAGGTGTCTCGGTGCTCGAAGGCGCGACGTACCACGGTGGAGCGGAGGTCGGACAGGGCGGAGGAGATGAGATCGGCGGCGTCGCGGAGAATGAGCCCGCTCGCGGTGTCGAGGACGTCGGAGGAGGTCAGGCCGTAGTGGACCCAGCCGGCGGCTTCATCTCCGGCCGCCATCCCGAGCAGATCGACGAACGCGGCCAGATCGTGGTTGGTGACGGCCTCCCTCGCTTCCACCTCCGCGGGGTTCGGGCAACGAGCGCCCTCGGTGGCGTCGGCCACCCCGGGGGGGACTCTGCCCAACTGCTCGAAGGAGCGCAGCGCCGCCACCTCGACGCTCTTCCAGGTCTGGAGCTTGTGCTGGTCCGACCAGAGCTCTCCCATGGCGGGAAGCGTGTAACGCTCGATCACGGGGATGATCATGGCACGCCGGTAGCGTGAGGAGACACATGCGGAAGCTGAGGAACGACCAGGCGCGTCGTTATGCCCTGGGGGCACAGGGCTTCATCGACGGCCGCGCCGGCGGGCGGGTGGATGCCCGGCACTTCCGGAAGGTGCTCGACAGGGTCGGTGTGATCCAGCTCGACTCGGTCAATGTCTTCAGTCGCGCCCACTACATGCCCTTCTTCTCCCGGGTTGGTCCCTATGACACCCAGGCACTCGACGACTGGTTGTGGGGCTCCGGCGAGATGTTCGAGTATTGGGGACACATGGCATCCCTCATGCCGAGCGACCAGCACCGTCTCTTCCGCTGGCGGATGAACCACGGTTGGCAGTGGAACCGGGCCGAGAAGCTGATCGCCGAGCAGCCCGGCTACATGGAGGCAGTCCTCGACGAGGTACGGGCCAAGGGCCCACTGCGGACCAGTCATCTCGACGACCCCGGCGAGAAGGGGGAGGGGATGTGGAACTGGTCCAACGGCAAGGTGGCGCTGGAGATGTTGTTCCTCCAGGGCAAGGTGACCACGGCGGCACGTCCCAACTTCGTGAGGATGTACGACCTACCTGAGAGGGTGATCCCCCGCGAGCACCTGGAGGCACCCGAGCCGGGGCACGACGAGGCGCTGGCCGAGTTGCTCGTGCTCGCGGCTCGTTCCATGGGCGTCGCCACCGCCGAGGACCTGGCGGACTACTACCGGATTCGGATGCCAGCGGCGCGGCCGGTATTGCGTCGTCTCGTCGCGGCCGGCGATCTGGAGGAGGTAGAGGTCGAAGGTTGGGGAAAGCCGGCATACCTCCATCCCGAGGTCCCCATGCCTCGATGGCAGAGAGGCACCGCCCTCCTGTCCCCGTTCGACAACCTCATCTGGCACCGCGACCGGGTGGAGAGACTCTGGGACTTCCATTACCGAATCGAGATCTATGTGCCCGAGCCGAAACGGGTCTACGGCTACTACGTGCTCCCATTCCTCCATGACGGCGATCTGGTGGCCAGGGTCGATCTGAAGACCGACCGGCGCCGCAACGCCCTCCAGGTCAAGGGTGCTTTCGCCGAGCCCGGGGTCGACCTGAAGAAGGTGGGGCGGGCGCTGGGCAAGGAGCTGGAACTCGTCGCCGGTTGGCTCGACCTCGACGACGTGGTCGTCGACCGCAACGGCGACCTCCCCGACTACCTCTAGCCGCCACCACCTCCCCGTTTTCGCGCATCAGATGGCGCGCTTTCAGCGCATCGGATGCGCGAAAACGGTGGAACGGGCCTACGTGAAGGCGTTGAGGCCGGTGATCGCCTGACCCATGACCAGGGTGTGGATCTCGTTGGTGCCCTCGTAGGTGAACACCGTCTCCAGGTTGGCCATATGGCGGAACACCGGGTACTCGAGGGTGATCCCGTTGCCTCCGAGTATCGAGCGTGCGCTGCGGGCCACTTCGAGAGCGTTGCGGACGTTGTCGAACTTGCCGAAGGAGACCTGCTCGGGGGAGAGCTTTCCCTCGTCTTTGCGACGACCGAGATGGAGCGCCAGGAGGGTGCCCCTCTCCACGGTCACCATCATCTCGACCAGCTTCTTCTGGGTGAGCTGGAACGATCCGATCGGCCGGCCGAACTGCTCTCGCTCCTTCGAGTAGGCGAGGGCCGTCTCGTAGCAGTCACGCGCCGCCCCGATGGCGCCGAAGACGATCCCGAAGCGGGCCTCGTTGAGACAAGACAACGGCCCCCGCATCGACGTCACTCCGGGGAGGGCGAAGTCGTCCGGCACCCGGACATCGTCGAGGGCCAGTTCGGAAGTGACCGAGGCGCGCAGAGACGCCTTCTTCTTGATGTCCTGGGTGGTGAACCCCGGGATGTCGGTGGGGACGATGAAGCCCCGCACCCCTTCGTCGGTCCGGGCCCAGATGATGGCGATGTCGGCGATCGACCCGTTGGTGATCCACATCTTGGAGCCGTTGATGATCCAGTCCGACCCGTCGCGGCGGGCGTTGGTGCGCATCGACGCCGGGTCGGAGCCGGAGTCGGCCTCGGTGAGCCCGAAGCAGCCGATGACCTCACCCTTCGCCATCCGGGGTAGCCAGGTCTCCTTTTGGTCCTCTGACCCGAACTTCCAGATGGGGAACATCGCCAACGAGCCCTGGACAGACACGAAAGAGCGGATCCCCGAGTCTCCCGCCTCCAACTCCAGGCTGGTCAGGCCATAGGAGGTGGCCGACGTGCCGGCGCACCCGTAGCCCTCGAGGTGCATGCCGAGCATCCCCATCTCACCGAACTTGCGGGCCAGGTCCTCATGGGGGATCACCCCTTCGTCCCACCACTCGGCGACGTGCGGCTTGATCTCCTTGTCGACGAACTGGCGCACGGTGTCGCGCAGGAGACGCTCGTCCTCGCTGAGCAGGGCGTCGATGCCGAGGAAGTCGTGGGGGTCGGGATTGTCGAAGGAGATCTCGCTCATGTCGGCCCGATGCTATTCGTCTGCAGGGGATTCAACCCGCCAGGGTCTTCTCCGCAAGCTCTTTGCGATAGTCGGCGAGCTCGTTGGTCAGTTCCTGGTCGCCGACGGCCAGGATGGCGACGGCGAGGAGGGCGGCGTTGGTCGCCCCGTCGACGGCGACGGTCGCCACGGGGATGCCGGTCGGCATCTGCACCGTGGCCAGGAGCGCGTCCATGCCGTCGAGTGAGGCGTTGATGGGCACACCGATCACCGGGAGCAGCGACTTCGCCGCCATCACACCGCCCAGGTGCGCCGCCTTCCCCGCGCCGGCGATGATGACGCTGAACCCGTTGGCGGCGGCGTTCTCGGCGAAGGCGATGGCCTCATCCGGAGTCTTGTGTGCGGAGAGGACCCGGGTCTCGTGCTCGATCCCGAACCGTTCGAGCATCTTCCCGGCCTTCTCCATGATGGGCCGGTCCGACCCCGACCCCATGACGATCGCAACTCTATAGCTCATGGCGGGGACGCTAACCGACCGGTATCAGGTGGGCCCAAAGGCGCTCCTTCCCGTCGAAGGAGGGAGACAGAGTGAGGTCATGGGAAGAAGATGTCCTGGGACGAGTCACGGACCAGCGGGTGAAGAAGGCATGGGTGGCCCTGGCCATCGTGGTCTCCGGGCTCGGAGCGGCATTCGGTTTGAACCTGCGCATCGATCGTGGTGCCACCACGCTCGATGTGCTGACGGTCAGAAGCGCACTGACCCAGGACCAGTTCGACGCCCTGCGTCAGGGCGTGGTCGACACCGCGGCCCGATTGAGCCCTTAGGCACCGCCTGCGAGGCTCGACGTCTCAGCCGGCGATGTCGCGCCGATACTGCACTCCCGGCCAGGTGATCCGCTCTGCGGCCTCATAGGCACGGTCCCGAGCCATGTCGAGGTCGTCGCCCACCCCCACCACGCTCAACACCCGCCCCCCGTCGACGAAGAGCTTCCTGCCCTCGACCGCGGTCCCGGCATGGAAGACGATCACGTCCTCACCGAGCCGGTCGTCGAGACCCCGGATCTCGGCACCCTTCTCCGGTGCCGTGGGATAGCCACGGGCGGCGAGCACGACGTTGACGGTGCAGTGGTCGGACCACCGGGGCTCCGCCCCTTCCAGCACTTCGAGGAGGTCGCTGCTCATCCTGGGCAGGACTGCCTGGGTCTCGGGGTCGCCCAACCTCACGTTGAACTCCAGGACCTTCGGGCCGTCATCGGTCAGCACGAGCCCGGCGTAGAGGAACCCGGTGAACGGGTGGCCGTCGTCCCGCATCTGATCGAGGGTGGGTCGGATCACGTTTTCCATGGTTTCTTCGATCAGGCTCTCTGAGAGGTCGTCTACCGGCGAGAACGATCCCATTCCCCCGGTGTTGGGACCCTCGTCGCCTTCGAGCAGGCGCTTGTAGTCACGGGCCGGCTCCAGGGGCACGGCGCCGGTCTCGGTGCAGACGGCGAAGACGCTCACCTCCGGTCCGTCGAGGAATTCCTCGACCACCACCGGTCCGGTCTCGGTCCAGTGCTCGACCCAGGACTTGGCGTCGGCGCGGGAGTCGGTGACCAGCACACCTTTGCCGCCGGCGAGACCGTCGGCCTTCACCACATATGGTCCGTCCCGGCCGTCGATGTGGGCGGCAGCCGCCGCCGGGTCGTCGAAGGTTTCCGAGCCTCCGGTGGGAACACCTGCCCGGGTCATGACTTCCTTGGCGAACGACTTCGAGGACTCGAGGCGAGCAGCGGCACGGGTGGGGCCGAACACCGGGATGCCGAGCCGGGAAACGGCATCGGCCACCCCGGCGGCGAGCGGCGCCTCGGGGCCGACCACGACCAGGTCGACTCCATGCAGTCTCGCCATGGCCGCTATCGCCCCCACGTCGGCGACGTCGATGCCCTCCACGGTCGGTCCCAGCTCGGAGAGCCCGGGATTGCCGGGGATGGAGATCAACTCGGCCACCCGGGGGGACTGTGCCAGCTTCCACCCCATCGCGTGCTCCCTTCCGCCGGAGCCAATGAGCAACACTTTCATGAGATCTCGATCAGCTGGGAGCGCTCCGGGCCCACCGACACCCAACCGATGGGGGCTTCGACCGCTTCCTGGGTGTATTCGATGTAGGCGCGAGCCTCCTTGGGCAGGTCGTCGTAGTCGCGGACCGTGGTGATGTCACGGCGCCATCCGGCCAACTCCTCGTACTCCGGCTCACAGTGATAGAGAACGGATTGCTGGACGGGGAACTCCTGGTATCGATCGTCCCCCGACCGGTAGCCGGTGGCCACCTTGATGGTGTCGAATGCCGAGAGGATGTCCAGTTTCGTCAGGAAGATCCGGGTGAGGCTGTTGATCCTCACCGCATAGCGCAGCGCCACCAGGTCGAGCCACCCGCAGCGTCGCCGTCTTCCGGTGACGGTGCCGTATTCCCCACCCAATTCGATCATCGTGTCGCCGACCTCGTCGTGGAGCTCGGTGGGGAAGGGACCGGTCCCGACCCGGGAGATGTACGCCTTGGCCACGCCGACGATGTCGTCGATCGCCTTCGGCCCCACTCCCGACCCGACCACGGCACCTCCAGCAGTTGGATTGGAGGAGGTGACGAATGGATAGGTGCCGTGGTCGATGTCGAGCAGAGTGCCCTGCGCCCCCTCGAACAGGACTTCCTCGCCCGAGCGGATGGCCTGGTTGAGCAGCAATGACGTATCGGCGACGTGGGGACGGAGACGTTCCGCATGACCCAGGTATTCGTCGATGATCTCGCCGGGCTCCATGGGGAGCGTGTTGTACACCCGGGGCAGCACCTTGTTCTTGTCCTCCAGTGCCGCCTCCACCTTCTCGGTGAAGATCTTGGTGTCGAACAGGTCCTGTACGCGGATTCCGGAACGGGCGTACTTGTCGGTGTAGGCCGGTCCGATACCCTTCTTCGTGGTTCCGATCCGGTTCTTTCCGAGGTAGCGCTCGATGGCGGCGTCGAGCTTGCGGTGGTAGGGCATGATGAGGTGAGCGTTGGACGAGACCACCACCCGGCCCGGATCGAAACCCTTGTCCGACAGCATGTCCATCTCGTCGAAGAGGACAGCGGGGTCGATGACCGTGCCCGACGCGATCACAGGAGTGCAGTTCGGGTAGTGGATCCCGGATGGGATCAGTGAGAGGGCCAGCTTCTGGTCCCCGACGACGATGGTGTGCCCGGCGTTGTTGCCCCCCTGGAACCGCACCACGTAGTCGGCTTTCTCGGCGAAGAAGTCGACGACGCGGCCCTTGCCTTCATCGCCCCATTGGGCACCGAGAACGATCGTCGCAGACATGAGACGCTGCGACGGTAGTCAACCCCTGGGTCGGTCCTCGTCGTCGGTCTCGGAGTTGTTTCCAGTCGTCCGCCGTACCGTCGACTCGACGCCGTCGCCGACGACGCGGGTCGGCGCCGTTCCCGCGTGGTGGATACCGAGGCCGACGGCCCGGGGCAGATCCCGCCGTCGGGGTGCACCAACGAACCCACGGCGTCCGAAGTAGAGCCAGAGCGCGACTGCGATGATGGTCATAGCCCCGACCGTCATCCAGAACCCCAGCCGCACCCGGGCCAACGGAATCTCCACGAAGTTCATCCCGTAGATTCCGGCGATCAGGCTGAGTGGGAGAAGGATGGCCGAGAATACGGTCAGGATGCGGACGATCTCGTTGGTCTGGTCGGCCACCGCTCCCCGATAGGTCTCGAGGGCCGATCCCAGCAGCGATCTCGCCGCCTCGAGTGAATCGAGGATCTGCGCCTGATAGGCGACCACCCGCTCGAACTCCCGTCGAGACGGTTCGTCGATGAGGGGATGGTGGCCCGACTCCGCGAGCTCATCGAAGATCTCCCGTTGCGGGGTCACCACCCGGCGGAGGACGATCACATCCCGGCGTAGCACGTAGACCTCGCTGAGCGCACGGGGATCGGCCCCCATCGCCATCTCCTCGAGTGCGTCGACCTGATCTTCGAGATGATCGATCAGAGCGGGGAACCGACGAGATTCGACCATGGCGATGTGCGCCAGCAGGCCGGATGGCGACGGAATGGACAGTCCTATTCCCTGTCGGAGACGCTCAATGGTCTGGGCGGTGGCAGGGAGGTCGCTCTCGTGGACCGAGAGGACGAAGTCCGGCCCGACGAACAAGTCGACCTCGGTGGGGCCGAGACGTCCGCCGGTTCCGGTACGGAGTGAGTTCAGCACCACGTAGACGAGATCGCGCTGTTCCTCGAGCATCGGCAGGCTGGCCTCGGCAAGGGCATCGCCGATGAGCTCGTCTGCGATTCCGAACGACGTGCACACCTCCCGGATCGCCTGCGCGCTCTCCCCCGCCATGTCGACCCAGATCCAGCCGCCCTCAGGCGGCTCCGGGAAGTCCCCGACGGCTAGCGCCGAGGGCAGAGCCTCATAGCGTGCCCAGGTGAGGCCGGTGATCACGAGTCCGATTATCGATGCCGCGTCGGCCGTCGGTGGGTATTCGACAGGGGAACTCCGAAACACAGAGTTCACACTTCGGCAACGGCTCGGCAAACGATGCCCGATACAACTGCTTCTGGCCACGACCACAGACCGGAAGGAGACATCGTGACCAAGACGGCTGCCGACGTCTTGTCCCTCGTCGAGGACGAGGGCTACGAGTTCGTCGATCTGCGTTTCTGTGACCTGCCCGGACAGGTGCAGCACTTCACCGTCCCGACGCATCAGCTGACCGAGGAGTCCTTCGAGGACGGGTTCGGTTTCGACGGATCATCCATCCGCGGCTTCCAGGACATCCAGGAGTCGGACATGATCCTGAAGCCCGATCCGGACACCGCGGTCGACGACGTCTTCCGCTCGCGGAAGACGCTGATCCTCTACTGCTTCGTCCACGACCCGGTCACCGGATCCCCCTACGAGAAGGACCCACGCTACGTGGCCAAGAAGGCCGAGGAGTATCTGGTCTCCACCGGTTTCGCCGACACCTCGTACTGGGGTCCGGAGGCCGAGTTCTACATCTTCGACGACGTCAGGTTCGGCCAGAACCAGAACTCCGGGTACTACTTCCTCGACTCGGTGGAGGGCGCCTGGAACTCGGGTGAGTTCGAAGACGGCGGCAACCTGGGATACAAGCCCCGCTACAAGGAGGGCTACTTCCCGGTCCCGCCCACCGATCACTACCAGGACCTTCGCTCCGAGATGACGGCGCGGCTCGAGGCCGCCGGGATCGAGATCGAGGTCCAGCACCACGAGGTCGGCACCGCCGGTCAGGCGGAGATCGACATGAAGTACGACACGTTGCTCCGGACCGCGGACAAGGTGACGCTGTACAAGTACATCGTCAAGAACACCGC